>CAYTYL010000047.1:0-14278 GCA_964441715.1 uncultured Muribaculaceae bacterium
TGGGAAGAAATCTTAGACAAGCTGGGTGAAATGCCCCTACCCCCTTATATAAAATAAAAATTGAACGACCGTGAAAGATATCAAACGGTGTATTCAAAGATAGAGGGGTCTGCGGCGGCACCTACGGCGGGCTTGCCCTCTTTGCCTGCAAGCGGTTTCCCGTTCATGCTTATTCCGATGACGTCCGTTCCCTTGTTGACGGAGTAAAGCTGCTGCACATGATAGCTGCATGTCTTCATTACGTTGAGGTTGTCGAACCAGATGAGGTCCGGCCTCCATTGCCATCCTTCGGTATGGGCCAGAAGGGGAGCGTATGTGGCCATGTTCACTATGTCTGCATTTCTTTCCAGACCTGTCATGAATGCGGCTTCGACAAGTGCGGCGTTGAAATGATTGAACTTATGTCCGTTCATCCCGTGACAAGCGTATTCTCCGGCAAAGACTTTTGTTTTGGTGTCTCTGCTGTAACCGTCATAACGGTCCGCATTGTTCTCGAAGAAGAGTTCGTTGGCGTAGAAATGCTCATCTACCAGGTCCGCTCCCAGCTTTTTCATTTCAGGCCACAGTTCATCGAACCACTCGCCGCCGTAGTAAGGGCCGGATGAACCTACAATCTTTATCTCAGGATATTTGGCTCTTATCGCCTTTATGAAAGGCTTCAGGCGTTTGACATATTCCTTCCCCCACTGTTCATTGCCTATGGCTATGTAGCGGAGGTTGAACGGTGCCGGGTGTCCGAGTTCCGTTCTGACTTTTCCCCATTCGGAATCGGCCGGGCCGTTTGCGAACTCTATCAGATCAAGCGCGTCATCTATGTATGGCTGCAGTTCGTCCATGGAGACGAAGGGGTTGTCTGATTCATCGTTCTCGAATTGGCATGCCATGCCGCAGCTGAGCACGGGAAGCGGCTCTGCGCCAATCTCCTCGGCAAAGCGGAAATACTCATAAAAACCTAAGCCGCAAGACTGCCAGTAGTCGGCGTAGAAACGGTTCCTCTGGTCGTAAGTCCATCTGTTGAAATTAATCGGGCGGTTTTCAACGGGGAGGACGGTTTCCTTCCATTTGTACCGGTTGTCCAGCGTTGTCCCTTCCACGATGCACCCTCCCGGGAAGCGGAAAACTCCGGGATGCAGGTCGGCTATGGCCTGGGCTACATCTTTCCTGAGGCCGTTTTCGTCCCCGTTGAAAGTTTCCGCCGGGAACAGAGAAACATGTTCGATGTCTACCGAGGAATTTTCCCCGTAGGTCGTGCTTTCGGGAAGATAAACTCTCAGGCTGGCCTTTGCCGACGTTCTCGGAGACGTGAAGCGCCGAGTATATTTTTTCCATTCGGAACCCGTGACTTCCGTCCGTCCGTTGACAAAGCGCTGGTCATTTTCCGAACTGTAGTCTTCGCATAGGCTGAATGCTATGTTTTCAGACGGATTCTTGCCTGAAACACGGGCCCAGAAGCTGAGCACGTATTCCTCATCTTTTTTCAGGCCCATTCCGAAATAGCCTTCATTTTCTATTCCGCTCGGTATTATCCGATGTCCTGACCAGGACAGCCTTACGTAGTGCGGACAGTTTTCGAAAGGACCGTCGTTCCTTACTTCCACGTTTCCGAAAGCTTTCCACCCCTGTAGAGGCTGCTGGAATTCAAAGGAGCGGTTCTTTACCATTTCAGCGTAGAGCCCTCCGTCGGCCCCGAAGTTGATATCTTCAAAAAATACTCCGTACATGGTTTTCTGTACGGGGTATTTCACATCGCTGAAGTCTATGTTGATGACGTTTCTTTCCTGCGCGCCTGCCAGTATGCACAGTGCGAGCGGAAAAAGCGCCGCTGTGATTTTCTTCATGATTTACTCGTAATTGTATCTGTTGACCTTGGGATGTCTGGAAAAATGATTGTCCGGAACTTTGTAGTATTCGGCGATGATGTCGTACAGCGCTTTGTCATATCTCTGAAGTTCCTCCCTCGTGTTGACCCTGTTATGGACGCCGTTGGGAACATTTACCTCGGTGTTGACATCGTACCAGTCCTGCACTCCTTCTGCCAGATATTCCTCGATATTGTCGTCCGCATAGGTGTCGGCCCATTTTCCTTCGGCTTTCGCCGCTTCGAGGGCTTTTGTCAGACGGTTGTTGAAATCGGGGTAAACTTTGGCAAGGCCGAGATTGTGGATGGTATGCGAGAATTCGTGGATGGTGATGTCCTCGTTGAAATATCTGTCCTCGGCAAGATGAAGAACATTCTCTTCAGCGCAGCAGGTATAGGGATACCAGTCATTTCCCCCGAGGCCTCTCGCTCTCTGATCCCAGTCCGTGTCAGGGTCATTTTTCAAGTAGGCATATTCGGGGATGTCGGTCGTCATTTCTGATTTGGCCATCACTATCATGTAGGTTTTTCTCTCTTTCATCTTGGCGCTGACTTCCTGTCCGACATCGTCAAGCATCTCCATGATGATGTCTCTTGTAGCCAGCATAGCCTCATCGGAAACTTTTTCCGAGCCTACGACCGGAATTCCGTCGGCATCGACGTATTTTTTGTAGAAACTGTTGAGTCCCAGCCTTGAGGGCACGCTTCCTATCTTCGCGTCGCTTTCCGGGGCTTTTTCTTTCCCCCTGTCGGCAGGGTCATCAACTCCTTTTCCGCAGCCGAGCAAGGCGAAGGCCATGACTGCGATGATACCGAGAACAGATCTTTTCAACATTTGCTTTTATTTTTTATGCTCTGTAGCCGCTTTTTCAATCGGCAGACATTCCGTGTAGTTTTTGAGGTAAGCGTTGAACCCTTCGACATCCTCCGGGAGAGGTTCCGTTTCCGTCCCCTTGTTTCCCGAAAAGATTATGTCCTCGAGATATCGGTCCAATGGCAGTTTGTCCGGGTTGTTCACCAGGTAGGTCGCGAGCAACGCGATACCCCATGCTCCACCCTCTCCGGCTGTTTCCATCACTGAAATAGGGGAGTTGAGGGCCGCCGCCAGGATTCTCTGTCCTACACCTTTGGTACGGAACAGTCCGCCGTGAGCCGTGATCCTGTCCACTTTCACCTTTTCGTCTTTGAACAGGATGTCATTGCCCGCTTTCAGCACGGCGACGGTAGCGTAAAGCTGCGTCCTTATGAAATTGGCCAGGTTGAACTTGTCCTGCGCGGAACGTACGAACAGGGGACGCCCTTCTGCAAATCCTGTCACAGGCTCTCCTGAGATGTAGTTGTATGACAGAAGTCCTCCGCAGTCCGCATCTCCGCTGAGAGCGTAGTTGTAGAGTTTGCAGTAAATCTCGTCCATGTCGGAGTCCATTCCCATCAGATGTCCGTATTCCCTGAATATGTTCACCCATGCATTGATGTCCGACGTGCAGTTGTTGCAATGCACCATCGCAACCGGACTGCCGTCCGGAGTAGTCACCATGTCGATGGGCTCGTAAGGTTTTGACAGCGGTTTTTCCAACACGATCATCGAGAAAGACGATGTGCCTGCGGAAACGTTGCCGGTACGCTGCCTCACTGAGTTAGTGGCCGCCATGCCCGTACCCGCGTCACCTTCCGGAGGACAGAGCGGAACTCCGGGGGCAAGGTTCCCAGACACGTCCAGAAGCCGCGCACCTTCGGGGGTGAGCGTACCGGCATCTTTGCCGGCAGGAAGGGATTCAGGCAGGATGTCCTTCAGTTTCCACGGATAGCCTTTTCCTGAAATGAGACTGTCGAATGCGGACACCATGGAGGCATCGTAATCTTTGGTCAAAGAATCGACGGGAATCATGCCTGAAGCATCCCCGACTCCCAGAACTTTCCGGCCGGTAAGTTTCCAGTGCACATAGCCGGCAAGCGTGGTGAGATAGCTGATTTCGGGAACGTGCGCTTCATTGTCCAGAATGGCCTGGTACAGATGCGAGATGCTCCATCTCAGCGGAATATTGTATTTGAACAGTTCTGACAGTTCGGCTGCGGCTTTGCCGGTGTTCGTGTTGCGCCATGTGCGGAAAGGAACCAGGATGTTCCCGTCTTTGCCGAAGGGCATGTATCCGTGCATCATGGCGCTGATGCCTATCGCCGAAAGATTCCTGATCTCGGTGCCGTATTTGGCGCTGACATCTTTCCGCAGATTTGCATAGCAGTCCTGAAGACCGGTCCAGATATCGTCTATGCTGTATGTCCACAGTCCTTCGGATAGCCGGTTTTCCCAACTGTGGTTTCCCTGGGCAAGCGGAGTGCCGCTCCCGTCGGTAAGAACTGCCTTGATCCGTGTGGATCCCAGCTCGATGCCGAGAACGGCTTTGCCTGCCTCTATTGTTTTTCTGGCTTCTTCCATATTACATCAGCGCCTTGTTGAGCATGTAGTAAACTTCGTTCATGCGGAGTTCTTTCTTGAAGTCAGGAAGGGTGGTGTCCTTGTCGATATGCAGATACTCGATGCCTGCAATCTCGGCATAGTCTTCCCAATACTCCGGTGTGATGTCATAGGACATGATGGAATGGTGAGTTCCGCCGGCAAGTATCCATGCTGCTGCGCCGACCTCGAACGAGGGCTGAGGAATCCATAGCGCATTCGCGACGGGAAGCTTGGGCAGCGGTTTCGGTTTGATGCATTCCACATCGTTGACTATCAGGCGGAAACGGTTGCCCATGTCCACTACGGTTGCGGTTACGCCTGAGCCTGTCTTGGAGTTGAATACGAGACGTGCGGTCTGCGATTTGCGCACGCCGATGCCGAGGTAGTGCACTTCAAGACGCACTGGTTCGTCCTTTACGGCTATGAGGGGGCATACCTCAAGCATGTGGCTCTGGAGTATCGACGACTTGTCGCCGTCAAAGTTGAGCGTGTAGTCCTCCAGGAAGGACATGCCCTTAGGCAGGCCTTGCGTCATGAACCATACGGTCCTGTAAAGGGCGGCCGACTTCCAGTCACCTTCCGCTCCGAATCCGTACCCTTCCTGCATGAGTCTCTGTGAGGCGAGTCCGGGTATCTGGTCGAGGCCTTCGAATTTGGGGTCGTCGATGTCATATGTCCCGAGGTCGTCGAAGTTTGTGGTGAAACCTTTCGCCCCCTTGGCTTTAAGAATGGCCCTTATGGCAAGTTCCGCCTTGGCGGAGTTGCGGATCTTCTCCTTGCCGACAGCCTCTCCCGCTTCGCACGGCACTACCTTGTAAAGCTTTTCATATTCTGCGACGAGAGCATCTACGTCCTTGTCTTCCACCTTCTTGTAGTATTCCATGAGTTCCGATACCGGGCAGTAGTCCACATGGTAACCCAGGACCTGTTCGGCGGAGACCTTGTCACCGTCGGTGACCGCGACATTGTTCATCTGGTCGCCGAAGCGTATGATCAGCATGTCTTTGGCATCGGCCCAAGCCGCCGCCACCCTTGACCATACCGCGATGTGCTCCTGGACTTTGGGATCTTTCCAGTATCCGCAGACCAGTTTGTGAGGCTTGCGCATTCTGGCGAGAATGTGGCCGAACTCCCTGTCTCCATGAGCGGACTGGTTCAGATTCATGAAATCCATGTCCATGCTTTCCCATGGAATCTTCTCGTTGTACTGGGTGTGGAAATGGAGCAGCGGTTTTTCAAGAGCCTGAAGGCCGTGTATCCACATTTTTGCAGGAGAAAAGGTATGCATCCAGGTTATGACTCCCACGCACTTGGGGTCATTGTTTGCGGCCTTCATCACGGCCTCCACCTCTTTGCTGCTGTTGGCAGTTCCTTTATATACCACCTTGACGGGAATGATGCCGGAACCGTTGAGGCCTTCGACCATTTCCTGAGAATGTCCGTCAACTATCTTGACCGTTTCGCCTCCGTATAGAAGCTGTGCGCCGGTGACCCACCAGAGCTCCAAGTTTTCAAATGCTTTTATCATAGTGATGTTTCTTTAGTTGTTATGTTATAGGGTACTTATTTTTTCTTTATCTGGCCGTAATATGCATCAGGCCCGTGTTTGCGGGAAAAATGCTTTTCGACAAGATATGGGTTCATCGTGAGATTGGGATTCACGGTGAATGAAATGAAGGCCATCTTGGCTACCTGTTCCATGACCACGGCGTTGTAGACCGCCTCGTCGGCATCTTTGCCCCATGAGAACGGTCCGTGGTTCTTGACCAGGACTCCGGGAGTATGGACCGGATTCAGACCTTCGAACCGGCGGACGATCACGTTCCCGGTCTCAAGTTCATACTGGCCCATGACTTCTTCTTTTGTCATGTCCGGAGTGCAGGGAATGGCATCGTGGAAATAGTCGGCGTGAGTCGTCCCGATGTTCGGAATGTCTTTGCCGGCCTGGGCCCATGCCGTAGCATAGGTTGAATGAGTATGGACAATTCCGCCGATTTCCTTGAAGGCCTTGTACAGGACAATGTGGGTCGGCGTGTCGGAAGACGGGCGCAGACTGCCTTCCACCACCTTTCCGTCAAGATCGACGACGACCATGTCGGAAGGCTTCATGTCATCGTATGACACTCCGCTCGGCTTGATGACGACAAGACCGCTTTCCCTGTCGATTGCAGATACATTTCCCCAGGTGAAAATGACGAGTCCGTGTCTGACAAGGTCGAGATTTGCACGGCATACTTTTTCTTTAAGTTCTTCGAGCATGATTTACCAGAGTACTATGTAAATGAGGGCTACGAGAATGCATATCCCAATCGAACCCCAAGCGTAGCCTTTGCTTGTGTTGAAATAGGACAGGTCTATAGGCAGAGCCTTGGGATCTTTCTTTTTGTCCCTGGCGTCGCTGTAAAGCCATATGGCCTGACCTCCGACGAGGGTACCGAAGAAGAAGAAGGCCTGGAAACCTATGTCGTTCAAATAGGCGATGAAGTTGGTGTCAGGATTCGTCCCTGCGGGCAGGCAGGCTCCCCAGATGGCAACTACGGCGGCCATGAGTATCATGAACGCGCCGGCGCCGCCGAGAATCCGCGCCCATTTGGTCATGGTTTTTCTTGTCTGTTCATCAGGCAGTTCGCAATCCTCCACCTTCTTGTCTATAAGAGACATGATGACGTGGAAGCAGAGCAGGATGATGAATATGTAGCCGGCTCTGAGCTGGAAGGGCACGTTCCCGAGGAAAACTTTGAAAAGAATGCCGAGAGGGATGACGATTATGGCGGTCCACACGGAAGCCCTTGCGGAAGAACGCTTCCAAAGCAGTCCGAGACCGAATACTATTATGATGCCCGGATATATGAAACCGGAATACTCCTGGATATACTGGAACGCCTGGTCAAGTCCGCCGAGCAAAGGTTTCACCGCTATGGCTGCGATGATGAGGGCCGCCAGGGAAGTGAGACGTCCCACGTTCACCAGTTTGCGGTCTGAAGCTGTCTTGTTTATATACTTCTTGTATATGTCCATGGTAAACAATGTGGAAGTACTGTTGAACATGGATGCCAGAGAAGATATGACGGCAGCTGCCAGAGCCGCGAAAGTGAGTCCCTTTATGCCTACGGGCGTGAAATTGCGTACGAGCCACGGGTAGGCATCATCCGGCCTGGATATGGTCCCGTGCAGGTTCGTGAACATTTCGGGGTGCAGGGAAATGTAGTATGCGCATATTCCCGGAATCACAACGATGAAGGGGATGAGGATTTTCAGGAAACCGGCGAATACCAGACCTTTCTGTGCCTCGTCTATGCTTTTGGCTGCCAATCCTTTCTGGATGATGTACTGGTTGAATCCCCAGTAACCGAGGTTGGTAAGCCATACGCCTCCCACAATCGCGGCTATGCCCGGAACGTTTGCGAAAGCGCTTGCCCCGTGGCTTTGCTGTATCACGAGGTGGAGGTGGTTGTCGTTCAGATGGTCTCCGGTCGTGAGGTCGGTGTAGATGTTGCCCAATCCGGCGAGAACGCCTTCTCCTCCGCCTACGGATTTAAGTGCGAAGAACGCCGTTATAAGTCCGCCGCCTACGAGGAAAGTGACCTGAAGGACGTCGGTCCATGCCACGGAGGCGAGACCGCCGTATATGGAATAGACTCCTGCAATCAGGAAAAGGCAGAATACTATCAGCATCCTCATGGAAATGCTGAAGCTTCCGATTTCCAGATAGGCTCCCTGAAGTCCGAGAATCTGCTCGATCGCAAGGGCTCCGAGCCAGGCTACGGAGGTCAGGTTGACAAATACGTACAGAAACAGCCAGAGAATGGAGAAAGCCAGGCCCACGCCGTCGTTGTACCTTTCCCTCAGGAACTGGGGGATGGTGAAGATCTTTCTGCGCAGCATTATGGGCAGCAGGAACTTGCCGATGACTATAAGGGTCACCGCGGCCATCAGTTCGTAAGCTGCGGTAGCTATGCCGTCAGCGTAGCTGGTCCCGGACATTCCTATGAACTGTTCGGCGGATATGTTGGCGGCTATGAGAGATGCGCCGACCGCCCACCATGTCAGGGTGTTGCCGGCGAGAAAGTAGTCGTTGGCACTTTTCTCGTGACCCTTTTTGTCCCGTCCGAGAAATATGCCGAGGAAAATGAGAAGCGCCAGATAAATCAGGACTATGACCAGGTCGATTACCTTGAACCCGGACTGGCTGAGCGCTTGTGCTATATCGTTCATATCTTTTCCTGATTATTTGGTTGAAAATGCAAAAACACAGTGGCTTGTGTAAGTCTCGCCGGGTCTGAGAACCGGTGAAGGCCAGTCAGGCTTGTTGGGAGAGTCCGGATACTTCTGCGACTCCACGGCCATACCTGAGCGGAAACCGTAGACTGTACCGTGTTTGCCTGTGACGGTCCCGTCAAGGAAGTTTCCGCTGTAAACCTGTATTCCGGGTTCATCCGTGTACTCCTTCATGACTATGCCGCTGACCGGACTGTAGAGCTCAAGAGCCAGGACGCTGTCGTCCCTTCCCGTATCGAGCACCCAGTTGTGGTCATATCCTCTGCCGTTCACTATCTGGACGTCCGTCGTGTCATTTATGTCGCGGCCTATCAGCTTCGGCTCTCTGAAATCGAAAGCTGTGCCCTCCACTGCGCGGAATGTACCGTCAGTCATGCAGGTGGAGTCAATGGGAGTTATGCTGCTTGCGTTGACATACAGTATTTCATCGGTCACCGGATGGTTGGCCGGATCTCCGGACAGGTTGAAATATGAGTGGTTTGTCATGTTTATGACGGTAGGAGCATCTGTCGTGGCCTCATATTTTATGTCTATGGAGTTGTCATCCGTAAGAGTGTAGGTCACGAGAGCCTTTACAGCTCCGGGGAAGTTCATGTCTCCGTCAGGGGAATCCATTTCCAGCTTGAGATGTCCGGAGTCCGCCTCCACCGTCTTGTAAACTTTATACTGCCATCCTTCGGGACCACCGTGAAGGCAATGTCCGAAATTGTTCTGGGGAAGCTGGTACTCTTTGCCGTCAATGTTTATCTTTCCCCGATCGATACGGTTGGCATAACGGCCTATGGCCGCACCGAAATCGGTCTGGTTGTTTTCGGGAAAATAGTCCGAGACCTTGTCGAAACCGAGAACCACATCTTTGAATTCCCCGTTCCTGTCGGGGACCATTACAGACACGATTCTTCCGCCGAAGTTCGTTATGCACACTTCCATTCCGTTTTTGTTCGTCAGCGTGTACAACGCGGTGGGCTGTCCTTTGTATTCAGACTTGAAATCGTCCGGATTCAGTCCCGATTTGGTCAGTACCGTTTTGTTTCCTCCACAGCTTGCCAATGCAAGCATTGCCGCAAAAATGCCGGCTGCTTTTGTAATCGTATTCATGACAGCAATCAATAATCTACGGATCTATAATTCCTCTGGTCGAAATTGACGGCGTTCAGCTGTACGGGAAGCCATACGCTCATCTCTCCGGAACCTCTGTGGCACCAGGCATAATATGGGATGAGCTTGAGGTCGACGTCTTTGACAGTCAATTTTCCTTCTGCATCGAAGTCAAGAGCCTGTGCTTTCGTGCTGATGACGTCTATGCCGTAAAGAAGATCGGAGTTGTGTCCTACCGTCATCTCCGGATTCTTGGGGAGAAGGACTTTTCTTACTGAAAAACCTTCATTGTCAGGCCATTCGGCGCAGAAAACGACGGGTCCCTTCTCGATGGCGATTCTTCCTTCGTCATTCTTGACCTTTGAATTGGCGGCCACCACGCGGGGTTCCATGTCGAGGTGCAGGGTGATTACATCGCCCTTTTTCCAGTTTCTGGATATTGTGAAATAGCCTTTCTCTATGTCGGAAGATACATCTTCCCCGTTGACCTGAACCTTGTAGCCTAGCTGTTTTCCGTCAACATAGGAATAGAGATTGCTGGGAACGGCCTTGCCTCTGACCCATCCGGGAATCCTGAGCTTGACGGCGAATTCCTTTGCGGCGTTCCTGTCGATTGTAATCTTCACGTCACCGTTCCACGGGTATCCGCTTTCCTGGGAGAGGGTCACATCCTTGCCGTTTATCTTTTGTGTCATGGTATTGGACATGTACAGGTTGACGTAGAGATTCTTGTCTTTCACGGCGTAGATGTACCCCGGGACGGAAGGAATGAAACGGCAGATGTTGGAAGGGCAGCAGGCGCATCCGAACCATGCTTTCCTTGCATGCTGGCCGGCGGATTCCAGAGGATTGGGGTAGAAAAAGCCGTTGCCCTGGAGAGATACGCCCGAGATAAGGCCGTTGTACAGAGTCCTTTCCAGGACGTCATAATATTTTGCATCTCCATGCAGAAGGAACATCCTGTGGTTGACGTACACGTTGCCTATTGCAGCGCAGGTCTCGCAGTATGCGCTCATGTTGGGAAGTTCGTAGTTCGCTCCGAAAGCCTCTCCGTTGTTGGTGGCGCCTATGCCTCCTGTTATATAGAGCTTCTTGGACACGATATTGTCCCAGATATGGTCAATTGCATCAATGTAGGCTTCGTCTCCCGTAAGTGCGGCCACATCCGCCATTCCGGAGTACATGTAGGTGGCGCGGACGGCATGTCCGACCGCTTCATCCTGCTGAAGGACAGGGATATGTGACTGGCTGTATTCCTGTCTGATGGAAGTCGTGCCCCTTTTGTCAAGGAAGAATTTGGCCTGATCCAGGTATTTCCTGTCACCGGTGGTAAGATATAGCCTTGCCAGAGCCATCTCTGCAATCTGGTGTCCGGGTACTCTTACAACCTGTCCTGGGCCGTCGCCTATTTCCCTTACCACGCAGTCTGCATATTTTCTGGCGATGTCCAGAAAATCAGTCTTCCCTGTAGCGGTATAGTGGGCCACGGCACCTTCCACCATGTGTCCGAGATTGTAGAATTCGTGGCTGAGATCCTCGACCTTTTCCCAACGGTGGCTGCCGGCCCATTCGTGCGGATGTTCGGGATTCATGGTTCTTGCCGTGTACAGGTATCCGTCGGGTTCCTGAGCCGATGCCACAATGGCGAGAACGCTGTCTATGTAGTTTTCAAGCTTCTTGTCCGGGTAGAGCTGAAGAACATAGCTCGCCCCTTCGATGGTCTTGTAAACATCCGTGTCGTCAAAAGAATAGCCTTTGACTTCGTAGCCGAGATTGTGGTCGGCGCGAAGCTGTTTGGCAGCCTTTGCAAAATTGTCATATCTTCCCGTTTCTTCGCATTTGCTGAAGGCCAGGGGAATCGTGACTTCTCTGGACGCTTTCAGCCTTTGTCCCCAAAAGGAATCGGTGACTTTTACCGAAGTGAAAGGAACGGGATTGATCGGATAGCCCCCGGCCTTTCCGTCCTGAGCGCAGACGGGAAGGGCCAAGGTCGCCATGACAGTTGATGTGATGATAAAACTCTTCATGAATTATATAGTTAAATAGTTATTTCGTTATTTTCATGGAAAAACCGCCGCCCGAGGCCAGTCTGACGGTGCGTTTGTCAGATGAACCTACGGAGAAGCTTTCGATTTTGTAGTCTTCCGCATTCCTGTCCGCATTGACTCCGTCACGGAAAAGCTGCGCATTCCATTCTCCGTCTCCGAGGAATCCGAAGTCGACCGTGATGTCCCTGCCTTCCCATGAAGTGAGTCCGCCGAGATACCAGTTTTCACCGGAACGTCTTGCGACCACTATGAATTCTCCTATTTTGCCGCAGAGGATTTTCTCCTCATCGTATTCACGCGGCAGGGAAGAGAGATAATCCAGCGTTTCCTTCTCATTCTCATACATGGTCGGAGAATCGCACAGCATGGTGAGGGGAGAGTCGTAAACAGTGTATAGAGCTACCTGGTTGGCTCTTGTGCCCATGGACATGGAGTTGTTGTAGACGGGATGGAAGTCGGCTTTGGCCGCATTCCTCATGGCTCCGGGGGTGTAGTCGGTATATCCTGCCATCATGCGGATGAAAGGTGCGGTCACATTGTAGAGAGGCATGTCCACGCTTACTTCGCTCCAACGGACCTCCTCCTGGCCGAATATGGATTCGTAATTGAGCACGTTGGGGTAGGTCCTGTTGATGCCGGTAGGTTTGGAAATGCCGTGCAGATCCAGAATGAGATGATGTCTCGCCGCGGCGTCCGCAATCCTGTAGGTCATTTCAATGCCGTCCTGGTCATCTCTGTCGAGGAAATCCACCTTGAAGCCGGCTATGCCCATCTTGGAATAATGCTCGCAGATCTCTTCCAGATTGTCGTCAAGCACGTTGAATACGCACCACAAGATAAGTTTGACGTTTCTGTCCGCCGCGTATTTCACAAGACCGGGAATGTCGAGCTCCTTTATGGGAGTAAGCATGTCTCCTGAATAGGGGACGTACCAGCCTTCGTCGAGAATGACGTATTCCAGGCCGTTGCGTGAGGCAAAATCTATATAGTATTTATATGTGTCCATGTTGATGCCGGCATGGAAGTCGACTCCGGTAAGCTGCCAGTCGTTCCACCATTCCCATGCTGAGAATCCGGGATGAATCCAGGACGTGTCTTCGATTTTGCTCGGCTGAGCGAGTGCATATACCATGTTGTTTACAGGCATCTGCGTGTCATCGGAGGAAATGGCGAGAATTCTCCACGGGTAGGTCCGGGCTCCGGTGCTTTTGGCGATGTAGTCTTCCGTGGATGTCACGTAGCGCTGAACCCTTCCCCGGTAGTTGTCGAAGGTTTTGGGATAGCGGGAGAACACGCCCTTCAGACTGTGCGAACCTTTTTCGGCCTGTACGAACATTCCGGGATAGGAACGGAGGTCCGATTCAAGAACGGTGACCTTGACGGGACCGGCATCCACCGTGGCGGGAAGGAAAGCGAGATTGCCTTCCGATCCGTCGGAGAGGTTCTGTACCGTGTACCAGTTCTGGAAGGCCATGGCCTGAGGCTTTTTGGGGTTGGTGGAGTATGGAAGCCACGCTTTCCTGTCTTCAGGAAAATTGATGACGGCCGTCTCGTCTTTGACGACGGTCTCTCCCTTGTTCACGGTAGCGAACCGGTATGCGACACCCTCGTCGGACACAATCCATTCGATGCTGAATCCGTTCCTGAAGTCTATCCTGAGACTGTTGTAAAGAAAATCAAAACTCTTCTGTCTGTAGAAAGGAGCGTCGATGTGCTCGGACACGAGTTTGCCGGTTTTTGTCCTTTTAACCTTGTCTGACAGGGATACGGTAGCGCCGCTGTCGAGAGTCAGCGCTGCCAGGGACTTGTCAATCACGGTTTTCCCATCGTATGTGACTGAATATTTTCCTTCATCGATTGTCAGACGGATGTGCCCGTCAGGGGAACTCACGTTCAATTCTTTTGCCCGGCAGATGCATACAGCCGTGAGGCATAGAAACGCAAGAAAAACTTTTTTCATGTAAATATAATGTTTTAATTTCAGTGGCTTGAAATAAATCTCTCTCACAAATATAATATAATGTTTGAGAACTATTTTAACATTTTGATGTTTATTCCATCAATTTCTTGTACTTGAATCTCTTAGGCTCGGCCTCTCCTGTCCTGGCCTTCCTGTTTTCTTCATATTCCTGGTAGTTTCCTTCGAAGAACACGACTTTCGCGTCACCTTCAAAAGCGAGGATATGAGTGGCGATACGGTCCAGAAACCATCTGTCGTGGCTTATCACTACGGCGCATCCGGCAAAACTCTCAAGACCGTCCTCGAGGGCCCGGATTGTTTTTACTTCCACATATTTGGTTGGTTCGTCCAGCATAAGGACATTGCCTTCGTCTTTAAGAGTCAGCGCAAGATGCAGGCGGTTTCTCTCGCCTCCGGAAAGCACGCCGCAGAGCTTTTCCTGGTCCGCACCGCTGAAATTGAAGCGCGACACCCATGAGCGTGCGTTTATTTCTTTGTTGCCGAGGCGGATCCATTCGGAATTTCCGGCTATGGTTTCATATACGGTCTTGTCCGGGTCTATGACTTTGTGCTGCTGG
>CAYTYL010000048.1:0-14208 GCA_964441715.1 uncultured Muribaculaceae bacterium
CTTCACGGTGGAACTCCCCAAGTCCATGGACAAGTCCGCGGTCGAGAGCCATGTGAAAGGAATGGACAAGACCGAGAAATATGTTGCCGGGAAGACTATTGTCAAGATTATCGTGATACCGGGCAAAATCGTCAATATAGTGATTAAATAAAAAGATTATGTCCGGAGAAAACAGGATGTTGAAAGTTCTTAAGGATTACTTGATACTTTCGCTCGGAACTTTGCTTTACTGCATGGCATGGGATTTCTTCTTGATTCCCAATGACTTCACCAGCGGCGGTCTTACGGGATTGTGCACGGTCATCCAATTCGCCACGGCCGGGAAGATACCTGTCGCGTATTCCTTTCTGACCATGAACGCCTTTCTTGTGATAGCGGGTTCGCTCATACTCGGAAAGGGATTCGGTTTCAAGACCATATACTGCATACTGCTTTCCACCGTGCTTTTCAAACTGTTGCCGCAGCTTGACTTCATGTACTCCGTCCCGGGAAATTTCCTATATATCGACAGCCGCTTCCTTGTTTCCATAATAGCGGGCGCGATGGAGGGAATCGGGTTGTGCATAGTATTCTGGCACGGAGGAAGTACCGGCGGTTCCGACATCATCGCCCTTGTACTGAACAAATACTGGCCGATTTCCATCGGAAAGGTGTTCCTGGCGACGGATACCGTGATAATAGCGTCCATCCTTCTGACCCCGGGCCATACGGTGAATGACATGGTCTATGGTTATGTGGTGATGTTCATGTCCGCTTTCACCCTCGACTATCTTATGCTCGGACGCCAGTCTTCCGTGCAGGTGATGATATTCTCCAAGATGCAGGGCAAGATAACGGACTATATAATGCATGAGATGAACAGGGGAGTCACTGCCATAAAAGCACGCGGATGCTACAGCGGCGAGGATTCCGAAGTGCTGTTCGTCGTAGTGCGCAAAAGCGAACTCCGTGAAGTCACCCGTGCCATAAAATACATCGACAAAGATGCTTTTGTGAGCGTCGTTTCCGCTTCGAGTGTCTACGGCGAGGGCTTTGAGGAGATAAAGACGGGCATTCCGAAAAAGAATGCTCAGGATATTAAAGAAAACTATGAATAACTATGGATACGGAAAACAAAATCTGGAGAACTGTCAAGGATTATTTTCTTGTGACGCTCGGCATTACTCTATACGTCACCGGATGGGCGGTTTTCCTTGTGCCTAACAATCTCGTCGGCGGCGGAGTTTCGGGTATAGCATCCATGATCCAGTACGCGACCGGCATCAAGATGGGATACTCCTATTTCGTAATCAACGCCATTTTGCTGATAATCGGATTCTGCGTACTCGGACCTGACTTCGGAGTCAAGACGGTGTATGCCATCATAATAGCCTCAATCGGTCTGAACCTCCTGCAGGCGATTATCCCCATGAGCATAATCAAACCTCTGGCCATAGACAACGGAAAGATGATATGCACTGCCATAGGCGGCCTTATGACCGGTGCCGGCATAGGCATAGCCATGCAGGGAGGCGGAAGTTCAGGCGGGACGGACATAATAGCGCTGATAGTTTCCAAGTACAGGAACATTTCCACAGGCAAGCTTATTCTTTGGATGGATGTCGCCATTATCCTTTCTTCACTTCTGATTCCGTCATATACTCCGGAAGGGGTGCTTCTTCCTTTCTCTGTCAAAGTTTCCAACGTCGTGTTCGGGCTTGTGCTTGTGACGGTGAACGGATTCGTGATAGATATTTATCTGAACGGTACCAGGCAGTCCGTGCAGGTTTTCGTGATGTCCAAGAAATATGCTCAGATAGCGGACAAAGTGACCGAGGACATGCATCGCGGCGTGACGCTTCTCCAGGCGAAAGGCTGGTATACCAAAAAAGAAAGCGAGGTTCTGATGATCATAACAAGGAAGACGGACCTGAATGTCCTTCTTCGCTATGTGAAATCCATTGACCCTGATGCGTTCCTTTCGGTCGGCTCCGTGAGCGAGGTTTACGGGAACGGCTTTGACAATATCAAGATAAATGCTCAGAAAAGTAAAGAATCCTGATTTCCGGTAAAGAAATCATAAATCTTAATTTATGTCTCCGCATGCGATGAGGGTATGCGGAGATAATTTTTTAATTTTATGCAGGTTAGATATCGTTCAGGATATCAGCGGTGCGGACGTCTCTCTTGTATACGATAACGATCAATTAATATTATTACAAAATGCCACTAATTGTTTTTAAAAAAGAAAGCTCCATGGTCAGGATGCTTTCCGTGCTTACGTTGCTGCTATCATTGTTTATTTGCAGATTCCTTTCCGGAAGGCTGTCCGTCCAGTTCTGCATTTTCAGCCTTGGGACTTCTTCCATGATTCTCCTGCTCACTCCTGTACGGGGCGGTGCGGACAAAATCATTCCTTTTCTGGATGTTGCCCTGTCCCTGTCCTGCATTCTGTCAGCGGTCTTCGAAAAAATCCTTTCCTCCGCCGGTGTCCCGCTGTCTCTCCTTTACAGTGTCCTGCTTGCTCTGCCTTTGCCCGTATACATGATATCCAATGTCCGGCACATGACAAAAGACATGAATTATCTTTGCGGAAAAATTCCCGGCTGGGAGGTTACCGTAAACTATGCCGGACTCTCTTTAGCGGTAGTGTACGAATTCGCGGCGCTTTTGCTGCTGAATGCGGCCGGCGATGCTCCCGGAGATGTTACGGATGTGGTCGCGATTTCAGTCTCGTCAGTACTTTACCTGGCTTTCTTTGTCAGGCATCTTGCCGGAGGCGGAGACAATCTGGCCAGGGACATGAAGGCCCGTACCAGGGAGAGGATAAGAATGACTCTGGAGCCTGCTCCCGCAGATGACATCAGCATAAACTACAGGATGCTTTATGCCAGAATGAAGGAGTATATGGAAACCAAGCGTCCCTACCTTTCATCCGTATTCTGTCTGGATGATATGGCCAAGGCATTGTACACGAACGGCGGCTATGTCTCGAGAATGATCAATTCCTGCACGGGAGGCAACTTCAGCCGGTATGTCAACAATTACAGGGTGCGTTATGCGATGGAGCTGTTCAAAAAGGATCCCGGCCTGAAGGTGTCCGAGCTCGGCCAGCTGTCGGGCTTCAGTACAAAGGTGACGTTCAACATGGCGTTCAAGCTTATTGCCGGCCAGACTCCCGGAGAGTGGTGCCGTCATTGGCAGGAGAGTACGCTTCAGGAGAAAGGCCTTTCCAGGAGCGGGGTACGGGAGCTTTGACGTCGATTTCCGTCTTTTTTACGGGATGCGTGAATCTGATCTCCCTGGCGTGAAGGCATATGCCTCCGTCAGGGTTGGATCTTTTCGCCCCGTATTTGAGGTCGCCTTTAATATGGCAGCCTATGGAAGCGAGCTGGCAGCGTATCTGATGATGTCTGCCTGTGAAAAGTTCTACTTCCAGAAGAAAAAACCTGTCGGTCTTTCCGATCATCCTGTACCTTAGTTTCGCGAATTTGGCGTTCTTTGAGCCGGCTTTGACTATGAAGGATTTGTTCGTGTCTCCGTTCCTGGCTATCCAGCTTTCAAGAGTCGCTTCCGACCGCTCCGGTTCTTCACATACGAGAGCCCAATAGATTTTGTGTACATTTCCGTCCCTGAACATTTCCGACATGCGTTCAAGGGCTTTGGATGTTTTGGCCAGTACGGTTATTCCGCTTACGGGCCGGTCCAACCTGTGCGGGATTCCCATGAAGACCTTACCCGGCTTGCCGTCCCGACGGGCGATGAAAGCCTTATACTTGTCTCCCAAGGTCTCGTCACCGGTCTTGTCTCCCTGCACTATGTCTCCGACCTGCTTGTTTACGATAAGCAGGTGGTTGTCTTCGTACAGGATTCCGGATGCCAGAGCTTCATATTCTTCATCCCCGAGTTTTCTGTATGCTGATGGTTCCGCCATTTTTCAAAATGTCCGTTAGGTTTTGCAAATATATGAATAAGAGTCGTCAAATCCTGTCTTGGGGCATTGATTTATTGTATTTTGGCAGGAGTATCATGACAAAATGACATATATCCTGCGGTGGCACAAGGATTGGTATAATGAAAGCGTCCGTTCAGAAATGGACGGATGGGAAATAAGTTTGACAAGATAATAATAGGAGATTTATAATATGGGAAAAATCATTGGTATCGACTTGGGTACAACCAACAGCTGCGTAGCAGTCATGGAAGGCAACCAGCCTACGGTCATCATAAATAACGAAGGCATGAGGACCACGCCTTCAGTCGTGGCCTTCACCGACGGCGGTGAAAGAAAGGTAGGCAGCCCTGCAAAACGTCAGGCTATCACCAATCCTAAAAACACGGTCTTCTCCATCAAGAGATTCATGGGCGAGACCTATGATCAGGTGGCCAAAGAGGCTGAAAGAGTTCCTTACTCTGTAGTAAGAGGCGACAACAACACTCCGAGGGTGGACATCAACGGACGTCTGTACAGCCCGCAGGAGATTTCGGCCATAATTCTTCAGAAGATGAAGAAAACGGCCGAGGACTATCTCCGTCAGCCTGTTACGGAGGCTGTCATTACCGTGCCTGCATATTTCAGCGATTCACAGCGTCAGGCTACCAAGGAAGCCGGAAAGATAGCCGGTCTTGATGTAAAGAGAATCATCAATGAGCCTACCGCCGCTGCATTGGCTTACGGTCTTGACAAGAAGAACAGAAACATGAAGGTCGCTGTCTATGACCTCGGCGGCGGTACGTTCGATATATCCATCATGGAACTCGGTGACGGCGTGTTTGAAGTCAAATCCACAAACGGTGACACTCACCTCGGAGGTGACGATTTCGACCAGAAGATCATCGATTGGCTTGCCCAGGAGTTCGCTGCGGAGAACGGCGGGGCTGACCTGAAGAAGGACCCTATGGCTCTTCAGAGACTGAAGGAGGCTGCGGAGAAAGCCAAGATTGAACTTTCCAACCAGACTTCCACGGAAATCAACCTGCCTTACATCATGCCTGTCGACGGTGTGCCTAAACACCTTGTGAAGACTCTTACGAGAGCCAAATTCGAGCAGCTCTGCGACGATCTTTTCGAGAGAAGCATGGAACCTTGCCGTAAGGCTCTGCAGGATGCGCACCTTACCGCATCTCAGATTGACGAAGTTCTGCTGGTGGGCGGTTCCACCCGTATCCCCAAGGTTCAGGAACTGGTCAAGAGTTTCTTCGGAAAAGAACCCAACAAGAGTCTGAACCCCGATGAGGTCGTTGCCATAGGCGCCGCCATACAGGGAGGTGTCCTGGCTGGAGATGTGAAGGATGTCCTTCTGCTTGATGTCACTCCTCTGTCGCTCGGTATCGAGACTTTGGGCGGTGTGATGACAAAGCTTATCGAATCCAACACCACCATACCTACACGTAAGTCCGAGGTGTTCTCCACGGCTGCCGACAATCAGCCTTCTGTTGAAATCAGAGTCCTTCAGGGCGAACGTCCGATGGCCAAAGACAACAAACAGATAGGTGTGTTCCATCTGGACGGCATAGCTCCGGCCCCGAGGGGTGTACCTCAGATCGAAGTGACCTTCGACATAGATGTGAACGGTATTCTCAATGTTTCCGCTAAGGACAAGGCTACCGGCAAGGAACAGAACATCAGAATCGAGGCTTCTTCCGGACTTACCGAAGACGAAATCAAGAAGATGCGTGACGAGGCCAAGGCCAACGAGGCTGCGGACAAGGCTGAAAAGGAGAGAGTTGACAAGATCAACAATGCCGATGCCCTCTGCTTCCAGACAGATAAGAATCTGAAGGACTATGGCGACAAGATTCCCGCTGACAAGAAGTCTGCGATAGAGTCCGCTCTTTCAAGCTTGAAAGAAGCCGTCAAGAGTCAGAATGTGTCCGACATCGACAATTACTCCAAGAAGTTGGAAGATGCATGGCACGCCGCTTCAGAAGATATGGCACATGCGGCTCAGGGTGGCCAGGCCGGACCTCAGGGTCCTCAGGCAGGCCCTCAGGGACCTCAGAACGGTCCTGACAATCAGGGTCCGGACGAGCAGTAATCCGCTGGTGAATTGAAAAAGGTTGACCGAATTTTTTTTGGTCGACCTTTTTTTGTTTTAAAGTAATTTTGTAAAAAAAGTGTTATGGCAAATATCGTAAGAAGGAATTTCCCTGTCCAGGGAATGGGGTGCGCGGCTTGCGTCGCGAGAGTGCAGGGTGCTTTGGGTGCAGTGGACGGCGTCAGCAAATGTTCCGTCAGCCTTGCGTCAAATTCGGCTCAGGTGGATTATGACCCTGGGATTGTGACACCTGCGGCATTGAAAAAGGCTGTCCGGGATGCAGGCTATGACCTTGTAGTCGTGGATGATGATGAAGAAGGCGACAAGGCCGAAGAAGAAGCCGACCGGCTTGAGGAGGACTATTACAGGTCTCTGAAACGGGATGCCATGTTAGCCGTGATCCTGGCCCTCCTGATAATGTTGCTAGGAATGGGATTCGGCGATTTTCCGGGGAAGGGATATGTGTTGTGGGTTTTGGCTACTCCTGCCGTATTCTGGTGCGGAAGGCGTTTCATCTCGGTCGCATGGAAGCAGGCCGGACACGGAACGGCCGGAATGGATACGCTGGTGGCGCTGTCGATGCTGATTTCCTATTTTTTCAGTGTGTTCAACCTGCTCTTTCCGCAGGTATGGACATCGCGCGGACTCCAACCTCATCTATATTTTGAATCGGCGTCCATGATAGGAGCTTTCATCCTGGCGGGCAGAGTCCTGCAGGAAAAGGCAAAGCATGGGACGACTGCTGCCGTGAGGGAACTTGCGGGACTTCAGCCCAAGTCGGTCAAGCTTGCCGCAGGCGATGTTTTCACAGTCAGACCCGGAGACAGGATTCCGGCCGACGGAACGGTAATGGAGGGGGATTCCTATGTGGATGAAAGCATGCTTACCGGCGAGCCTGTGGCGGTCTTCAAACAGGCGGGAGACAAGGTGTATGCCGGAACGATAAACCAGAAAGGCTCTTTTGACGTCCGGGCGGAGAAGGTAGGCAAGGACACGATGTTGTCCGCCATAATCAAAATGGTACGTGACGCGCAGGGGAGCAAGGCAAAAGTTCAGGAAACCGTGGACAAGGTGGCTGCCGTCTTTGTTCCTGCAATAATGCTGATATCGGTAGTTACATTGGTCTGCTGGGTGCTTTTCTCGCCTGAAGACGGGCTGACAAAAGGCTTGCTTTCCATGGTGACGGTCCTTGTAATAGCATGCCCCTGCTCTTTGGGTCTTGCCACTCCGACCGCTCTCATTGCGGGCATAGGCAACGGGGCAAGGAAGGGTATCCTCATCAAGGATGCCGATTCCCTGCAGATTGCGGGCAGCGTGGACAGCGTTGTGCTTGACAAGACAGGCACTGTCACCAAGGGGCATCCTGAAGTGACGAAGTCCAGATGGTTCCCGGCAGATCCGCATGAACTTGCCCTGGCCCGGGGCGTGCTGCTTTCCATGGAGCTCAAATCCTCTCACCCTCTGGCTATGGCTATAGCCGCATCCGTCCATTCGGAAAACATGGAGGCGGAGCCGTTGGATATAACCGGTTTTGAAAATGTCGCCGGGCATGGGATCGAAGCTTCCTACGGAGGAAAAAAGTTTTTTGCAGGCAATTCGTCTGACATTGAGTGGGAAGAAGCCGAGGATTGGAAGAAGGAAGGCTGTACGGTCGTATGGTTCTGCAGTGAAGGCCGTCTTCTGGCTGTTTTCGCTGTCACGGACGAGATTAAAGACGGATCTGCTGAAGCCGTGTCTGCTCTAAGGAAAATGGGAGTGGAGACCTTCATGCTCACCGGAGACAATGCCGTTTCTGCAGGAATTGTGGCGGAAAAGGCCGGAATTCAGCATGTCGAAGCGGGCATGTTGCCTCAGGACAAGGCGCATTACATAAGCGGGCTTCAGAAAGCCGGGCATAAAGTGGCCATGATAGGGGATGGAATCAATGACAGCGCTGCATTGGCTCAGGCGGACCTGAGCATGGCCATGGGAAAAGGAAGCGACATAGCCATCAATACTGCCATGGTTACGATAGTGTCAGGGGATCTGCGGAAGATTCCGCAGATGATTGAACTTTCGAGGCGTACGGTGAGGGTCATCAGGCAGAATCTGTTCTGGGCCTTCATCTACAATCTGCTGGCTGTGCCTGTCGCTGCGGGAGTGCTGTATCCGATAAACGGATTCATGCTTAATCCCGCGATAGCTGCGGCATGCATGGCCATGAGTTCGGTCTGCGTCGTCGCAAACAGCTTGAGACTGAGGCGTGCTTAGTTTTCTTTCCATTTACGGAACGGGAAGGAGCAGAGGCAGGAGTTATAGTATCTACTGTCTCCGCTCACTTCCTTTCCTAACCATGACGGTGCGGGAATCTGCTCATCCGCATCGGAAAGTTCAATCTCCGCTACGGTCAGTCCCTCATTGTCTCCGTGGAACTCATCCACCTCGAAATATCTGCCGTCTCCTGCCGGAATCAGGTATCTGTTTTTGTCTATGATTCCGTCCTTGCACAGCGTCATGAGATTCCTGGCGTCATCCATCGACAGTTCGGTTTCCCATTCCATCCTGCTCAGGCCGTCGGGGGACGGTCCTTTTATGGTGAGAAATGCTTTGTCATCCGCAATTCTCACGCGCACGGTCCTCCCCGATTCGCGTACTATGTAGCCTTGCCTGATTCTCCGGTTTCCGACAGCTTCGCTTTTATAGCCGTCATTCTTTACCAGAAACTTCCTTTCTGTTTCTATATGCGTTTTCCCTTCCATGCCTATGGGTTTTTACATCAGCAGTGCGGACATGTCCCTGCCTTCCGCCATGCCCTTGCGTATTTCCGTGGATGACACATCCGCCAGAGGGGCGTCAAGCAGCGTTATCCTGAAATCGGGGTTCACTTCCAGAAGATTGTCACGGAGTTCTTCGCTGTCAAACCCTTTCCGCGGATAGACGGCGACTCCGTACGCGGTCAATATTCTCGCCCCTTCTTTCCACTTGAGAATGCTTGCCAGATTGTCCGCGCCTATTATGAGGGTGAAGTCATTGTCCGGTTCCTTCTCTTTCAGCAGGTCAAGGGTCCTTATGGTGTAGCTTGGCGGCGGCATATGGAATTCCATGTCGCTCACGATTACGTTTTCCAGCTCCGGGTGCCTGCCTATGGCTTCCCTTGCGGCTGCCAGGCGCTCCTCGGCGGATTCCGTGAGGGAACTGTCCTTGAACGGATTGCGCGGCGACACGACAAGATACACCTTGTCAAATAGTTTTTCTCTTACTATGAAGTCGAGAATGGAAAGGTGACCTATGTGCATGGGCGCAAAAGTGCCGGAATATACAGCTGTCTTCATCTTCTGTTTCTGTGCTCATTTTCAGTCTTGTGTCAGAAAACTGCGCACCATCTCGTCGGCTGCCTTGTATGCTTCTTCGAGCTTGTCGTTTATGAGGATTCTGTCGAATCTGTCCGCATAGGTCATTTCTTCCGCAGCTTTAGCCACCCTTTTTTCTATCTCTTCGGGCGAGTCTGTCCCGCGCTTTGTCAACCGCTCCCTAAGAGTTTCCACCGAAGGAGCCTGGATGAAGATGGAAAGTGCGGATTCTCCGAAATATTTTTTAAGATTCACGCCGCCCTTCACGTCCACATCGAAGATTATGGCATGCCCCTTTGCCCAGATGCGGTTCACCTCCGATTTGAGAGTGCCGTAGAAGCGGTCTTTATAGACCTCTTCGTATTCTACGAATTTGCCGGAGGCGGCGAGCATTCTGAAGATGTCCGCGCTGTAGAAAAGATATTCCACACCATCTCTTTCCTCTCCTCTGGGAGGTCTTGAAGTGGCGGAAACGGAAAATTCCATTTCAGGATATAGCTCGAGTATATGCCGGACTATCGTGCTTTTGCCGGAGCCTGAAGGCGCGGAGAAGATTACTACTTTGTTTCCCATGGCTGAAGTGTATAAATATGTGGTGTTTAAATGATTCCGAATAAAATAAGGATTCCGAGAACTGTCAGTACGATGCCTCCGCACAGTTCGGCCATGTTGCCGAACTTTCTTCCCAATGCGCTGCCTCCGTATATGCCTGCCATTACGGAGAGGAAAGTGAATACGAAAACTGCCGACCCTTTCCATAAGATGTCGCCGGACGTGCCCGGATCATCCATTGAAAGGGAAATGCCTGCGGCGAAAGCGTCTATGCTCGTAGCGACGGCGCCGATGACGATGTTCTTAAGTCCGTTGAGGTTAAGGCTTCTGTCTTTACCCTTCAAGGCCTCGTGAATCATGGAGCCTCCTATGTACGCCAGAAGGAGAAAGCCTATCATGTGTGAAAGTTTCTCCACATGTCCGGCCAGAATGTCGCCGAAGGCCCGGCCGATGACAAGAAGCCCGGCTTGTACGGCACTGAAGATGACGGCTATCGTGAGGACTGTCTTCAGGCTCGGGTTCTTCAGCGAGACGCTCGAACACAGAGTCACGGCAAAGCAGTCAGCGCAGAGTGAAGCCGCAAATAGTATCGTCAGTATGTAATACATGTCAGGGCTTGAAAATCTGTCTGTTCGCAATGGAGCGTCCCAACGTAAGTTCATCGGCGTACTCGAGGTCGTCCCCGAAGCCAAGCCCTCTGGCAAGAGTCGAAATCTTTATCCCGAAAGGGGAGAGCTGCCGGTATATGTAGAATGACGTCGTCTCTCCTTCCACGTCTCCGCTCAGGGCGAGAATCACCTCTGCTTTAGAGCTGTTTTCAGCAAGGGCTCTGACTCTGTCCGTCAGCTGTCTGATGGTCAGATCCGAGGGACCGATGCCGTTGATGGGGGAAATGATTCCTCCGAGCACATGATATACCCCATGGTACTGACCGGTGTTCTCGATGCTCATCACATCCCTTACGTTTTCGACCACGCAGATGGTTTCATGGTCGCGGCTCCTGTCCGAACATATCGAACAGCTGTCCCCGTCGGAGATCATCATGCATGTGCGGCAATACTTCACATTTTCGCGCAGGTTGCTGATGGAATCGGTGAAGTGACGGACATTCTCCTTCGGCTGTCTGAGCAGATAAAGGGCAAGGCGCAGGGCGCTTCTGCTTCCGATTCCCGGAAGAGAAGATATCGCGTCCACGGCGTCTTCGAGAAGTTTTGAAGGATAATTCTGTTTAAGCATCAGCCTACCGTTTCACCTTTGCGTTTCCAATGCACATAGCCGTATATGGCTGAACCTGTGTAGAAAATATAAAGAAGTCCCATCCAGTTCATCCCGGCGGAGAAGCACAGCATCGTCGAAAACAGATCTGCGGCAATCCATATAAGCCATTGCTGGGCATAGGATTTGGCCAGCCACCAGGTGGCAATGGCGCTCATTACTGCCGTCACGGCGTCCATTTCGGTTTCCGAGCCTCCTATCTTACGCAGCAATGCGATCAGCGCGGCGGACCCGAGCACGAAAACGACGGCGCTCGTTATGGCCGTTCCTGTGCCGAGCCTGTTCAGGTGTATGTCGGAAGAACTGTTTTCGTCGAGCTTTTTCTCGTCTTTCCGCCATTGGTATAGCCCCCAGAAGGATACCAATACATAGTAGAAATTGAGTCCTGCAGATGCGTACAGGTGCTGGACTGCAAAAGAGAAGGCGCAGGCTATGCCGGTGGCTATGCCGATGACCCACATGAACTTCTTCTGCCCAATCTCCAGCAGAATGTAGGCTATGCCGGTGACGAACGCGAAGATCTCTATATAATGTATCAATGTTTCCATTTATACCGGAGGCTGTGTCGGCGTTAAAGAACCTTTATCACTTCAACTTTGAAGATGAGGGCGGCGCAGGGAGGAATGGCTCCGTGTGCACCGGCTTCACCGTAGGCAAGTTTGTAGGGAATGTACAGCTCCCATTCTGAACCTTCGGGCATGAGCTGAAGAGCTTCCGTCCATCCGGCGATCACCTGGTTTACACCGAACTCTGCCGGTTCGCCTCTTTTGTAGGAGCTGTCGAACACTTGTCCGTTCGTGAAGCGGCCCTCGTAGTGGCATCTTACAGTGTCGGTCTTGCCGGCCTTGCGCCCTGTACCCTGTTTCAGAATCTTGTACTGGAGCCCGTCGGGAAGAGTGACCACGCCTTCTTTTTTTGCGTTGGCGGCGAGGAACGCTTCTCCGTCCTCTTTCATTGCCTTTCCTATTTCCGCTTCCTCTGCGGCCCGCTCTGCCTCCAGTTTCTTGAAGTATTCATCAAGGACGGGACCGGCCTCTTCATAGGAAAGCTCGGTCTTCCTTCCGTGGATGGCGGCATCCAGCGCATCGGAAAAATCTTTGATGTTCAGATCGTTTACTCCGGACTGGAGCAAGTTGCGGGCTATGACCATGCCCATTGAGTAAGATACTTTGTCCATTTTTGATAAGATTGTAAACTGTAAATTTAGTCATTTGTCTCCACATACGGCTTGCGATTCGGATTTAATTGGGTATTTTTGCGTCCATAGGGAGCGAATCCCCGGTTCCGGATGCCTGACGTTCGTCAGGCTTAACAGGGAAACACGGTGAGAAGCCGTGACAGTACCCGCTGCTGTAAATCCATCGGATGAGTCAGAAGGCCTGCCGGATCGACGTATCAAAAACTCCGCGGGATGACGGAGTATGGACAGTGGAAAAATTAACCTGCAAAATAGTTTTTGCGGTTCTGTTTCTTTTTGCAGGCCGCCTGTGTTCTTCCGCACGGATGAGCGTCCCTCAGGACACCATCGCCCGTTCGAGCATAACCGCTTTCACTACCTCTTCGATACTTCCTTCGAGCCGTCTCGACGGTGCTGAACTAGAGAAACTGTCTTCTTCTTCCGTGGCCGATGCGCTTAAGTATTTTTCCGGTGTGCAGATAAAGGATTACGGAGGGATAGGCGGACTCAAGACGGTGAATGTCCGTTCGCTTGGGGCTCAGCATGTCGCCGTTTTTCTGGATGGCGTCAGGATAGAAAATGCGCAGAACGGCCAGGTCGATCTCGGACGCTATTCTCTGGACAACATGGAAGCGGTGGAGCTGTATAACGCCCAGAAAGCGGACGTGCTGCAGGGCGCGAATGAATATGCTTCCGGGGCAAGTGTCTATATGAAGAGCCGCAAGCCTGTTTTCAAAGGAAAAGATTTCAATCTGAAAACCAGACTGAAAGCCGGTTCTTTCAGAAGTGTCAGTCCTTCGCTGCGTTATGAAAGAAAAGCCGGCCCGCTTATCATGAGCCTTGACGGTACCGTCCTTTATTCAAAAGGCGATTATCGCTTCAGGATAAAAAACAGACTGGAAGATACCACGTCCAGGCGTTACAACGATGACATCAGGGCGGCAAGGGCGGAAGCGGGACTCTGGGCATCCCCCGCGGGGGGAGAACTTCAGGTCCATTTTTACGGATATGCTTCCGAGAGAGGACTGCCGGGGCCGGTCATAAGAAGACTTTCCGACCAGTTCTCCTCAAGAGACAGGCAACGGGACAGAAATCTCTTTGCGCAGGCTTCCTTCAGGAAGGACGCCGGCAAGACTTCTTTCATGTTCAGCGGCAAGGCCTCACATGATTATCTGCGTTACTTGTCAGACCCCAGACTCAATCCTGCCGCAGTTTATGTACGCAACGTTTACAAAGAAGGCAGTCTTTTCGCATCTTCCTCTTTCGCATGGCATCCTATGAGTTGGCTGTCCTTTAATCTGGCTTTGGACGGCCGTTGGACAAGCCTTGACTGTAACGTGACAGGATTCTCCTATGTCGAGCGTCGGGACACAAAGGCGGTCGCCGCATTCAGGGCAAGCCCCGGAAATTTCAGCCTTGTCGGGTCGGCCCTGTACACAAGGGTGAAGGACAGGAAGGACGGTCCGTCCGACCCCCTTTCCAATTTTTCACCGTCCCTTGCCGTAGGGTGGCGGAACGGCGGCGGAACCGTAAGTCTGAGGACATATTTCAAATCTGCATACAGAGCCCCCACTCTTAACGAGCTGTACTATGTGCTTGTGGGCAACGCTTTTCTCAAACCCGAGAGGGCATCGCAGGCGGATGTCGGCATGGACCTGAATTCCGATCCGGCGCAGACTTCCGTCAGCTGGAAGTTCAGCATAGATGCATATGCCGACCGTGTCTCCAATAAGATAGTGGCCATGCCGGCCGCGAGCCAGTTCCGTTGGAGCATGATGAATTTCGGCAAAGTCGAGGGCTATGGTGTGGACGCCAAACTGAATGCGGGGGCGAATTTTGACATCGGCAGAGTTGCTGC
>CAYTYL010000049.1:0-13716 GCA_964441715.1 uncultured Muribaculaceae bacterium
ACCGAAGTTTTTCTCAATACCATATCCATAACTCTTGCTCTGAGCTGCAAAGATATGAAATAAAAACAAACTGCGTTCCGTGGGAAACTTATTATTATGCGAAGTACTCAGTTCTATGGACTGCTCTAAAAGCGGCAATGGAGATGCCAAATTACCGAACGAAATCGTGCCAAATTACCGAACGAAATCGTGCCAAATTACCGAAAATCTAATTATTTATTTACCTTTGCAGTTGCAAATACTCTGATTTATGGATGGTTACAGGCATAGAATAATGGATGGCCTGCTTGCAAAAAAATTGCAGGCAAAAGGAGCGGTGCTGATAGAAGGCCCTAAGTGGTGTGGAAAAACCACTACAGCCGAAGAAATTGCGGCCAGCAAAATAATGTTGGCCCGGACAGATGTAAAAAATGATTTCAAAAGTCTTTTGGAAGTAGATACGGATGCTGCATTATCGGGAGATACGCCAATGCTTATTGACGAGTGGCAAACTGTACCCAAGTTGTGGGATGCAGTGAGGTATGCTGTTGACCATCGCCGTAAGATGGGACAGTTCATCCTGACAGGCTCTGCTGTTCCCGACAAGGAGGCTGAAAAAGAAAGGGAACATTCCGGTACAGGACGATTTGCCTGGCTTACAATGCGCCCCATGACATTGTACGAGTCGGGAGAGTCAAACGGGAAAGTAAGCATAGGCAGCTTATTTACTGCTCCGGATAATATTTTGGAAAAAAACGAACTTGGATTGCGGGATATTGCATTTCTGATATGCCGTGGCGGTTGGCCTATGGCCGTAGGTTTACCTGAAGAGGCGGCATTGGAGCAGGCGTTCGATTATTACGATGCGGTAACCAAAGAAGATGTTACCAAAGTTGATGGAGTCAAAAGGGCCTCTGAGCGGGTGCAGCGCCTGATGAGGGCATATGCACGGCACCAAGGAACGCAAGCGTCGGTTGCTACCTTGAAGGCGGACTTGAAGAACAATGACACCGCAATGCTTGATGAGGACACGATTGGCTCTTACCTCGAAGCTCTGAAAAAAATATTTGTCGTAGAAGATATGCCGGCCTGGAATCCGAATCTTCGTTCAAAGACCGCAATCCGTATGAAGGATACACGCTATTTCGTCGATCCGTCTATCGCAGTGGCAGCATTGGGATTGGGCCCGGCAGATTTACTGGGAGATTTGAAAACGATGGGTTTCTTCTTTGAAGCCATGTGCGTAAGAGACCTGCGAGTGTTTGCAGAAGCATTGAATGGGAAAGTATATCATTATCGGGATAAAAGTGGGTTGGAATGTGATGCTGTTCTGCACCTGCGCAACGGAAAGTATGGACTTGTTGAAATCAAGCTCGGCGGCGAAACCTTGATAAATGAAGGCGTAGAAACTCTAACTCGGTTATCCGGCCAGATTGACACTGCAAGAATGAACGCGCCTGCCTTCAAGATGGTTCTGACGGCGACCGGCGGACATGCATACCGCCGTCCCGAAGATGGCATTTACATTGTTCCTATAGGTTGTTTGAAACAATAGACGGATACCGGCTTCCGAGCTTGCAGTCCGGTTGCACCATATTTCCTCGAGAACATTTAAAACTGAATGAATGTGAGTCACATCGTCAGCATCTTCCTGCGATAATCCGTTGCCCGCCGGTAGATGCTCTTTTGGTTTTCAGACAAGAAAGAGTTGTTGACTAAATTCTTTACGGCCGACTGACTGGACGTCGGAAAAAGACACACGCTCTATTTGCTTAAAGGCTTCCTTTGCCTCTTTGAAGTCATTGAGAGGACTCAAAGTCGAAGGACAAACATGGAGTTCAATCATGACGCACAATAGGTTTGACGGTTACTGCACCGATGGTATCATACTGCGCCGTGGCGAGAAGGATTCCGAAGTCATCATCCTTGTCTATGTGGAGCATTCGTGACTGCATTTCACGATTTTCTCCTTCTGAAAGCATGTTGAAGAAGAATGGAAAAAGGACATTGCTCTTGTAAGGTGTCTCTGTTAAGGGCATGATAAGGCTGACAGGAACCGCTGAATCACTCTTCAAATAGTCCTTGTCGTAATCAAACACGTAGTCATTCCGCGACTTCTCTGTCAGAACTCCCGCTTTGCGGTCGTGTACGAAAACTTCACATTGCCTCATGGACATTAATCTTTCAAAGTGACATTAAGTTGCAATCCTAATGTATCAAGAACGCTAAGCATCGTTTCAAGCTTTGGATTGCCGGTGTCGCGCTCAATGGCTACCAGTGTATTGATGCCTACACCGGCAAGTTCGGAAAGGGTGAGTCGGTTTACTTTCAACTCCTGTCTCCTCTTTTTTATGATGCTTCCAATCTTTTTCGAATTCACGATCTGTTGTGATTATGAAGCATAAATAAGTAGAATATCTGACACATAATACTGCATTCATAGAGGAGGCTATATTTCTATGCGGACACATGAAAAAACAGCGAGGTATAATTTTTTAATTAATCCGGACAGCGGACAAAAAAATGATTGTTTCTGATATTATTCCTAACTTTATTGGACAACATAACCATAACGCTGAAACTATATGAAACAAATTGTGGAATGCGTGCCCAATTTCAGTGAAGGGCGCAACAGGGAGGTGATAGACAAGATAGTGGCTGCCATCGCCTCCGAAGGAGAAGTCAAGGTGCTTGACGTGGACCCGGGAGAGGCCACCAACAGGACGGTCGTCACATTCGTGGGAGAGCCTGCCCATGTGATGGAAGCCGCCATGAGGGGAGTCAAGGCCGCGGCGGAACTGATTGACATGCGGAAACATCACGGGGCGCACCCTCGCTCCGGAGCTACCGATGTGCTCCCTCTGATTCCTGTGGCGGGCATCAGCCTGGAGGAGTGCGCGGCCCTGGCCAGACAGCTTGCCGAGCGCATCTGGTCCGAGACAGGAATCGCCTGCTATTGCTACGAGGCGGCGGCTTTCAAGCCCGAGAGGAGGAATCTTGCGGTATGCCGCGAAGGGGAATACGAGGCTCTGCCCGAGAAGATTTCCGATCCTCTGCGCAGGCCGGATTTCGGACCTGAAAAATACGACGGCACCATAGCGAAGTCCGGAGCGATAAACGTGGGCGCACGCAATTTCCTGATAGCCGTCAACTTCAACCTCAACACCACCTCCGTACGGCGTGCCATGGCCGTGGCCTTCGACGTGCGGGAAAAAGGCCGCAAGGCGAGGGAGGGCGGTTCTCCTGCCGGCAAGCTCCTGAAAGACCCGGAGGGCAACCAGATATGGATTCCCGGGACTTTGAAGGGATGCAAGGCGATTGGCTGGTATATAGATGAATACGGCATTGCCCAGGTCTCCATGAACATAACCGACATAGACGCAGTCCCTCTGCACGTGGCCTTTGACGAGGTGTGCAGGGCCGCCGAGGCGCGCGGTCTGAGGGTGACCGGAACGGAGATAGTGGGTCTTGTCCCCAAAAAAGTGCTTGTGGATGCCGGCAAATATTTTCTGGCTAAGCAGCACCGTTCGCTGGGAGTGTCCGAGGACGAGCTGATAAGGATGGCCGTCAAATCCATGAGTCTGGACGATCTGGCCCCGTTCAATCCCAAGGACAAGGTTATCGAATTCCTGATGGAAGACGAGGCTGAGAAGGCCGTGAAGGAAAAGCTCATAAGGATGACGGTCAAAGACTTCGCACTGGAAACTGCTTCCGAGTCGGCCGCTCCCGGAGGTGGCTCGGTGTCCGCATGTATGGGAGCTTTCGGGGCGGCCCTTGCCACCATGGTCGCCAACCTGTCTTCGCACAAGCGCGGATGGGATGACCGCTGGAAGGAGTTTTCCGATGTTGCGGAAGAAGGGCAGCGGGTCCTGGGCGAACTGCTTGCACTCGTGGATGAGGATACCGCCGCATTCAACAGGATAATGGATGTGTTATCCATGCCCAAGGGCAGCGACGAGGAGAAGAAGGCAAGGGAGGCGGCCATGGAGGCGGCTACTCTGTATGCCGCGCAGGTGCCTCTGAGGACCATGAAGGCGGCCATGCGTGCCGTGCCGCTGGCAAAGGCCATGGCTGAAAAGGGCAATCCCGCATCGGCGTCGGATTCCGGCGTGGCCGTCCTTGCGGCGGTGGCTGCAATCCGTGGCGCGGAGCTCAATGTGCGCATAAATGCGGCCGGCCTTAAGGACAGGGCCATGGCGGAAAAGCTTGTGGCCGAGGCCGCTGAAATATCCGCCGCCGCGACGGAAAAGGAGAAGGAGATTCTGTCCATTGTCGATTCTTACATAAAAGCTTAGCCATGAACAAGTTCCATGAAGAGATATTGGCGGGAATCCCTGAGGAGCTTCCGCCTCCCAAGCCGTATGACACATCGGTCAGCCATGCTCCCGTGCGGAAAGAAATCCTTTCCGGTGAAGAAAAGGTCCTTGCACTGAAGAATGCTCTCAGATATTTCCCGGCTAAATTCCATGCCGTGCTTGCCCGTGAGTTTGCCGAAGAGCTTGAAAAGTACGGACGCATATACATGTACCGCTTCCGTCCCGACTATGCGATGTACGCCCGTCCGCTGGATGAATATCCGGCCCGGTCCGGGCAGGCCGCCGCCATCATGGCCATGATTCAGAACAATCTGGACCCGAGAGTCGCGCAGCATCCCCACGAGCTGATAGTCTATGGCGGAAACGGAGCTATTTTCCAGAACTGGGCCCAGTACAGGCTTGCCATGCGCTACCTTGCCGTCATGACCGACGAACAGACCCTGGTCATGTATTCCGGACTTCCGCTCGGGCTGTTTCCCAGCCACAGGGATGCGCCGAGGGCCGTTGTCACCAACGGCATGGTGATTCCCAATTATTCAAGCAAAGACCATTGGGAGAAGTTCAATGCTCTGGGGGTTTCGCAGTACGGCCAGATGACGGCCGGCTCCTACATGTACATAGGTCCTCAGGGAATCGTCCACGGCACTACCATAACCGTCATGAACGCCGCAAGGAAACAGTTGAAGGCCAGAGGCGTACCTGCCACGGCGGACAACATGAAGGGGATGCTTTTCGTGACTGCGGGCCTCGGAGGCATGTCCGGTGCGCAGCCCAAGGCGGGGAACATAGCCGGAGTGGTGAGCGTCACGGCTGAAATCAATCCTCTTGCGGCCAGGAAGCGTCATGACCAGTCCTGGGTGGACGAACTCCACGACGATCTGGACGAGCTGCTGCCCCGAATCCGCAAGGCCGTAACCGATAAGGAAACGGTGTCTCTGGCCTATGTCGGAAACGTGGTCGATCTGTGGGAGGCTTTGGTCCGGGAGGATATCCGTGTGGATTTGGGCTCGGATCAGACTTCGCTTCACAACCCGTGGGCAGGGGGCTATTATCCGGCCGGGTATTCCTTCGAGGAATCCAACAGGATGATGGCCGAAGACCCGGAAAGGTTCAAAGAAGCGGTGCAGTCATCGCTGAGGAGACAGGTGGCCGCCATCAACAGGCTCTGTGAGCGGGGCATGTATTTCTTTGACTACGGCAACGCATTCCTGCTGGAGAGTTCGAGAGCGGGGGCCGACATCCTGAAAGGCGACGGAACTTTCCGTTATCCTTCCTATGTGCAGGACATAATGGGCCCGCTGTATTTCGATTACGGATTCGGGCCGTTCCGCTGGGTGTGCATGTCGGAAGATCCTGCCGACCTTGCGGTGACGGATGCCATAGCTGCCAAGGTTCTTTCGGAGATGGCCGGGACTGCTCCCGACGAGATCAAAGGACAGATGCTGGACAACGTGCATTGGATAGAGGAGGCCGGGCGCAACCGTCTGGTGGTGGGCTCTCAGGCGAGAATCCTTTATGCCGACTGCGAAGGGCGTACCAAGATTGCCCTGGCATTCAATGATGCCATCCGCAGAGGCGAGCTGAAGGCCCCGGTGGTGCTGGGACGCGACCATCATGACGTTTCGGGCACGGATTCGCCTTTCAGGGAGACATCCAACATCTACGACGGTTCGCAGTTCACCGCGGACATGGCGGTGCAGAACGTCATAGGAGATTCGTTCCGCGGCGCCACCTGGGTTTCCCTCCACAACGGCGGCGGAGTAGGATGGGGCGAAGTCATCAACGGCGGGTTCGGCATGGTGATAGACGGCTCGGAGGAATCCGCGCGGCACATCAGGGAGATGCTCTTCTGGGATGTCAACAACGGGATAGCAAGAAGGAGCTGGGCAAGGAACGAAGGTTCCATGCGCGCGATAAAACGTGAGATGGAACGCACGCCCGGACTTCAGGTCACGATGCCTAATCTTGCTGATGATGAACTTGTTAGAAATGCTTTGAAAAAATGACACACACCATATCGCACAAACGGCTCTCCATGGACAGAGTCAAGAAAGTAATCTGCGGGAACGAAAAGCTGAAGCTCGGAGACGAGGCTGTGGCTGCCATACTTAAATGCCGGGAATATCTCGACAAAAAAATGGAGGACATCGATCACCCTGTCTACGGGGTCACCACCGGCTTCGGCTCGCTCTGCAACGTCACCATCCCCGTAGATGAACTCTCCCTCCTGCAGCACAATCTCGTGATGTCCCACGCCTGCGGCATGGGAGAGAAAGTAAGCCCCGAAATAGTCCGGATAATGCTGTTCCTCAAGATACAGTCCCTGTCCTACGGCCACTCCGGCACTCAGCTTCAGACCGTGCAGCGTCTCGTGGACATGTTCAACATGGACATAATCCCGGTGGTGTACCAACAGGGTTCGCTCGGAGCTTCCGGCGATCTGGCCCCTCTGGCCCACATGTGCCTTCCTCTCATCGGCATGGGCGAAGTCCTTTTCAGAGGCGAAATCCGTCAGGCGGAGGAGCTGTGGAAGGAACTGGGTTGGGAACCCATACGTCTGCAGTCCAAAGAAGGCCTGGCCTTGCTCAACGGCACGCAGTTCATGAGCGCCCATGCCGTGTGGAGCATTATCCAGTGTGAAAGGCTCAGCCTCTGGGCGGACATCATAGGTGCTCTTTCTCTTGAGGCGTATGACGGACGCATAGAACCGTTCTATCCTTTGACCCACCGTCTGCGTCGTCATGCGGGACAGCTTTCCACAGCCGGCTCGTTCATGTCTCTGCTCGGGGGCAGCGAACTGATGGACAGGAAGAAAGAGCATGTGCAGGATCCTTATTCCTTCAGATGCATCCCTCAGGTGCACGGTGCGGTCAAGGACACTATCGCCTATGTCCGTTCCGTGATAGAGGATGAGATCAACAGCGCCACGGACAACCCCAACGTGTTTCCCGACGAGGACATGATCATCTCGGCAGGCAACTTCCACGGAGAGCCGATAGCGATTCCCATGGACACCCTGGCGATAGCCATGTCCGAGCTTGCCGACATTTCGGAAAGGAGGATATTCCGTCTCATATCGGGACAGCGCGGCCTCCCCAAATTCCTTGCCGCCAATCCGGGCATCAACAGCGGATTCATGATACCCCAGTACACCGCCGCCTCCATCGTCAGCCAGAACAAGGGACTGTGCTGGCCTGCCTCATGCGACTCCATCCCCTCATCCCAGGGGCAGGAAGACCATGTGAGCATGGGTTCCAATGCGGCCACCAAGCTCGTGAGAGTAATCGACAATGTGGAGACCGTGCTTGGAATAGAGCTTTTCAATGCCGTGCAGGCTCTGGAATTCCGCCGTCCGGCCAAGACTTCTCCCCGGCTGGAGGCGGTCGTGGCGGACTATCGCAAAGTAGTGCCTTTCGTGGAGAACGACACCTACATGCATCCTCTCATGGTCAAATCCAAACTTTTCCTCAGGAATGAAAACTATTTTGACTGACATAGGTCTGCTTGCCGGGATAGTCCCTCCGGGGGTGACGCGCAAGCAGGGAACGGAGATGTCGGAGACCGGCTCGCTGACGGATGCGTGGCTGCTTGTCGAGGACGGGATCATCTCGGATTTCGGCACGGGCCCCATCCCGTGGGCCGACGAGGTCGTGAGCGTCGGCGGCGGCATGGTCCTGCCGTCATTCTGCGATTCCCATACCCATCTTGTCTATGCCGGCAGCCGCGACGGAGAGTTTCTGGACAAGATCGACGGGCTCTCCTACGAAGAGATAGCGGCCCGCGGAGGAGGAATCCTCAACTCTGCGGATCTTCTTCGCGAAACTTCCGAGGATGAACTCTATCGGCAGTCCATGGAAAGGGTGCGCGAGGTCATCGCCAAAGGAAGCGGGGCGATAGAGATAAAGAGCGGATACGGACTCTCCCTTGAAGGTGAGCTTAAAATGCTCCGGGTCATAAAGAGGATAAAGGAGAACAGTCCGGCTGTCATAAAGGCCACTTTTCTCGGGGCTCATGCCGTCGGGAGAGGATTCACGCATGAAGGCTATGTGCAGGAGGTCTGCGGGAAGATGATTCCGGCCGTGGCCGCCGGGCATCTGGCCGATTACGTGGATGTTTTCTGTGACGAAGGCTTCTTTACGCCTGAGGACACGGAGCGGATTCTCATTACCGCCGGTAAATACGGCCTCGTGCCTAAAATCCATGCCGACGAGCTTGCGGTCAGCGGGGGAGTGCAGGTCGGAGTCAGATGCGGCGCCCTGTCCGTGGATCATCTTGAAAGAGCCGCCGAGGCGGAGATTGATGCTTTGAAGGGCGAACCTGTCATGCCTGTGATGCTTCCGGGCTCGTCTTTCTTCCTCGGCCTTCCTTACGGACGTGCGAAAGATTTCATTTCCGCCGGGCTGGGAATTGCCCTTGCCAGCGACTACAATCCGGGGTCGTCTCCTTCGGGAGACATGCGTTTCGTCATGGCGCTCGCATGCATAAAGATGAGGCTTACTCCGGTGCAGGCATTGAACGCCGTCACATTGAACGGGGCATATGCCATGGGCGTTGGAGATGTGTGCGGATCCGTGACCAGGGGCAAGCTCGCTAATCTGACGGTGACGAGGCCGATGAGGTCGCTCACGATGATTCCCTACTGCTATCAGACCCCCTTTATCTCCAGAATCATGCTCAAGGGAGTTTTTATTTAGTCCAAATTGCCCTTAATTTATGCCAAAGGAATAACCATGCTTGCGTATGAATGCGTAAAAGATAAATTTGCGTTTGCAAAAAAGAGATAATGCCAAGCATTAAATCTTCATGAGTTATTTCATAGGTTAGAATTGCGATCACCCCTTGTCGTGAGATACGGGGTGTTTTTTTATTCTGTTCCGGTATTGTATCGGGGACATCCCGGTATTGTTGTGGAAAAACCTGCACATGTATGGAGGATCATCGAAATGCAGTTCCGTCGCTATGTTCTTTATTGAAAGTTCTGTCTCCCTCAGATATGTCTTTATTGCGGTCGTAACGAATGTCCCGATAACCTCTTTGGGAGAGCAGCCTTCTATCGATTTGATGATTTTGAACAGATATCCCGGCGTGACGTTCAGCTCTCCGGCATAGAACTGCACGTCGCGTCGTTTCGTATGCCATCGGCTCAGCAATACATAGAAGTCATTGTAGAGTTTCCATGATTTGTTTTTGGAAAAGTCGCTCACTTCCTCTCTTTTCCTGACATCGGCTTCTATGGCCAGGAAGAGATTGTGGAGATTGTTCCTTGTCATTTCCTCTCCGGTATGCGCATCGGTGTTGTCTATTATCCATGCGGTCTGTTCGAACCATTTCTCCAGAAGGGTGTTTTTGGGTTCTCCTATCTGATGCAATATCGGGTGGCGGTACAGAAAGCCCCAGAAGGATGTTGCAACCTTGTAGAAAATGTCGTCGGTCAGTTCTCTGCTGATCATTATGTATTCAGCGGTGAAGTCTTCGGAAACGGACAGAGGAATGAAGGGTGTGTCATATGGCAGGACGGCCAGTTCATCTTCGCCGAGAAGTTCCTTGTTGAAGTTGGCGCTTACCACCGCCCGGCCTTTCGTGCACCGCAGCAGAATGCCTCCGAATGTGTCGACGGATTTGCCCAGAACTGTTTTCAGGTCGGTATGGCCGTAAGCCCCGTATCCTTCAAGATTGTGCAAAACATATTTGACGCTTGTCATGTCCATGTTCTTTTGTAAAGAATGGCAAAGATAAACCAGTTTTCTTTTTTACAGGGAAAAAGTATCGAAAAGTACCCGATTTGTCTCAAAAAAGATGCATTCCTCAGCTTCATATATTGATATTTTTGCATCCGCAAATTTTGAAGTACATGAAATATGAAGATCGGAATTTCTAACTTATTGGTTATGGCTGCATTATTGTCTGCATGCGGTAACGGAGGCGAACAGTCTCAAGAAGGAAAAACCTATGGAGGATACACTGTGGAGCCTACATCGGTCGACATCGATGAAACCTATTCTGCTACCATAGAAGGTTGCCGGGATATAGATATTTATCCTCAGGTATCGGGAACCATTTCAAAGCTTTGCGTCAAGGAAGGTGACAATGTGCGCAAAGGACAGTCGCTTTTCATAATAGACCAGGTGCCTTACAAGGCTGCTCTCAGCACGGCGGAGGCCAATGTTCTTGCCGCAGAAGCAAAGCTCGGGAATGCCAGGCTGGATTTTGACAGCAAACGTGCCCTTTTCGAGGACAATGTCGTCTCTGAATACGACCTTGCCTCGGCTGAAAATGCCCTGAAAGTCGCGGAGGCGGAGCTGGCACAGGCCAATGCCCAGAAAATAAACGCCGAAAACAATCTTGAATACACCGAAGTGCATTCCCCGGCGGACGGTGTTATAGGCACGTTGCCGTACAGGGCGGGGTCGCTGGTGGGCCCGTCCATGCAGACGCCTCTTACCACGGTTTCGGACATTGACAGGATGTACGTATATTTTTCCATGACGGAAAACCAGCTCAGGAGCTTGATAAGGCAATACGGTACTCCTGATGAAACCATAAGGAGGATGCCTGAAATCCGGCTGGTACTCAATGACGGAAGCATCTACGATGATACGGGCAGAATCGAAACGATAAGCGGAATAATAAACGAAAAGACAGGCACCGCTTCCGTCCGTGCGGTTTTTCCCAACGCCAAAAGGCTGCTGTTCAGCGGCGGAATCGGCAATGTGATACTGCCTCACAAAGAAAATGATGTTCTGACCGTACCGCAGGAGGCGACATACGAAATTCAGGACAAGATATACGTGTATAAGGTCACCGACGGAGTGGCCAGATCGACTGAAATCAAGGTGGACAAGCTGAATGACGGCAAAATATATGTGGTCAGGGAAGGCCTTTCGCCCGGAGATGTTGTCGTGAGGGAGGGCGTCGCCCTGTTGAAAGACGGGACAGGCGTAAAGATAAAATAGATAGGAAGCAATATGAATCTCAGGTATTTTATTGACCGCCCGATACTTTCTTCAGTGCTGTCGGTCGGAATGGTCCTTGTCGGCTTTTTGGCTCTAAAGTCGTTGCCTGTAGAGCAATATCCGGACATCGCACCGCCTACGGTAGCCGTGATGACCAACTATCCCGGTGCCAATGCCGAGACGGTTCAGAAGTCCGTCGTCATCCCTTTGGAGGAGGCGATAAACGGTGTTGAGGGAATGACGTATATAACATCGACCGCATCCAACAGCGGAGATGTCGAGATAATGGTTTATTTCAAACAGGGGACAAATCCTGACATGGCTGCAGTGAATGTGCAGAACAGAGTGTCTACGGCCCAGGGGCTGCTGCCGTCGGAGGTTGTCAAGGTCGGAGTCACGACGGAGAAAATGCAGAATGCGGAGCTCAAGACGTTTGCGCTCTATGATCCGGAAGGACGATATGACGGGAAGTTTCTGGACAACTACATGAAGATAAACGTCGAACCTCGTATCAAACGTATCACCGGCGTCGGAAGGTTCAATCTTCTGGGAGCGAACTACAGTATGCGTATATGGATGAAGCCCGACAAGATGGCGCAATACAAGCTGGTGCCTTCGGACATCACCGCCGTTCTGGCCGCGCAGAACATCGAAGCCGCCACAGGCGCATTCGGAGAGAACAATGACAACGTGTTCCAGTATACGATGAAATACAGGGGGCGCCTTTCCACGCCCGATCAGTTCGAAAATCTTGTCGTCCGCTCGCTTCCGGGAGGAGATGTGCTGAGGCTCAAGGAAGTGGCGGACGTGGAACTCGGCAGCGAAGCATACAACTTCCGTGCGACTTTGAACGGTAAACCCTGCGCCCTTGCCATTACATACCAGACGGCGGGTTCCAACGCCTCGGCCGTTGTCAATCAGATAGACAAGGAACTGGAATCCATCAGCGAAAATCTTCCACGGGGACTTGAGTTTGTCTCCATGAACGATACGAACCGTTTCCTGAACGCATCCATAAAGGAGGTAGTCAAGTCTTTGCTGCTTGCTGTGCTGCTGGTCGTTCTTGTCGTGTACTTTTTCCTGCAGGACGTCCGTTCGACCCTGATACCGGCCATAGCGATTTTCGTATCCATCATCGGAACTTTCGCATTCATGGCCATAGCCGGTTTTTCCATCAATCTGCTTACGCTTTTCGCGCTTGTTCTGGCCATAGGTACGGTAGTGGACAATGCGATTATCGTCGTGGAAGCGGTGCAGAGCCGTTTTGACGCGGGATATAGGTCATCTTATGATGCGACCGTGGATGCCATGGGCGGCATCTCGTCCGCAATTATCGTTTCGACCATGATTTTCATGGCCGTTTTCATCCCGACCTCCTTCATGGGCGGGACAGCCGGAACTTTCTATGCGCAGTTCGGTCTTACCATGGCAGTAGCTGTAGGTTTGTCGGCAGTCAACGCTCTGACCCTTTCTCCGGCTTTGTGTGCGCTTATGCTTAAACCTTATGTCGATGAAAACGGCAAGGCAAGGGATAATTTCGCAGCGCGTTTTCGCGGGGCGTACAATGTCGCGTTCAAAGCGGTGCTGCATTATTACAAAAATGCCGTTATCCTTTTCATCCGTAAGAAGTGGGCCATGTGGGGATGCCTCGCTGCAGGACTTCTGCTTCTGGTCCTTCTCATGCGTTCGACTCCTTCCGGTCTTGTCCCGGACGAAGATGTCGCATCGCTTATGATAAGCATGAATACCAAGCCCGGAAGCTCGCTTGCCGAAACGTCCAAGATTATGGATGGTCTTGACAGCAAGCTGCAGGAGATTCCCGGAATCGAGTATGCAAGCGGAACGGCAGGCTACTCTTTCAACGGAGCAGGCCCATCCATGGGAATGTATTTCATCAGGCTGGCAGATTGGGACAAGAGAAAGAATGCTTCCATGTCCGCATCCGGCATAATGGAGCAGATACAGGATATGGCCACGGAGTTTCCTGACGCAGCCCTGTTTGTTACCCAGCCGCCGATGATTCCAGGCTACGGAATGGGAGGAGGCTTCGAACTGTACCTGCAGGACCGGGCGGGAGGAAGTCTGGATGACTTTAAAAATGTATGTGACGATTTTGTGGAAAAACTCAAGGCACGTCCGGAGATAGGGGATGCATATACCTCCTTCGCCAATAATTATCCCCAGTATTGGGTGGACATCGACGCGGCTCAGTGCGAACGTGCGGGCGTTTCACCGACGGAAATCCTTTCAGCGCTTTCCGGATACTACGGCGGCGGCTACGTCTCCAACTTCAACCGCTTCTCGAAACTATACAGAGTCATGATCCAGGCGGGACCTTCGACGAGAGTTACGGCTGAGTCGTTGAACCGTTTCTACGTCCGTGCCGGAGACGACATGGCACCTCTTTCCCAGTTTGTAAAGCTGAGCAAGACATACGGTCCTGAATCCGTTTCGAGATTCAACCTGTA
>CAYTYL010000050.1:0-13064 GCA_964441715.1 uncultured Muribaculaceae bacterium
GGCAGCTCGAACACTCCGACAGGGCCGTTCCACAGCACCGTCTTGGAGTCGAGGATTATCTTTCTCCAGTTTTCAAGGGATTCGGGAGATGCATCCATTCCTTCCCATCCGTCGGGAATTTCATTGATGGGATATGTCTTTCTGGGGGCATCGTTGTTGAATTCCTGAGCGCATACGGTCGCAACGGAGAGGCAAAGATTCACGCCCTTCTCCTTGGCTTCCTTCATTATTTCCTGTGCGTCGGGGATGAGCTCGTCCTCATGAAGCGAATTTCCGATGTGTCCGCCCTGGGCCTTGATGAAGGTGTAGCCCATGCCGCCTCCGATTATGAGATTGTCGACCTTGCCGAGGAGATTCTTGAGCACCGCAAGCTTTGAAGAGACCTTGGAGCCTCCGATGATGGCGGTGAAGGGACGCTTCGCATTCTTGAGAACGTTGTCGATGGCCTTGATCTCGGCCTCCATGAGGTAGCCGAACATCTTGTCATCAGGGAAGTATGCCGCTATGAGCGCAGTGGAAGCATGGGCACGGTGAGCTGTGCCGAAAGCATCGTTGATGTAGCAGTCCGCGTAGGAAGCGAGTTTCTTCACGAACTCTTTCTGGCTCGCCTTGACAGCCGCCTTGGCCGCAGCCTTCTCTTCATCCGTGGCATCCTCCGCCAGTCCTCTCGGTTTTCCCTCTTCCTCAGCATAGAAACGGAGGTTTTCGAGGAGAAGGGCCTCTCCGGGTTTGAGGGCCGCCACCTGAGCGTCCGCCTTCATGCAGTCGTCGGCGAATTTCACATCCACTCCCAGACATTCGGACACACGGCCTACGATGTGCTTGAGAGAGAATTTGGGATCGACTTTCTTGGGACGGCCGAGATGTGACATTATGATGAGCGCTCCGCCTTCTGAAAGTACTTTCTTGAGCGTGGGCATCGCCCTGCGTATGCGGGTGTCATCCGTGATCTTGAAGTTTTCGTCAAGAGGAACATTAAAATCGACTCTCACAATGGCTTTTTTGCCTTTGAAGTCGTAGCTGTCAATGTGCTGTTGCATACTACTATAATTATTATACCGTTAAGTTCTGTCTCAGCTGCAAATTTAGCGTTTTTTTAAGGAATATCTTCAAATATGGCATCTTATGTTGCTCTTGTCCGGCCTTAATATTCACGCTTCAGCCGCCGGCGCGGGAAGTATAGGATGCAAAACGGAATCTTCTTGCTAACTTTGCCGCAAATACGATGACATCATGGCAGTGGAATTCCCCAAAGAATGGAAAGATTATGAGCTCGTGGACTGCGGCGCTTTCGAAAAGCTGGAACGGTTCGGCAGCTACTACCTGGCACGTCCCGAGCCCAAGGCCCTGTGGGACAAAAGCCTGAAGGAGGCCGAATGGAACAGGCTGATACACACCAGATTCAGCCCCGGAGCCGGCTTCGGCAGAGCAGGAAAAGAGGACAGCGGGACATGGGAAAGGCTCAAAGCCATGAACGACCGCTGGTTCATAAGGTATTCCGACCCTGCGTTATCACTGCGGCTGGGACTGACTTCCTTCAAGCACGTGGGAGTGTTCCCCGAACAGGCCGCCAACTGGGACTACATATACAGGAACACCGAGGAGATTGCGGAAAAGATGAAGGCCGAGGGAAGACCCGCCCCGAAAGTGCTGAACCTGTTCGCATACACCGGAGCGGCATCGCTCGCCGCCAAAGCGGCAGGAGCTGACGTGACACATCTCGATTCGGTCCGTCAAGTGGTAACCTGGGCACGGGAAAACATGGAAAACAGCCGGATGGACGGAATCCGCTGGGTAGTGGAAGATGCGATGAAGTTCGCGAACAGGGAACTCAGACGCGGCAACTGCTACCAGGGAATAATCCTCGACCCTCCCGCATACGGGCACGGGCCTGACGGGGAAAAGTGGAAACTCGACGAATGCCTGTTCAACATGATGAAAACCGTCGGCGGGATTCTCGCCCCCAAGGACAGCTTCATGGTGCTGAACCTCTACTCCAACGGATACTCCGCGGCCTTGGGTGAAACGGTCGTGAGAGAGGCGCTGAAACTGAAAGGCGGAGAAGGGACGATGGAGAGCGGGGAGCTGGCCCTGAGGGACCGCTTCGGAAAAGTCCTCCCGCTCAGCATCTTCATCCGTCTGAGAAGATAGTCCCCCGGAAACCGCTATGCCGGAGCCTCTTCCGTAGTTCCTCCATAGGCATCGACCATGGAGGAGAGAGCCTTGGTGAGACTTTCACCGAGCTCCTTGTCCCCATAAGCCTTCAGCACATCCGAAAGGTAATACAGACAGTTCACGCAAAGCTCCGCATTGCTCTGGGCATACTCGTAGAACTGCAGGTAGAAGTTGATGGTGACGAGCAGCTCCGAGGAATAATCCTCGGCGAGAGCCCTGGCCTTCTCGGCCGCTCCGAGCTTGTAGTAGTCCTCTATCATGTTGAGGACAATCACATCGTTGTGATAGAAGCCGAGGCAGATGGACTCCAGAGGGAAATTCTCCCGGGGCACGTCATCGACGGCCTTGTCCAGCATGGCCAGCGCCTCGTCATTCCTGCCGGCCTTCATGAGAGCATCGGCGGTATTCAGGAAAATCTCGCGCTGAGGGACCACGCCCAGGAACGTGTACATGTTCTGATAGTCCACATAGTAATCCCTGCGTTTCAGGGCATCCCATGAGTAGACATCGTTGACGAGGTGCACAAGACCGTCCAGATCCACGACATCCCCTATGCCAGTCTGGGAGCTTACGGTATTCTTGAGGGGAATGAACTTGCTGGAGAAGCCCTCATACATGAGGTAATCCTTGATGCCTATGTTCAAATCGCCGCCCTGGCTGAGCATGTTTATGGGACGGTCCCACCGGTATCCGTCAAGTATGTCCAGCATGAACAGCTCGCCCTTGGACAGGTAATTCTTGCCGTCGGGAATCCTGAGCACAATCTGATCGGGGATGGAATCCGCATATTCCTCCGGGAGGATGCCGTATTTCAGCACATTCTCCTTGTCCACCGGGATGCTGAACCTGCGGGACATGATATAGTCGACCTTGCTGCCGTCCTCCAGAGCGACTTTCGCCTTAGGATGGCGGAACACCTCCATGACGGTGGAAAGAGGAACTATCGTGTCCAGCCTGTCCACAATCCTCACCACGTCATTTGTACCGCTCAAGTACTGCGAATCGGGAACTTTCAGGTCGAGAGGCCTGGAGTCATTGACAGCATAGCGCATCTGGTGGATATACCAGTCAGTGCCGAGAAGAGACGTGTTGACTACCCTGACATCGGTGCGTATGCCCTCCACTTCCTGGGCATACCACAGGGGGAAAGTGTCATTGTCCCCATGGGTGATGAGCATCCCCTGCTCCCCTACGCCGCTCAGATAATTGGAAGCCATTTCCACGGCGGTCCTGCGGTGGCTTCTGTCATGGTCATCCCAGTTCTGGCATGCCATGAGAAGAGGTACGCACAGGAAAAGCGCCGTGACGGTACCTGCGGCCGCCGTCCCGTTCCGGCCTTTGAGAGCCGTGGCGAGCCATTCACAGACCGCGACAACGGAGAGACCTATCCAGATCGTAAACGCATAGAACGACCCTGCGTAGGCATAATCCCTCTCCCTTACCTGGAAAGGAGGCTGGTTAAGGTATATCACTATGGCTATGCCGGTCATGAAGAACAGCAGGAAGGTGACCCAGCATCCGCGCTTGTCCCTGTCGAACTGGAAGAACAGTCCTATGAGGCCCAACAGCAGAGGCAGCAGATAATAATGGTTTTTGCCTTTGTTGCGGCTCAGCACCTCCGGAGCGTCGCTCTGATCCCCGAGACGGGCTTTGTCAATGAATCCGATGCCGCTTTCCCAGTTGCCGTAGAACAGCTCCCCGGGGTCGGGACTGTGCACGTCGTTCTGCCTGCCGGCGAAGTTCCACATGAAATATCTCCAATACATCCAGTTGAGCTGGAAGTCAAAGAAGAACTTGAGATTGGCCCCCATCGTAGGCTTGCGGTAATCCGCGCCCGGCACCGCCGAGCCTTTCCCGTTCATGTATGAAAGATAGAACTGGACGTACTTGTCGTCGGTATTGGCCCACATCCTCGGGAAAAGCATCTTGCCTTCCGAGTCATACTTGGCATCCACCGGCCCTTTGACCTTCTTGTACTTGCCGTCGGAAAGCGTCCAGTAATCCACGGTATAGAGTTCTCCGTAGGGCGCTCCGAAATACTGTCCGTAAAGCAGAGGCGTGGAACCGTACTGTTCACGTGAAAGATAGCGCACGAGGGAAAAGGCGTTGTCCGGCTGGTTCTCGTTGGTGGGAGTCATCACGGACGAACGGATGATCACTATGCTGAAAATGGAGAAGCCCACGACAATGGATGTCAGGCACAACGTGGCGGTGGTCCAGAAGACTTTTCCTTTTCCGTAGAGGGTCCACGTGCCCCAGAATCCCGCCACAAGCAGAGCCAGCAGGAAGAATGCGGCACCGGAATTCACGGGAAGTCCCAGAGTGTTCACGAAGAAGATGTCGACATAGGCGGCGAGTTTCGGAAGCCCCGGTATGAGGAAAAAATTGAGAAGTCCGAGCAGCACCGCGGAAAGCAGCAACATGCCCACGCACTGCCAGAAGGTATAGCCTCCGACATCCTTTTTCCGATAATAGTACAGAAACACGAGAGCCGGGATGGTAAGCAGGTTCAGAAGATGCACGCCTATGGAAAGCCCCATGAGGAAGGATATCAGCACAATCCACCGGTTGGCATAAGGACTGTCCGCGCTGTCATACCATCTGGTCATAGCCCATACCACCATGGCGGTGAATAGCGATGACATGGCATAGACCTCGGCCTCGACCGCAGAAAACCAGAACGTGTCGGAGAAACAGTATGCAAGAGCTCCCACGGCGCCGCTGCCGAGCACCGCAACGCTCCGGGCCGTATCCATGGACCCGTCGGGAGCGGCTTTCACCAGTCTTTTGGCGAAAAAGACTATGGTGAGGTACAGGAAGAATATGGTCAGAGCGGAACACAGGGCGCTCATGACGTTCACGGCAACGGCGGCATGGGCCCCGTCGGTGAACATTGTAAAGAACCTGGCTATGAGCTGAAACACGGGGTTTCCCGGGGGATGCCCCACTTCCAGCTTGTACGATGACGCTATGAATTCCCCGCAGTCCCAGAAGGATGCGGTCGGCTCAATCGTGGAAAGGTAGGTGAATGCGGATATCACGAAAACCGCACATGCGGTCAGCCTGTTCCAGAAATTATATTTTTTCAAATCCATATACCTTTTATAATCAACGGCAATCAGGCAAAGATATACAAGAATCGCTATCTTTGCAAAAACACAGCTGGCAAATGGCGGAAAATGACTGGAAAAAAAGGCTCGGCGTAGTATATTCCACAAACGCTGATTTTCAATATGAAACGACCGGAGATGCGGAAGCGGAAACCCTGCCTCCCGCCGAACAGAAGCTGACCGTCACGATAGACAGGAGGAACAGAGGCGGAAAGCAGGTCACCCTCGTGAGCGGATTCACCGGGAAAGAAGAGGACCTGAAGGCACTGGGCAAAACCCTGAAAGTGAAATGCGGCGTCGGAGGAACCGCCAAAGACGGTGAAATCACCATACAGGGCGATTTGCGGGACAAGGTCACCGCGCTGCTGAAGGAGATGGGATACAGGGCAAAAAGAGGCAACTGACATGGCCGGATACCCGGAAGCATGGGGCGATTCCCTCATCAACTGCGGACTGATGGCCGCAGCCGTCATCCTCGCGATACTCAGCCTGCCCGAATTCGTGGAGACCTTCCCCTACCTTTTCAAGGGGCTCACACGCGACAAGCCGCTCATCAGCCTGGAAGACAACCTCAGGCTGAGGCTCCAGAGGAACAACCTGTCCTTCACGGCCATGGCGTTCTTCTGCCTTACGGCGTCAAGGTTCGGAATGATTTCCTTCGGGTTCGCCTCGAATTATTCTTCAGGAGTGAAAACTCTCGTGAACATCGGCATGTTCCTGCTCTATTACCTGCTCAGAATCATGCTGGCACATGCCTTCAGGAGAGAAGGAAGAGGAAAAGAGTTCTACAGGGCCGGCTACCGCATGTACAACAACGTGATGATAGTTCTGGTCACTTTCATGGCGGTGACAATAGGAATATGCGGCATGCTGGACGTCGACGACGACGCCGTCAGGAGCATTCTCATACACGAAACACTTCTGGCCGCCATAGTGTTGGCCATCAGAAAAGCGGAAATATTCACAGGCTTTTGCAACCCTTTCCGAGCTTTTTTGTATCTTTGCGGACTTGAAATTTTCCCGGCGGGGATGCTTGTAGCCGCCGCCATTCTTTTTTGAGGTATTATGGAGGTATTATGAAGGCAAAAAAGATCATCATATCGCAGGCTGCACCGATGGATCAATCTCCTTACGCGGCCCTCAGAGAAAAATACGGAGTCCAGATAGACTTCAGACCGTTTTTCCTTATCGAACCGCTGACCTCACGCGAATTCAGGTCACAAAGAATCAACATTCTGGATTACACGGCCATAGTCTTTTCGGCAAGGCATACCATAGATGCCTTCTTCAGCCTTTGCGACGAGCTGAGGATCAAAGTGCCGGAGACCATGAAGTATTTCTGCAGCACCGAGGCCGTGGCATTGTATCTCCAGAAGCACATCGTATTCCGCAAGAGAAAGATCTTCTTCGGAACGGGATCCCCGGAATCCATTACGGCACAGATCGGGACCAAGCATAAGGACGAGAAATTCCTCATCACCACGAATGCCGCCACGAGCAACGACAGCATGACCAACGCTTTCACATCTGCCGGGCTCGACTTCAAGATTGCGAACTTCGTCAAGCCCATGTCTCAGAATCTCAAAGACATAGATATTCATTCCTACGACGTGGCCGTAGTCTACAATCCTGCCGACATAAGCTCGCTCCAGGAGAATTTCGAAGGCTTCAAACCGGAAGGCCTGCAGTTCATCACATTCGGAAGAGGGATTGTCAAAACCATGGAGGACCTCGGCTATCCCATCGCCATACAGGCTCCTACGCCCGAAATCCCTTCCGTAGCCAAAGCTCTGGCCCTGTTTCTTGAATCCGACAAATAACAGCCCGCTCCGGATGGCAGACACTCTGACGAAGCGCGAACGGCTCCATACGAAGTCCGGGATAGATGCCCTGCTTTCGAAAGGAAAATTCTGCCCCGCCGGCGACATGAAGTATTGCGTTCGCTACGGGAGTGGAGAAGATGTGAACAGGATAATGGTATCGGTGTCCAAAAAGCTCTTCCGCAGGGCGGTGAAAAGGAATCTCATAAAGCGCAGAATCCGCGAGGCCTACAGGACGCAGAAACAGCTTCTCCACGGGACCGGAGCGGACATCCTGCTTATCTACAACACGAAGGAGATCCTTTCATACGCCGGAATCAAAGCCATAGTCGGAGAAATCCTGGGCCGAATAGACGACAACTTCCCTTCGCCATGAGCGGACGCGCCAAAGAATTGCTGAAAAAAGCCGGGGCCGCCCCCTTCATACTGCTGATCAAGTTCTACAAGGTCTGCATATCTCCATACACGCCCGCTTCGTGCAGGTTTACGCCCACATGTTCGGAATATGCCCTGCAGGCTTTCCGCAAATGGGGACCGGTCAAAGGGCTGTATCTGAGCATAAGGCGCATCCTTCGCTGCCACCCTTGGGGAGGCAGCGGATATGATCCGGTACCGTAATCCCACCTGTCAATGAAAAACAACGACTCCATTTCCCTGGAAGATGCCGCCAGGATTACAGGCCCTCTTTCCTTCAACATAATGCTGAAGCCGGCAGGTTCGCTCTGCAATCTTGACTGCCAGTACTGCTATTACCTGGACAAATCGGAAATCTACGGAGGGAAAGAACCGCGCATGAGCGATGCCATGCTCGAGGAAGTAGTGCGCAAGTACATAGAGGCCAACGATGTGGAAGAGGTCGTGTTCAACTGGCACGGGGGCGAGCCTCTCATACTGGGACTGGATTTCTACCGCAAAGCCATGGCATTCGAAGCGAAATACGGCAACGGCAGGAAAATCCGCAACACCCTGCAGACGAACGGAACACTTCTCAACAGGGAGTGGGCGGAATTCTTCCGGAAAAACGACTTCCTGGTGGGCATATCGATAGACGGGCCGAGGGACATTCATGACAAATACCGGAAAGACAAAGGAGGAAGACCGACATTCGACAGCGTGATGCGCGGACTCAACCTGCTGAGGAGCAGCGACGTACAGTTTAACACGCTTTCTACCGTAAACCATGCGTGCGAAGGGCGCGGAACGGAGGTCTATCAATTCCTGAAGGACACGGGAAGCCGCTTCATGCAGTTCATGCCCGTAGTGGAACATGTGAAGTATCCCGTTGACAAAAACGGCAGACCCGACAGGAAAGCAAGGCCGTTCATCGTCAACCCGTCGACGGAAGGAGCCGTACCGGCCATCTGGTCCGTGAACGCCAGGGCTTTCGGAAAGTTCATGTGCGACATTTTCGACGTGTGGATAAAGTACGATGTGGGACGATATTACGTGGGACTGTTCGACGCCACCCTGGCAAACTGGTGCGGCGTTCCTCCCGGCACATGCGCATACGCCCCCACCTGCGGAGGAAACTCCGTACTGGAGCACAACGGTGACCTGTATCCATGCGACCACTTCGTGTATCCCGAGTATCTCCTCGGAAACATCAGGGACAAGAGTCTCAAGGCCATGATGACGGGCGACAGACAGATAAAGTTCGGAATGGACAAAAGGAACTCCCTGCCCCGCAAATGTTTACGCTGCGAGTTTCTTTCCATCTGCAACGGAGAATGTCCGAAGCATCGCTTCAACAAATCCGAAAACGGAGAAACAGGACTGAACGCCTTGTGCGAAGGCTACAGGATGTTCTTTTCACACACGGCCCCGTACATGAAGAAAATGAGGGAACTGCTGATGGAAAACAGGGCTCCCGCGGAAATCATGTACATGAAAAAAATCTGAATTTTCCGACGTCATTTTTTACTTTCCTCTGTTTTTTTTGTCTAAATAATGTAATTTTGGAAATATGGGCGAAAGGAAAAATGAATCATACAAAGTTCCTGAAGGGTATTTCGAAAGTTTGAGGACAAGGCTTCGCGCAATACCTTCCGAAACGGACGGATGCGGGGCCGAGACTGTCACCGTATGGGACAAGACACGCCCGCTTCTGGCCCTCGCGGCTTCCATAGCCGTGATGTTCGTGTGCGGCACCGCCGTCCTGAAACTGGCGGAATCGAAAAAGGCCGACGCAACGGACTGCGGGTATGCGGAATACGCATGGAAAATTACCCCGCATACGGAGCCATACGCGCTGTATGACGCCTCGCCTGAGCCGGGCTCGGCAGAGGACATATCCGGCGACGACATAGTAGCTTACCTTATAGATACGGGCGTTTCACTAAATCAGCTGAGTTATGAAGAACAAGAATATGAGTAGACTGCTGTACGCACTTCCGCTCCTTTTCCTTATGGCACTCCCCTCCTTCGCCTCCGTTCCGGATTGCGACGAACCTGAGAAACAACGGCAGGAGAAACGTCAGGACCGATCCTGGTACGACAGGATGATGGCGGAGAAAATAGCATTTTTCACATCGGAAATGGATCTGACCCCGGCCGAAGCGGAGAAGTTCTGGCCCGTCTACAACCAGATTGACAATGAACAGCACAAGCTCTTCAACAACATAGGCAACGCCTACGATGCATTGGAGAAAGCCCTTGATTCGAAAGCATCCGACAAGGAAATCGAGAACAGGCTCAAAGCCTATACCGAGGCCCTCAAGGAAGCCGACAGGCACGAGACTTCACAGCTGTCACGATATGACGGCATCATCTCCAAAAGGAAAGTCGCGAAAATGGTCATCGCCGAAGAAAAGTTCAGAAGGCAGCAGATTTCGCGTCTGCGCAAGCCCAAGAATTAGGCCCACAGATAAAAATCCTTTACAAGAGCGGCGTACCTGCCGGTATAAACTCCCTCTCCATGTCCGGACCGGATCGCAAGCTCCGATGTCCGGCATTGTTCCGCACAGAGGGAAGGGTTTTCCTTTCTGCAGAACTGCATGACCGCCCTGTACGGAGCTTTGGACTCATCGGCTCTTACATACAGGATTTCAAAAGGACGGAATCCTATGCCGGCCGCATATTCCACCAGTTCCCCGCAGGCCGATGCAGGCAGGATAAGGGCCGCACGTCCCCCGCGGGACAGTCTTTCAGCGGCGAAATCCAGCAGAGTGCGGCAGGAAAGCCCGCCACCGCATTTCCCGGCATGCCGGGCAAGTCTTTTACGGGAGTCCGGATTGACCTGCGAATCCTCAAAGAAAGGGGGATTGGAAACTATCAGATCATATACGCCCGGCCGTCCACGGAAATCCTCATTGAAAGAGAACAGGTTTTCAGCCCATGGGGAAGCGCTGAAATTCAGGGCAGCCTCCTCCGCCGAAGCATTGTCCAGGTCGACACCTTCCACCCTGAAGCGGCTCACCCTTTCCGACAGCCGCTGGGCAAGCATCAGCGCTATCACGCCTGTGCCGGTGCCGACGTCCAGAACCGAGAAACCTTCCCGGGCCTGCAGGCCGACGGCAGCGCCGAGAATGACCGCATCCGTGTTGACTTTCATCGACGACTTCTCATTCCTGACATCGAAGCGTTTGAACCGGAACACTCCCTCACTCATCTCCGGAAACGCTTTCCGACTCGAACAGTCCGTCTTTCATATTGAGCCGGCGGTCGCACATGGAGGCCAGTTCCGGATCATGGGTGACAATCACGAATGTCTGCCCGAGGGTATCCCTCAATGAAAAAAACAATCTGTGTATTTCATTTTTTGTGACGCTGTCCAGATTTCCGGTCGGCTCGTCCGCGAACACTATAGCCGGATTGTTGACGAGAGCGCGTGCGATGGCCACTCTCTGCTGTTCTCCCCCGGACAGCTCCGAAGGCTTGTGATCCGTCCTCTCCGAAAGCCCCACTGTCTCCAGAAGACGCAAAGCCGCATTCCCGGCGTCCTTTCGCGAACGATGGCCTATCATGGCCGGAATCATGACATTTTCCAATGCGGTGAATTCAGGCAGAAGATGATGGAACTGAAACACGAATCCTATCTCCCTGTTGCGGAAAGCCGCAAGTTCCCTGCTTCCAAGGGAAAACACATCCGTGCCGCCGATTTCAAGTTTTCCTCCGTCCGGAGACATGAGCGTGCCGAGAATCTGCAGAAGAGTGGATTTGCCGGCTCCCGAAGCTCCCGTGACAGAAACTATTTCTCCTTTATCGGCATGGAAGTCCACCCCCTTGAGCACCTCAAGGTTGCCGAAGCTTTTTCTTATTCCCTGCGCCCTGATTATTTCCATTGCATTTCCTGTCGCGCCGGACGCTCCGCCCGGCCATCATTTTCCGCAAATTTAGCAAATGTTTTGTTCCGAGCCGCATTTCCGCGGAACGCGCCCTCAGATCATTTCCGACCAATCAGAACGAGAGGCTGCCATTGCCGCACCATACGATTTGTTCACCGCCTGACGGCCCAATCGGGGATATTGCTCATTTTAACCAAAAAATCAACCCCTTACATAACGGCATGTCGGGGTAACTTTGCGGGCTCGAATCAAAATAATTACCATGATATGATGAATGAAAAAACAGGTGTATTTTTGTAGTCTAAAATGGCCGGATAATGGATATTAACGATCTTACTTGGAATCCATGGCACGGCTGCCATAAGTGCAGCGAGGGGTGCCGGAACTGCTATGCTTATTTTCTTGATAAGCGTTACGGGCGTGATACAAGCATTGTTTCGCTCAATAAGTCGAACATGGATTTCCCGATAAAGCGTGATAAGACGGGCAAACATAAATTGCCTGGCGGCTCTTTCGTGCGCGTATGCATGACCAGCGACTTCTTCTTGGAGGAGGCTGATGCGTGGCGCGATGAGGCGTGGAACTATATCCGTCAACGACCCGATGTTACGTTCTCACTGCTCACTAAGCGTGCCGAGCGTATTATCGACCACCTGCCGCGCGATTGGGGCAAGGGCTGGCATCACGTTCAATTTGCCGTATCTGCCGAAAATCAGCGCAGAGCGGATGAGCGTCTGCCCCATCTGCTAAAAGTGCCGTCAAAACACAAATGGGTAAGCATAAAGCCCTTTATCGACAAGGTCGATTTGTCGAAATATTTGGCCACGGGAGAGATAGAGACGGTCCTGGCAGGCGGTGAAAATTATCTCGGCTCACGCCCCCTTCATTATGAGTGGGTAAAATCGCTTAATGAGCAGTGCAGAGCGGCGAACGTGCGCCTAATCTTCGGACAGACGGGTAACGTCTTTATCAAAGAGGGCAAGGAGTATAAGATCCGCAACCGTACCGAACAGATGATCCAGGCCCTCAAATCGGGTCTGAACTATCCCGAAGTCGACATTGAAGCTGAAATAGCCAAGATTATGGAGCGCAAGGAACGAATGAAAGCTCTGCGCGGGAACTGCGGGCATAACGGTTGCCCAGGTACGTAACAAAGGCCTCGCCTTCGACATCTTCATACGGAATAAAGACCTGTTTCTTCGGGTCAAATCTGTCGAAAAAAGCATATAAAACATTTTTCATCTCTTTTATATCGCATTTGTTTCTTTGAGGAGGGAGACATTTCATGTTACCGCTTAGAAGAACATATTTCCGTGTCGCCAAAGACGAGTTCTTCAATCTTTTGCTAACTTAGTTTTTTGAATATCGCGTCCGGTTCTTGATTATATGTTTTCCTGTCGGAAAGATGGTGCGGAGCGTCGCTGCCGCCTCTGCATAATTGAGAAGATTTCCCTGAAGTGATATGAAATGCTATGAAAAGATTAGACAGATATCCGGCAAAACCATTCGTCAAATGGGTCGGAGGAAAGACCCGGCTTCTTGACGATATCAAGGCATCTCTACCTCATGATTTCTCCCATAGGTACGAAATGACTTATGTCGAGCCTTTCGTAGGAGGGGGCGCCGTGCTGTTCTGGATTTTACAGGAATATCCTAACATATCGAGAGCAGTCATA
>CAYTYL010000051.1:0-12745 GCA_964441715.1 uncultured Muribaculaceae bacterium
GCGCTCAAGAACCTGTCCATAGGCTGCGGCAGCCAGAACGGAAAGGCCTACAGCCACTCGGCCGGCAAAATGGAGAAGCTGGACATGAGCAAACTGTGGACTCCGGAATATATCGGAGATCAGGACGGATTTCTGGAGAGCATGGCGGCGGCAGCCCAGGCAGTAGCGGACTATTTCCATAAACATCAGGGCATCATATACATAAGCGTGATGAACAACATGTCTATTGACTGCGATTGCGTGGACCATCCGGCACCGGTCAAACTTGAAGACTACGGCATATTGGCATCAACCGACCCCGTGGCGCTGGACCAGGCCTGCATCGACATCATAAACAACCAGGAGGTGACCGCGACCAACGACCCTACCGACCTTCTCGGCCGCATAGACAAGCAGCACGGAATCCACACGATCGAACACGCCGAAGCCATCGGTCTCGGCTCGCGCCGCTACAAACTGGTAAGCATCGACAAATAAGCGCCGATGACAGAGAAAGAAAAAATGCTTGCCGGTCAGCTCTATCTGGCAACGGATCCTCTGCTGCTTAAGGAATTGAGAGCGGTGCATGACAGCATCCACAAGTACAATGCACTGACTCCGTCGGATTTCGCCGCCCGGCTTTCCATGCTGAAGGACATCCTGGGAAGCATAGGAGATGACGAAATAATCATCAACCCGCCGTTTTTCTGCGATTACGGCAAACAGATCCGTGTAGGCAAACGGTTCTTCGCCAACTTCAACTTCACCGTATTGGACGAAGCAACCGTCACAATCGGAGACGACTGCTTCATAGGCCCTAACGTAAGCATCTACACTGCATGTCACAGCACCGACCCCACCGAAAGGAACAGCCGGAACGAATGGGCCGAAGCGGTAAGCATAGGTGACAACGTGTGGATCGGCGGCAGCACGACGATTCTGCCCGGCGTTAAAATCGGCGACAACGTCACAATAGGGGCCGGCTCGGTAGTCACAAAAGACATTCCGGACAACGTGGTCGCAGTGGGAAACCCCTGCAAAGCAATACGGAAAATAATACGGAGGGAACGGCAGGACTAAAACCTGCCCGACAAAGGGATTACGCCTTCAGCCCAATGCCTGAGATTGGATACGGCAGTTTCGGGCCGGACGGCGATATCCGCAGGCAGTCCCGGAGGATTGATGCAGAACACTTTGGAGAAACCTCCTTTCAGAAGAGCTGCCCTGTTTTCCACTCGTCCGGCAATCATCCATACAGGCACAGATGCCTGTCCGCACCGTCTCAGCACCCTTTCGGGAAGTTTGCCCATGAGAGTCTGCGCGTCGGCGCTTCCCTCTCCGGTTATCACCAGGCCGGCATTGGCAAGTTTTGAGTCAAAGTCCAGGATATCCAGAAGCAGGTCTGCACCGGAACGGATCTCGGCTCCCAAAAACTGCATGAACGCATAGCCGAGACCTCCGGCCGCGCCCGCTCCTGCGCGCATGGACATGTCATATCCGAGACGCTCTGCGGAAACGGAGGCGAATGCCCTCGCCCGCTCATCAAGCAGAGGCAGCACATCAGCGCAAGCACCTTTCTGAGGAGCAAACACATAAGCTGCACCATCAGGCCCGCAGAGAGGGTTGCGGACATCGGACGCAAGCACGAAACTGCATCTGCCTACTTCCGAAGACGGCAAGGCATATATATCTCCCCCGGGAACGACCTTTTCCGCAAGAGCTCTCAGCATCCCCTCTCCGCTGTCGCTTGTTCCGCTGCCCCCAAGGCCGATCAGGAAACGACGGCAACCTTTCCGCATAGCGGCGAAGACAAGCTCACCCACTCCATAGGAAGTGGAGGCAAGCGGGTCACGCTCGTCAGGAGAAATAAGGGAAAGTCCGCAGGCGCGGGCCGTTTCTATAATTGCCGTTCCGTCAGGCGTTATGCCGAACTCGGCATCCGTCGGTCTCATAAGAGGGTCGTGTACACGGACATTGACACGATGCCCGCCCAAAGCAGAGGTAAAGGCCTCAAGCATCCCGTCTCCCCCGTCGCTCATAGGAAAGGCAGTGACATCATAGCCGCTTTCTGTGAATACGGATGACAGCGTCTTCTCTATCTCGTCCGAAGCGAGACAGCCCTTGAAGGAATCTACAGCAAGTATTATCTCCATGGAAATATTCTCCCGGCGGTAAAATTACGGATTTATGTTTTGTATGTATCCAAAAAATAAGTATATTTGCAGGACAAAACAAAAGCGGTCAGACCGCGCACCTGGATGTGGCGCAGTTGGTAGCGCACCTGGTTAGGGACCAGGAGGTCGCTGGTTCAAGTCCAGTCATCCAGACAATTTTAAGCAACTCATTACTATACAATGAGTTGCTTTCTTCTTTATATAAAATGGTAAATAAGCCGACCCTCCCCGAAGATAATCGGCCGATGCAGGAAACGGCTTGTCACAGAGGGATGTCGACCTTGACACAGAAATTCCTGCCCATGTCGAAAATACCCTTTTTCCCGTTAAAAGGATTGACTCCAAGATACTTCAAGCGGCTGAGGTGACTTTGGTACAGCTTGTCGAAGATGTTCTCGCAGGAGAGGAACACCGATGCCGCTTTCCTGCCGCGGATGCGGATGTCCGTTCCGGCCGATGCGCCTAACAGCACATAAGCGGGAGTGGCCGTCTCCGTACCGTTCAACGAATAGAATCGGTTCTGCCTGAAATTGCAGTCCATCCGCAAGGACACGAAAGTATTGTCAATCCTCTTCCCGTCTCTTATGATGTCGTAACGCAGCTCCGAAGTCCAGCGCGGCGCAGGAGTATAAGGAAGATACTTTCCCTCCCCCTCCTGATGCAGCTGGACACTGTTGACATAGGAAAAGGAGTTCTGAAAATGCAGCTTCTCCACAGGATGGATGTCCGCCACGGCTTCCCCTCCGACAATCCGGGCATCGCCCTGCACATAGCGGAAGGTATCCAAGCCCGCAGTACGGAGCCCGACAATTTTCTGCGCAAATATGTAGTTGCCGATATGGCTCGCAAAGAGCGAGAGCTGGAAAGACACAGCTTCTGAACTGTAGTCCCAGCCCACATCGCCCTGCCAACTGTACTCCGGTTTGAGGTCCTGATTTCCAAGCTCGTAGCGCAGAGTACCCTCGTGCACCCCATTGGAGCCAAGCTCAGCCATATTGGGAGCCCGGAATCCTCTGGCCGCATTCAGTCGGATGTTCATGTCGTCCCCTATGGCATAGACTGCTCCGGCACTTCCCGAAATCCCGGTAAAACTCCTTCCGAACTTCTCGAACACATTCTCCTGTCCGTAGCTGTCCAGATGGCGCAGGTCGGCCCGGAGTCCCCCGCTGACGGTCAGACGATCAGTCTTGTAGGTAGCCGTCCCGAAAAGACCCGCATCGAAAAGTCTGTACGCCGGTATAAGGAATTCATATCCTTTGTTCAGAGATCTCTGCCACATGCCTCCGCTGCCGATGACGATCTTAAGACCGTCTCTTATGGGAAGATTGAACTTAAGGTCATAATTCACGGTGTGAAGCAGAAAGTCCAGGCCGGGGGCGGATAGGCTTTCCTCGAACTCCTGCCTGCGGTTCTGCTGATAGGAGAACACTGCACGCAGCGTACCGTTCCCCATAAACAATGTATTGTCGCTCACCGCCTTGTAGTGATGCACCTGCTGAAAAGGCAAAGGTTTCGAGTAGCTGTACTTATCTCCTCTCTCCCCCTCCACGATTCCCGGAGTCAGATGATAATAGCTCAGTTTCAGGTGGCTGTACCCCCATCTTCGGTTCAAGCCCGCAAGAGCGTCGGCCGCACGCTCGCGGAATTGGGAACCGATGACATATCTGTCGGAAGAGTTTTTGTATTCATGCGCCATCTTGTCCGAGAAACGTCCGCTCCACACAAGCCCGTCATGGTTGCCCTTCAGGTTAACCGAATATGCGAAAAGGCCGTCATTGCTCTGGTATTGGGATGAAACATCGGCCTGCACAGTGCCCGAAAGCGCAAGCGGGGCATCGTGGAAAATGATTACCCCCGCCATGGCGTCGCTGCCGTACATAAGGGAAGCCGGACCTTTCACAATCTCTACAGAAGAAACGCTCTGAGGGTCAATCTCCACTCCGTGTTCAGCTCCCCACTGGTTGCCTTCCTGACGGACGGCATCGTTGACGACCACGACCCTGTTGAATCCGAGTCCGCGTATCACCGGTTTCGAGATGCCTCCGCCGGTGGTGATCTGAGAAACGCCCGGCTGAAGGCTGATCGCATCTATTATGTTGGAAGAGGCATTGCGCCGGAGCTGTTCCCTGTTCACTGCCGACACAGGAACCGGAGAATCCGCCATGAGCGCACTGCCTGACAGGCCGGTCACCACCGCCTCGTCCAGCTGAGCATCACTCTCTTCCATTTCAAAATCCAAAACCGTGGACCGGCCTATCTCCACAGCCGTCACTATAGTTTTATGGCCGAGATAGCTGACCTGTACATCAAGCTTCCGCAAAGGCAGATTGCCGATGACATATTTTCCTTCAGGATCGGTTACAGCACCCGAAGAAAGACTCGGAAAAAAAACCGCCACGCCGGCAAGCGCCTCCCCGGTCCTCTTGTCCGTAATCTTCCCCGAGAGGGAGCCTTTGTTGTCATCGGGTTCGGAAGCTGTCCGCAATTCCGTCATATGTGCAGTCCGCGCACTATGCGGCCAAGCCGCGGCCCCGACACATGACAGGGTCATGATCAGGGCATAAATAAATCTGTTCATTTTTAATTTTTATGTCCGTCCGTAATAAGAATAAATGCAAACGCTTATGTTACAGACAGACAGGCGGAGCACGCACAGACCTTATCCGCACGGAGCAAGAGCCGCGTCCGACATCGGTACGAGGTTTTACGGCAGAAACAATCCGCAATGAAAAAACGGGCAGCGCAAATGACGCGGCAACATAAGACGCCGCCGCAAAATGGCAGAGCAGGCATTCGTCAAGGATGGAAGACGCTTTTGAAAGGTGTCCCCCATGATGAACTCCGCGGTCACACTCATAACAGCTGCCACCTTCCGCCCGGGGTGCGGGATGGACATGCAGAGAAGCAGACAGGAATGCAGTCAGATAAACGGCAAGCAAAAGCACGCCGAAGACTCTCCCTATTCCGCTTCTTCTGAACATATCGCGCTAATATATGAATTTTTTCAATTCCGGCCCTTCCCCTCTCCCGAACATCATTCCGCAAAAAGTGCAAGACATGACGAATTATTGGAAGATGACTTGTCGGACAAGGTCAGTATTTTTGCACCGTCGGTTCAAGAACAGAAGAACTGCATGAACAGGAACAAAAACACATTCAAAAGATGAAAAAGACTTTCATGATTGCTGCGGCCCTGTGCGCCGCGTTCAGCCTGGCGGCCTGCGCACAGAACAAGACAAAAACAGAAGCAGAAACAAAAACAGAGACAGAAATGAAATCCGACAACATCCTGGTGGCATGGTTCAGCTGGAGCCATAACACCGAAAACGTGGCGAAACACATCGCCGAAAAGACGGGAGCGGACCTTTTCAGGATTGAAAGAGTCAAAGACTATCCCACCGAGTACAACGCATGTACGGAAGACGCAAAAAAAGAAGTAGACGGAAAGATATATCCCGAGATCAAAGGACTCCCGGAGAACTTCGACAAATACAAGACGATAATCGTCGCGGCCCCCGTGTGGTGGTACACGGCCCCCATGCCCGTGATGACTTTTCTTGAAAAATCCGGACTTGACTTCTCCGGAAAGACGGTCATACCGCTGTGCACGGCATACACCGGAGAGTACAACTGCCTGAAGGACATCGTGAAGGCCACTCCGGACGCCGAACATGAGGACGGAATCTGTGTGGTCACGAAAGAAATGGGAGGCAAGGGACTGGAAAGCAAATATGCCGAAGTGGACAAATGGCTTGAAGGACTCGGGCTCTGACGATTCACATCAGCGCACGATTCACATTAGCGAGGAAAAAAGTATCTTTGTCGCCCCTTCCAACCGAGGGGCGACTTTCATCATGAAAAAACCTGACACTTCTTCCAAATTAACAGGATACATTCTGGCCATAATCGGCTCCATGTGCTACGGCCTGAATCCGCTTTTTGCCCTGCCTCTGTACGACACGGGGCTGAAGCCGCTTTCAGTCCTGTTCTACCGCTACATCATCGCCGCTGCCATGATAGCGTTGCTGATGCTTCTGAAAAGGGAATCCTTTTCTCTGACTAAAAAGGAGGCGCTCCTGTCGGGGGCCATGGGACTGTTCTTCGGGGTCTCGTCATGCTGCCTCTTCTACAGTTTCAAATTCATGGACGCCGGGATAGCGTCGACCATACTGTTCACCTACCCGCTTTTCGTGGCCGTGATTATGTGGGCCTTCTTCCACGAGAAAGCCGGAGCGGCGACATGGGGAGCTCTCGCGCTTGCCCTCTGCGGAATAGGGCTGCTGTACAAGACCGACGGCCAGACGCTCAGCACCTTAGGCATAATTCTGGTACTTTTGTCATCCCTGACATACGCCCTTTACCTGATAGGTGTGAACAGAAGCGTGCTCCACTCCATGCCTGCACTTAAACTGACATTCTATGCCTCCATCTCCGGAGCATTGCTTTTCCTCATCCTCATGAGAGGAGGATATGACCTACAGCCGCTCACCGGTGCCGTCATGTGGAGGGATGCAATCGGACTGGCCCTGTTCCCGACATTCCTGTCGATGGTTCTCGTCACCAAGGCAATCCACGTCATAGGATCAACCCCGGCTTCCATCATCGGAGCTCTGGAACCCATCACCGCATTGGCCGTAACCATTCTCGTGTTCGGCAGCAGACTGACCGTCGCCAATGCCATCGGAGTCGTCATCATCCTTTCCGCCGTCATCCTGGTGGTGTCCGCCAACGGCAAGAAATCCTGATTTCCGATTTTTTCGTATCTTTGCACCGCGATTCGTAAGCAGCGCTATCTATAATGATATAGCTCATGAGGCTACTGAAGTTCGCAGTTTGGCGGAACTTTAAACTCCAGAACCTCAACTGTTCCCGGTTATGAGAACAGAACTCTTAAAGCAATCGTTATGGACAGCTTCAACAAAAAGAAACTGGCATATGCCATCCTATCCATCTCCGCCCTTACCGTCATGGCGGGAGCGGCCATGGCCCCGGCACTCGGGGTAATCGGAAAACATTTCAGCGGTGAGAATCCCCTTCTGGTGCAGCTTATAATCAGCATGCCGGCTCTCACCATCATCATCACGAACCTCTTCTTCTCATCGCTTTGCAAAATCGCCGGCACGAGAACCATAGCCGTGACAGGGCTGGTCAGCTACATCCTCTTCGGCGCCGGGGCGTTCTTCTTCGACAACATATGGATAATCCTGGTCCTCAGGGCATTGCTGGGAATCAGCGTAGGCATGATCATGCCTTTGTCCACAGGACTGCTGTCGTATTACTTCCCCCCGGAGGAACAGGGTAAGCTCATGGGCCTGTCCGCATTCATGAACCAGATGGGCGGAGTCGTGGCGACACTGCTCAGCGGGCTTCTTGCCAACATAAGCTGGAACTGTTCATTTCTCGTGTATCTGCTCGGGGTATTCGTGCTCATCCTTGTACTGGCCGTTCTCCCCGATGAAAGGCTTGCGACAGGCGAGGCCGCCGAAAGCTGCGCTCCCGACTACTACGAAAGCGAGAGCGGACTCACCAAGGCCCGTAAAAACAGCACGGACGAAAGGGCATCCCTTCTAAGATTCATGCCTTCGGTCGCAGGGATGTATCTGCAGATGCTCCTGTTTTTCATATATCCCGCCAACTTCGCCCTCATAACCGGCAGAGGCAGCACCATGAGCGGCAATGAGATAACGCTCATAATGGTGGGACTGGACCTGATAGCCGCGGTCATCGGCATAATGTTCGGAAGGATGATGAAACTTCTGCCTGCCAAGATGAAATATGTCGCACCGCTTTCCTTCATGGCAGGCTACGCCCTGCTCGGAACAGGAGCGTCCGCAGCGCTCATACTGTCCGGTTCTTTCTTCGTGGGAATAGCCAACGGTGCGGGCATGCCTTATCTGAACACCATCGCATCCATCAAGGGAGGGAAAGATGCCGCCACTACCGTGATGCCGCTCATTTCCGCCGCCCTGTATCTCGGACAGTTCACTTCTCCGCTGATAATCACACCGTTGAGCCGCCTTGTCGACAGCCCTTTTTCTCCTTATCTGATCGGGGTTCTGTTCGGCCTGCTGTACCTCATCCAGGCATATGCATCCAGAAAATATCAGGCCCTGAAAGCATTGTAACCATCATTCCGCGCCCGGCGGCGCCGTTCCGCCGGTTGCTCCTTTTATCCGGCAAAATTCGTATCTTGCGATAAAATCGAACAGTAATGGAATATCTCTCTCAAGAAGGGTATGACAAGATTGCCGGCGAGTTGGATGAGCTGATAAAGAAAAAGCTCCCCGAGGCGATTCAGGCCATTTCCGATGCAAGAGATCTGGGAGACCTCAGCGAGAACTATGAATACCGCGCCGCAAAACGCCTGCAATCCCGTCTGCTCGGCAGAATCCGCTTCCTCCAGAGAGTTCTGGAGCACGCCAGAGTACTACCGCAGCGAAAGGAGGGAACGGATGTGGTGCAGCTGCTGACAAAAGTCGAAATCTGCAATATGGACAGCGGTGCGAAAGACACCTACACCATTGTCAGTCCTCACGAGGCAGACCTTGCCGGCAAGAAGCTGTCCGTAAAATCCCCTATCGCCACGGCCCTGTTGGGACACAGGACGGGGGATGTCGTGGAAGTGAAGGTTCCTGCCGGCATCATCAGGTTCCGCATAGACGGCATCGGCATCTGACCCGTCCCCTTACTCAGCCGTAGGTATTTGTCACGAAGTATTATCATATTTAGGGGCACTGTGAAACGGGGATATCAATTCTCTGACAGCCAGCGGATCAGGTCCTTATTGTCAACAATCGTCCAGGAATGCGGATGATAGGTTTTGCCGCGGTTGCGATAGCCTTTTCCGGAAGTGGCTATGAATTCCGCCCTGTCGTTGCCGAGCAGACGCAGATCGTTGATGAATGCCGTGCCGTCAAGAATGTTAAGTCCCAGCACATCTGTCCCGCGATTGTCCAGCCACCACTGCTCCGCCGGTTCTATGTAGAATCTCACCGGTATGTCGACAAGCGGCATGATGGCGCGGTGCGTCGTATCGGACAGACTGTAGGGCGAGTCCTGAACTATGGGCGTAATGTCCTCAAGCAGTTTCACATAGATGCTGTCGCCCTCCGCAATGCCTTTGCGGTACACCTTCACATCGCGCTCCGTGGCGAAGCGGAACCTTTCATAGTCGAGCGGTGAATCAATGGCGAAAACGTGCGTCGGCTTCACGGGGGCCGTTTCGGCGAACTTTACCGCAGCGGCACCGCCCATGGAAAAACCGCCGACACTATAGGGCACGGCATCCAGGCCGTACCGCTGCACTATGTCTCGGACAATGTTCCCAAGCGTCCGCTGGCTCTCCGCCGAAAAGCCATAGGATTCGACACCGTCCTGCAATGTCGGGATGAACACGGCCATCCCGTCTTCAGCCGCCTGAAAAGGCAGGTCCGTCGCGTTAAGCACATCCCCGGCAGCCTCTCCGAATCCGGGGAGAAGCAACATATACGAACGGATTTCCCTGTTTTTCGGCAGGACTGCCGTATAACAATTCGAATTCCCGCCTGTCTCACTAAGCCGGACAGTCTCCACTTCGGACCTGGAGCAGCCTGTTGCCGCTAACACAAGGCAAAGCATCGCGAGATTCCTTATCAACTTTCCCATATCATAATTCATGGCTCTAAAGATAAGAGTTTTTCTCAAGATGCGCCTCAGCTTGGCTCAAAGCGGATTTCACTCTTCCTCAGGCACGAAAAAGCCCTGCAGGAATACTCTGCAAGGCCTTTTCTTCATGCGGGTTAAGCCCGCATCAGGATATTCCGCAAGGCTATTCAGCCCCGTTCTTCACCTCGGTAAACTTGTTGAAAGGAATTTTCAATGCCACGACCTTACTTCCGCTTTCAGAGCTTAGTGTCAAGTTTTCTTTCGAGAACTTGTATTTCTTTTCGTTTGAGGTACGAGCCCCCTCAACTAAATAAAAATCACCGATGTCATAATTGGTTAATGCACCTACGAAAGCGACGCCGTCACTATTTGCAATACCGGCGATGCAGCCGTTCTCAGCAGAGCCTTGGCTGTATGCCACTATAAGTGGCTCTTCTCCACTCAAATCGTTTTCTATACCGACTATACCTCCGACTCTAGGTGAATATAACATATAACTCTTGTCTCCCGTCGCGCTGATATCCGTAACTACAAGCTGGAAATCCGTGCCGAAATGCCATTTATTGATGTCGGCTGTCAATATCTTGCTGTCTTTATCGTAGGTGTATGAAATTCCGTTGAAATCAGCTTCAAGATATGTCTTACTTCCCGTCCGGTTATATTTGTCCGAATCAGGAAATTGGAAGAAATGGCAATGTTTATCTCGATTATCATAATACGACCATCCCGCATCCTTTCCTTTTTCCGTGAAACAGGAGTTGCTTGCCTCCCAGAAACCGCGGAGCTTTCCTCCCGTGGCCTTGAGCCGGCTCTCTTTTCCTGATAGCCCCGCAGCTGTCCACTTGCTCCCGTCATAAGTAAGGGTAAAGTCCGGCCCGTCCGACGCCTTATATTTGTCAATATCCGTGTCGTCAAGCCACACGTTGATGATGTCGCCGGCCTCCCATCCGTTCTTTATCGCCTTGGTGTCGGGTCCGAGCGGAGCGACGCTGATGTTCACCTTCAATTCTCCGCTGCCCTCAGACACCGCTTCGCTCTCCGACTTGCTGCATGATACGGCAGCCGCCACCATCGCCGCGGCCGCAAACAATGTCGTGTAGATCTTTTTCATCTCTTTCTCTTTTTGCTGTTTAACATCGGGGCTACTTATACCAGTCCTCATCCTCCGTGAAGTTCCATGGATTACTTATGTTGGAGTTGACGCTGGTGCTGGCGCAGATTACACCCTCCTGACGAATATCGAGGACTTCCACCTCGGGAGACCTGTATGTCTCTTTTTTGTCTCTTGACATAACTCTGTTGTTTTAAGATTGTTGATGGTTGATTGATAGATACGGAAAAGCACGCGACGTCCTCGCGGACGCGCGTGCCCATTGCATATGTATGTCTTTGTAAACTAAGCTGTTATACCCCCCCCCGGATCTTCAGGAGGTGTGCGTCACAAGATATGATGCCGCTTGATTTCAATATAATCGTTTTTGTTTACCTTTCCTGCAAATATATGATTTTTTCCGTAATTGCAAGCTTTTGCGGCAAAGCGCACATTGATCATGTGATGTTTCTTCGATGTACGGACAGATAAGAACAGCTTATTTATTTGAAAATTTGCTGCCAGGAATTTTCAAAGCGATTATCTTACTCCCATTCTCCGAGTTGAATGCCAGTTCCTTAGTAAATTTATATGTACCCGAACCATCCGTTAAAGTAAAAGTCGTACTGCCGGAGCCGCTCCATTGGCCGACAAAAGCGACGCCATCAGAATTTGCAATGCCTGCAATACGACCGTCGTTCCCGGTCCCGGAACAACTCAACTGAATTTCAGGTTTGGTATTATTTTGCAAGACATTATCCACGGATTTGACTGCCTTGACATTATTAGAGTATAGCGTCCAACCGTCAGATAAGTAAATCCCCGTCACAACAAGCTGGAAGTCCGTACCGAAATGCCATTTATTGATATCGGCTGTCAATATGTCTTTATCGTAGGTGTATGAAATTCCGTTGAAATCGGCTACAAGACAAGTCTTAATTCCTGTAGTTTTATTTTTTTCATAATCGGGGAAATACACGCTTGCGTATTTCTGGCCAGTAGAAACATTTACACTTTTGTGCCATGTTGTATCAGCGAAGCAGGAGTTGCTCCCTTCCCAGAAACCTCGGAGCTCTCCGCCCGTGGCCTTGAGACGGCTCTCTTTTCCTGAAAGCCCCGCAGCTGTCCACTCTTTCCCGTCATAAGTGAGGGTGAAGTCCGGCCCGTCCGACGCCTTATATTCGTTAACATCCGTGTCGTCAAGCCACACGTTTATTATGTCGCCTTTCTCCCAATCGCTCTTTATGGCCTTGGTATCGGGACTTAGGGACGCCACGCTGATATTCACCTTTATCTCATCGTTTCCATCCCGCACAGGCTCGGTCTCCGTCTTGCCGCATGATACCGCAGCCGTTGCCAGCACCGCAGCCGCAAATAAGTTTGAATAGAGTCTCTTCATAGTTATGTTCATAGTTATAGATGTCTTCTCTGCTTGTTATTCTGTCGAGAGCTTTTTACTCATACCAAGTATCATTCTCCGTGAAGTTCTCCCATGGATTGAGTACTTTTGCACCGGGGCTTTCGCTGGCACAGATCAAACCCTCCTGACTGACATCGAGGACTTCCGCCTCGGGAGACATGTATGTCTCTTTTTTGTCTCTTGACATAAATCTGTTGTTTTTTTAGATAATTGATGATTGATTGATAAAAACGGAAAAGCACGCTGCATCCTCACGGACACGCGTGCTAACTGTACATGCATATCTTTGAAAACCAAGCTATTACCCCCCCCCCGTAATCATAAAGCGTGCATCGGAAGATGTGATATCGCTCAGTTCTGTCATAAAACCTTTTTCTGTTACCAATTTGTAAATATACACTTTTTTTGGCAAATCTGATTCCGCACGTTTGACGGACC
>CAYTYL010000052.1:0-8738 GCA_964441715.1 uncultured Muribaculaceae bacterium
CGTTTCAGACCCCGATGTAAAAACGGAATCCGCATGTGTGGAATCCTGCGGAAAGGCCATTGATTCCGAAGTGGCGGGAAAGTTGATATCCGCTCTTGTAGCTGTCCACCATGGTGTGCTTTCGATGAGCCGGGACATTCCCGGGCTTGTTGAAACCTCCGGCAATCTGGCATCCGTGAAGATGAAAGAAAAAGGCGTGATTGAAGTCTGCACGAGCCAGAGAAGTTCGTCGGATTCCGAAAAGGAATTCGTGGCTGACAAAGTCGAGGCCTGCTTCCGTCTGGCCGGTGCGGAAACATACAGGTCGGATCCTTATCCGGGCTGGAAACCGAACATGGATTCCCACATCCTGAAAGTCTGCGTCGAGTCCTACCGCAAGCTGTTCCACACAGATCCGCAGGTGAAGGCCATACACGCCGGCCTGGAGTGCGGACTGTTTCTGGAAAAGTTTCCCGATCTGGACATGATTTCTTTCGGCCCTACACTCAGGGGAGTGCACGCACCGGGAGAAAGGCTTGACCTGAATTCAAACGAGAAGTTCGTGAAGCATCTCACGGATGTGGTAACTGATTTCAAATAGCCATGGCTCTCTGCGCACCTTCGCTCCTTGCGGCCGATTTTCTGCATCTGGACGATGCAGTTTCCCTGGTCAACAGCTATGCCGACATCTTCCACCTGGATATCATGGACGGAGTGTTCGTTCCCAATATATCCTTCGGCTTTCCCGTGGTCGAAGCCGTTGCAGGCAAAGCTGAGAAGCCGCTGGATGTCCATCTGATGATCGTTCATCCGGAAAAATACGTCGAACGCTTTGCAAAGGCCGGAGCCGGCATGATCAGTTTCCATGAGGAAGAAGCCGTGAAGGAAGGAAACGACCCTGGAGAAATCCTTGCCTCCATCCGCTCCTGCGGTGTGAAAGCAGGACTCGCCATCAATCCGGACATCCCTGTCGAAAAACTCTTTCCTTTTCTTGACAGACTCGACTACGTGCTCATCATGTCCGTCTATGCAGGATTCGGCGGACAGAAATTCATACCGGAGTCCCTGGAAAGAATCCGAAGCGTAAAGTCGGAGATACTCAGACAAGGGCTCTCCGTAAAGATCGAAGTCGACGGAGGTGTCAATGTCTCCAACGCCAAAAGCATAATGGACGCCGGCGCAGACATCCTCGTTGCAGGAAGTGCGGTGTTCAAATCGGACGATCCGGAGAGTACGGTACGGCTTATCAAAGGATGTAACTGATTTCCTTGAAGTTGAACATCTTCATTGCACCGTCTTCCGTTTCAACGATGAGCCGTCCGTCCTCGGCCACATCACGTATCGCGGCTTTGAAAACTTCACCGCTCCGGCAATCGCTGTAGTCGTGTTTCTCTCCGAGCCTGAAAAGTCTTTCCTTGTACAGAGAGGAAAGAGTGTCACGTCCGCTGACGCTTCCGATCAGTCCCGCATATTCCCCGAAAAAGTCCATGAAATCGTCAAGTTCAGTCCGGATATCGTAGTCATGCCCGCTTATGAGCGCCATGGAAACAGGATTCAGCAGCTGGGGAGGGAAGTCCCGCTGATTGACATTTATGCCGATGCCGACCACGCTCAAAGACAAATCCGATTTCTCCAGCCGGTTTTCTATCAGGATGCCCGTAAGTTTCCTGTTTCTGTAGTAGATGTCGTTGGGCCATTTGATTTTGACATGTATGCCTCTGGAGCTGAAGAACTCGGAAAGAGCCACCGTAGTTGCCTTGCTTATCAGGAACTGTTCGGTCGCTTTCAGCCCGGGCAGCCCCCCGTGGCCGAAGCGGAGAAGGATGGAGAAAGTCAGGTTGGCTCCCGGTTCAGTTTTCCACACGTTGCCGCGCTGACCTTTGCCGGCCGTCTGGTCTATCGCCGCCACAACTGACATATTGTCAAGGTCTCCGGCACGTCTGAATGCTTCTGAATTGGTGGAATCTACCGAATCCAGCCACATAATTGATTTCCTGAATGACATTGGCCAAGAATTTGTTTTATCTTTGTATGTTGCAAAGATAATTTTTACACACCATTATAGAGATTATATTCTAACTAAAAATGAATCAGAACCCCGTTAAGGTCATTGCGGAAGCGATGCTGGAGAAGAAAGCCAAAGCTGTAGTCTCCCTGGATTTGAGGCCCGTCGGCTCCGCGATAGCAGACTATTTCATAATATGCAATGCAGATTCCACTACAGCGGTCGCTGCGATAGCTGACAATGTGCTGGTGAAGATGCAGGAGAAGCTTGGCAGAAAGGTGGTGAGGATGCAGGGGCTGGAAAATGACTTCTGGATTATACTCGATTTCGGAGACATAGTCGTCCACATCTTCCTCACGGAATACAGGAACTTCTACCGGCTGGATGATCTGTGGGCGGACGCTCCCAGATGCGAATACGCCGATGAAGACTTCGCCGGCGAAGAGAACGGACCGGCATCGGAGCATCGTGTAAAACCCAAGGCGTCATCCAAGGTCAGAGCTTCTGCAAAGAAGAAAAAAACGAACACTGAATCTTAGCAATGCCACATTTCAACAATAAGGACGACAAAAACGGAAACCGGAGGATTTTCCGCTTCAACATAAGTTTTTCATGGTTCTACCTTCTTCTGCTGCTCGGCATATTCTTCATGCTGAGCAAACAGCCGTCCGAAAAACAGCAGAAGATAGAATGGGCTGATGTGGAGACCATGATAAAAGCCGGTGACGTCAAGGAAATCAAATTCACCCGCAACGATTACAAGGGAGACATAACCGTCAAACCGGACAGGATAGCAAAATACAGCGACATGTTCGGAGGCAAAGTCCCGGCCAAATCGCCCCACTTTACCTTCATCGTATCCAGCAAGTTCGATCCCGAGACCCGTTTCGGGGAGCTGAATGACTCGCTCCCTGATGCGGACCGTTTCAAGGTCATACTCGTCAATGACGACAAAGTCTGGGCGCAGGTTCTTGAATGGCTCATATTCCCTCTGATTCTGGTTTTCTTCTGGATTTGGATGTTCAGAGGATTCGGCAGGAACAACAACTCCGCCGGCGGAGGAATGGGAGGTGTGTTCAATGTGGGCAAATCCACCGGAAAGCTTGCTGACAAAAACACCGTGAACGTTACCTTCAAGGATGTGGCAGGGCTGTACGGTGCCAAGGAGGAAGTCATGGAAATCGTCGATTTTCTGAAGAATCCCGCCAAATACACCAGTCTCGGAGCGAAGATCCCCAAAGGAGCCTTGCTCGTAGGGCCTCCGGGAACAGGAAAGACACTGCTCGCAAAAGCAGTCGCCGGAGAGGCCAACGTTCCGTTTTTCTCCATCTCAGGCTCCGATTTCGTGGAAATGTTTGTCGGAGTGGGCGCCTCAAGAGTCAGGGATTTGTTCAGGCAGGCCAAGGAAAAAGCTCCGTGCATAGTCTTCATAGACGAAATAGATGCCGTAGGCCGTGCCAGGGGGAAGAACGTGGGCTTTTCTTCAAATGACGAAAGAGAAAACACGCTGAACCAGCTTCTTACGGAAATGGACGGTTTCGGCACAAACAGCGGTGTAATCATACTTGCAGCTACCAACCGTGCCGACATTCTGGACAAGGCTCTGTTGAGAGCCGGCCGTTTCGACCGTCAGATCCACGTAGATCTTCCGGAGTTGAAGGAAAGGGTGGAGATATTCCAGGTACATCTCAAAGGATTGAAAATCGCCAAGGACTTCGATGTTGAGTTCATGGCCAAACACACTCCCGGCTTCTCAGGAGCCGACATAGCCAATGTCTGCAACGAGGCCGCGCTTACCGCCGCCCGCAAGAACAAATCAAGCATTGACAATCAGGATTTTCTGGATGCCGTCGACCGGATAGTGGGCGGACTCGAGAGGAAGAGCGCGACCATAATGACTGAAAAAGAGAAGAGGACCACCGCATACCACGAGGCCGGACACGCTGTCGTAGGGTGGCTTCTGCCCAATGCGGATCCTGTCTTCAAGGTCAGTCTCATCCCCAGAGGCCAGGCGCTCGGCCTGACATGGAGTCTGCCGTCAGAACGCAAGATCGTCTCAAAATCCGTGATGATGGACGAGATGTGCACGCTTATGGGAGGAAGAGCCGCCGAGGAAATCATCAACGGAGAACCCGCATCGGGAGCCCTCAATGATCTGGAAAGACTTACCAAAATCGCATACGGCATGGTGCAGTACTATGGCATGAGCGACAAGGTAGGCGAAATTTCTTTCTACGATTCCACAGGGTCAAGAGGATATGACATAACCAAACCGTACAGCGAAAAACTGGCGGAGGACATGGATGCCGAGGTGAAGAATCTTGTCGGAGAAGTCCATGACAAAACTCTTAAACTGCTTCTCGAGAACAAAGACGGCTTCACCAGAATAGCTGAGCTGCTGCTTGAAAAAGAAGTCATCTTTGCCGAAGACATTGAAAAGATTCTCGGCCCGAAGGCAGGAAGTGAAAACAAAGAGAAAGGGAACGGCTCTTCCGATACGGAAGAACAGAACGAGAAGTCGGATGAACAACTTTCTTAAGCGCGGGATATCGGGAACCGTTTTCCTGATTGCGGTCATTTGCAGTCTGCTGCTGAACAAGTTTCTTTTCGCGGTGCTCATGCTGTACATCATGATAGGCATGATGTATGAGTTTTACTCGATGTCTCTCGGGAAGGAGTTCATGAAGTCCCGGTACATAGCCATGACGGCCGGGGCGACGCTTTTCACGCTCATGTTCCTGATGTGCGCTTATGGTGTACATCCCAAATATCTGGCCATCACCATCCTGCCGCTGCTCGTCCTGATGGCGTCATCCATATATTCCAAAAACCGGGAGGACTTCCAGAAGTTTTCACATATCTACACCGGCATTATCTACATAGCGATACCCTTGGCATGTGCCAATCTTCTCGTGTTCAAAAACATGGAGTTCAACGGCCTGCCTATGCTGTGCTTTTTCGTGATCATCTGGGCATCGGATGTCGGGGCATATGCCTTCGGCATCACGCTCGGACAGAAATATGGAAAGAAGCTTTTCCCCACCGTATCTCCGAAAAAATCATGGATAGGGTTCTGGGGCGGGATGCTCTGTGCCGTCGCCGCCACGGTCCTCATGAAACTTATAGGTTGGATAGAGTATCCCATGCTGCATTGCATCCTGCTTGCGATAGTCATGGACGTAGCCGGAGTGTACGGCGATCTGTTCGAATCATGTTGGAAAAGGTGCTATGACGTGAAGGACTCGGGAAACTGCATTCCGGGCCACGGCGGACTGCTCGATCGTTTTGACAGCGCTCTTATGGCAATTCCCGCCGGCGTGCTTTACATTATGCTCTTTAATCTATAGAAGAATAGTTTTTTACTATATTTGCCACCTAAACAATATTTCAGTATGCAGCTGCATAAAGATTGTCTGGGTACAATTCTGATTGTATGGATTGTTACACTGCTGGTGATTACGGCGGTGTGCATCTTTGTACGCAATCTCCCTGTCAGATTGATCGTCTGCTTTTTCGGAGTCCTATTCCTGGGCTTTTCAGTGTGGTTTCACAGACTGCCGGTTCGCGGCCGCAACATCGACGAGAGAATTGTTTCCGCAGTTGCCGACGGCAAGATAGTAATCATAAAGAAGACCTTCGAAGCAGAATATCTGAAAAGGGAATGCATCCAGATTTCCATATATATGGACTTCTTCGACGCTCATTCCAATTTCTTTCCCATGACAGGCAGAATAAGCTACTACAAGTACCACGACGGAAAATACCTGCTGGCATTCCTGCCTAAAGCCTCGGAAAAAAACGAACACTCTTCCACCGCCGTCAGGAACAGATACGGAGAAATATTGTTCAAACAGATAGCGGGAACTTTTGCAAAAAGAATCGTATGCTATTCGGAAGTGGGCAAGGAGGTGACAAGCGGTGACGACTGCGGGATCATCAAGTTCGGCTCAAGGATAGATTATTTTCTGCCGACGGACGCCGACATAAAGGTCAGCATCGGCGACCACACCAGAGCAAGCGAGACTGTTATCGCCGAACTCAGAGAGCCTTCTTCTAAATAACCGCCTTTCCCGAATCCGCGTCTTTTTCAATAAGTTCCACAAGCTTGTCAACGGCCTCGTTGTCAGGCACATGACGAAGAACAGGAGTTTTCCCTTTATATATGGAAACCAAGTGCCTGCCTTCCCCGACATAGCCCCAATCGGCATCCGCCATCTCCCCGGGTCCGTTCACTACGCAGCCCATGACAGCTATCACTATGTTCTTGAGATGAGAGGTCTTGGCTTTCACGGCCTCAAACGCATCCTGCAGATCGTACATCGTCCTGCCGCATCCCGGACATGCTATGTATTCAGGTTTGTAGAAACGCCTTCTGGAAGCCTGAAGAAGCTCATCTTCAAGATATTCCGAGATAGGGGAGTTTTCGATGGAGACCTTGTTTCCCGCATCGTCGATATAGGTTCCCGAAAGCTTGACTTCGTCAAGCTCCTTATCCAGCAGTCTTTTTCCGAAATCACATGAATAATCGAGCAGAAGTCTTTCTCTCGACGGAGCATCGTACTCGGCAGATGCTTTTCTGCCTTCCACTCTCACGCTCGAAAGCGAAGATTTTATCTTGCCGTCGTACCTGTCTGCAAGATAACGGGCCACAGGGATTTCATTTGCAGGATCTTCAGTAAGGGAAACACGTATGGTCTCTCCGATGCCTTCCGAAAGCAAAGCTGATATGCCGACACAGGATTTGATCCTGCCTGAATCGCCGTTGCCTGCCTCCGTGACGCCCACATGAAACGGGAATCGGATTCCCTTTTCTTCCATGGCAGAGGCAAGCAGTCTGTACGCTTCGACCATTACCGCCGTATTGCTCGATTTCAGGGAGACGGCAAGGTTGTAGAAGTCATTCTGCATGCACAGCTCTATCCACTCCATGGCCGCTTTCGCCATGGCATCCGGAGTATTTCCGTACATGGAGGTAATCCTTTCTCCCAAAGACCCGTGGTTCAATCCAATGCGGACGGCCGTCCCATGCTTCCTGCATACGTCGAGCAGTTCGGCAAGCTGGCTGCAGGCGCAGTCGAAATCTCTGTTGAAGTTGCCGGGATTGATTCTCACCTTTTCAACATAGGGAGCGACCGCTATGGCCGTGCGTGACGAAAAATGGATGTCGGCTACTATCGGTGTCCGTATCCCTTCAGCCCTGAGCCTGTCGTGTATTTCACGCAGATGCGGAACGTCATTCATGCCCGGACAGGTAATCCGGATCATTTCCGCTCCCGCCTCATACAATTTCCGGCATTGCGCGAGAGTGGCTTCAACATCGTCCGTATGTGTATTGCACATTGTCTGGACAACAATCGGCAAACCTTTGCCCATGCTGACATCACCTGCCTTTGCTATATATGTCTTCATTTTCTATTTCCTCCTGTTACCAATTCTTTAGCTTCCCTTCTTAGGGCGGCACGAGTCTTTCCGCTGCGTTTGGTAAGCTGGAACTGAACTCCCGCCGAAATGATTATATCAAACGGATATGCATATCTGTAAAAATCCTCGCTGAAGTAATCCGGTTCATACAGAGAAGAGAAGGCGTAACGCACCTGTCCTCCTATATGGAATTCAACCGGATCGAATATGAGAGCGAAACCTAATCCTCCTTTTATCCCGTAATCCGCCCTCCTGTCATAGTCATGGAACTTTCCGGCGTATTCCGCATCCATGGTTTCATCTCCCTTTCTGGTCACGGATTTTCTGTAGCCGCCGTAAGGACCGATATTTGCCTCGACCCTGAAATTCCCGCTGTCCACATGAAACAGGGCAAGCAGCGGAACCTCAAGGTATTCGTAGGTGGTTTCATAGGCTCCGTCGACAGTTTCCCTGCCGGTGGTCTCGACTCCGTTTTCCGTTTTCTTGTACTCTTTCATGCTGAACCCGTCCTCCCCGTAAAACAGGCCTGTCTGAATGCCGAAGTAAGGCATATACCCGAACATTTTGCAATATTTGGAAAAGCTTACGCCGAAGTTTCGGGGCGACAACAACATGGACTGTCCGCTTTTGGGCGGGTTGAACATAGCTCTGGACATTGAAAAGCCCCAATGGAATCCTATGGAAGTGTAGTCATTCATAAGGAACTTCCGTCCTACGTTCACCGTGTCCAGAAATTCATCGGTATAGACCTTTTCCACAGGAATGCTGTCCCTGCGCTCGAATGCATCCGATGCGGCACAGAGAAGAAACGAGGCTATCGCGGCCGAAATTATCGAGAATGTCTGTTTTTTCATGACGGATTATTGAATAGTTCTGGGATATCGACGTTCTGTACAACTTCGGCAGATTCCGGTATGTCAATGACATAGGAACCGTTTCTGAGAGTAACGAACCTGGCCCGTTCCGGCTGTCTGTGCTGAAGAAGGTTTCCGCTGTCAACTATGCCGTTTTCGTTGACATCTTCAGTAATCCTCACTGAATACTTGCCTTTCTTCAGGTATGGGAACAGCAATGTGGCGTCGGCTCTTACCTGGAACGACCTCAACGTAGAAGTCCTGTTTTCATCAAGCAGGTCGACAATGTATTTGCCGTCCACTCCGTTGAGTTTCAGTGACAATGAACTAAGTTTGTCGTCTTTGGGAAGAGAAACGGACACTTCGGTGCTGTCGTTGTAGAATCCGTTGATGTCACGGAACCCGCGGTGAGGAACTTTAAGTATGTATTCATACCCCTGCCTGAGTTCCTCTCCCGGCAAAACGGCATATTTCCTTAG
>CAYTYL010000052.1:8748-10771 GCA_964441715.1 uncultured Muribaculaceae bacterium
AGATTGGAAGAATCCCGGACAACCCGAAAAGGCATCGCGGCCCGCTGCTGCCTGGGGTTGACGGAGATAAGCTTCACGGAATCAAATGCTTCCACAATCAACGGATAATTGAATTCAATGCTGAATCCGTTCTGTTCTACCGTCTCGGCCTCAGCGGCAAGTTTATAGACGCAAAGGGTATCTTCGTGTTTGAGGTTACGTCTTGTCCTTGACGATCTGGCCGACTTCTTCTCAGATGCGAGCCGGAGCCTCTCGGTAAACGGAGCAAGCCTGCCGGAAGAATCCGTTTTCATGTAGTCCACAAAAACATTCAAGGTGTCAGGCATCCTCCTCCTGTCGTTTATCCACAATTCAAGACTGTCACGTTCGGGATTGAACTGCATTATGAGCCTGTCGGGACGGATTCCTCCGATCCATACGGAATCAATTTCGGCATCTGGAGCCATGAAGGTGATGTATGCCGACCTGTCCGCCGTCCTGACCTTGTTGACGATCATCTGTCTGGACGATCTTTCCTTGAACAGCAGAAGCTCATGTTCCGATCTTCTGGCCATGCAATGCAGTGTATCTTCCATGTCATACTTGAGAAGCTCCGGAAGATCATCGGACGCTTTAAGGACCGGACGTATGACGGAATCGGAAAAAGCTATCCTGTCATTGTCGGGATCATAGACATTGTTGCCTGATTCATCCGTTATGGCGTAAAGCCTGAAAAGCGTATCCGGGACGTTCCTCAACGCGAAAAAGCCCCAGTCATCGGTCTTGACGGCGGCAAAAGGACGTTGCTTCAACACGGCCGAGTCGGAAAGATCCTTATAGAGAAGAACCGTAGCGCCTTTGACGGGCTGAAGGGTCTTGTAATCACGAACGGTCCCTGTAACCGCCATGGAATCCACAGACGAACCGGTAGAAAACACGAGCGTATAGCCCGGATACATGTTCCCTTCGTTGTTGTCCGCAATGGCATTTGTCAGATCCAGCGTATAGGTCGTGTTGCGTTCAAGCTTTTCTTCAAAATATACGATGAGTTTCCTGCCGCGGATTCTGTACTTGGGCGCCTTGGCCTGAGGCGGAGACAGGAAAATGCTTTTGGGATCCTTCACCGTGAAATACTCGTTGAATGTAATCTCTATCTTGGTGTCCACAGGTACGTTTACGGTACCGGGAAGAGGTTTCAGACCTATTATCACAGGAGGAATGGTGTCTTTTTGACCGCCGCTCGGTGGTGTCGTGGTGTTGGCGCAGGAGGGAGAAAAGAAAACCCCGGCCAAAATCACGGCCACAGGAATGACAGGAAAGAACCTGATTGCAACTTTTTTCAGAAAATCCATGCCGTAATCGTTAAATGTCAGAACGCATCACGGACTGGATGCCGTCAATGCTTTTCAGTTTCTTGATGATGCGCTCAAGCGCGTCCTTGTTTTCTACCTCAATGTCTATGTATCCGGTAAACAAACCGTTGTCGGAACCGAGATTGAGACGTTTGATATTGACCTCCATGACAAGAGAAATGTACCTTGTTATCTCATTGAGCATTCCCACTCTGTCTATTCCTTTTACGCTCACCCTCACGACATAGGACTGCACGGCATCCTGAGACCAGCGCGGCATCACAATCCATTCTCCATATTTGCTGGCCAGGCTTTGCGCCCTTTCGCAGCTCTTCTTGTGCACGGTTATGGTGCCCGTATCCGGAGAGAGGAAGCCGACGACTGAATCTCCTGCAATGGGATTGCAGCAGGTGGCCAATACGTACCGGTGTTTGTCGTTGGGGGAGTCTATGATGTAATCCGTCCTGTCCTTCTTGAGGTTTTCTTCTCCGTGGTTCTTGTCAAGGCGGAATATCTTCCTGTACCATTTGTCCTTGTCGTTGGCCAGAATGTTGCCGGCTATTTCCTTGAGAGTTTCAAGACTCACGAGTCCGAGGGCGAACTTGAAGTAAAGATCGTCTATGTTTTTCTGGCCCGTCGCTATGACAAGTTTGCGCAGAAGCGGCTCGTCCAACTTTATGCCCGCCTCCTTG
>CAYTYL010000052.1:10781-12177 GCA_964441715.1 uncultured Muribaculaceae bacterium
TGTCCTCAAGGCTCATTCGGCCCATCATTATGACGGCGGATTTGTCCGACTTGAAATAGTTTATAACCAGACTTTTGGCCTGTCTCGTCTGAAGAAACTGAAGCCATTCCTTCTTGGGCCTGGACTCGGGGTCCGTTATGATCTCCACCTGATCGCCGGTTTTCAGGACATATGACAGAGGGACGAGCTTCATGTTCACTTTTGCGGCCACGGCCGTATTTCCTATCTCCGTGTGGATCTGGTATGCGAAATCAAGCACCGTCGAACCTTTGGCTACAGTCTTCTGTTCTCCTCTCGGAGTGAACACGACGATATCCGACATCACGAGATCGTTATGCACGATGTCAAGCAGTTCCAGAGCATTCACATCAGGATTGACAAGAACCTCCTTCACCTTGTCGAGCCATTTGTCCATCTCGCTGTCATTTTCCGACACGTACCCTTCCTTCTTGTACGCCCAGTGAGCGGCGATTCCTTTTTCGGCGATGTCATCCATCCTTCGCGTGCGTATCTGCACCTCTATCCACATGCCGTCCTCGCTCAGCAGAGTACAGTGCAACGCTTCGTAGCCGTTGCTTTTGGGATGTTTCACCCAATCCCTTACTCTGTCCGGCTTGTATCTGTATATGCCTGTCACTATGGAAAAGATGTGATAGCATTGGTCGCGCTCCATGTCCTTGGTAGTGAACTTGTCTGAAGTGTCGAATACGATGCGTATCGCATAAAGGTCATATATCTGGTCGAAGGTGACGTTCTTCGTGGTCATCTTGTGCCAGATGGAGTAGGGAGTCTTAAGCCGCTTTTTGATTTCATATTTGAAACCGGCCTTGTCGAGAGCCGCGTCAATCGGCTTTATGAATTCGTCTATCGCCGCTTCCTTGTCGCTGACATCCCTGTTTATCAGAGCGGTAATCTCATTGTAGGCTTCCGGTTCCTTGTATTTGAGCCAGATGTTCTCCATCTCCGACTTGATCTCGTACAGACCGAGCCTGTGAGCCAGGGGAATGAAGATGAACATCGTCTCGCTCAGGATCTTGTCGCGCTTGTATTCAGGCATGAATTCAATCGTCCTGCAGTTGTGCAGCCTGTCGGCGAGCTTTATCAGCACGACCCTGGCATCGTCATTCAGAGTAAGAAGAATGCGTTTGAAATTCTCCGCCTGAAGACTTTGCATGTATTGCGAACCGCTCCGGTTCTGCTTGTCCTGATTGTCAAGCACGTTCTTGATTTTCGTCAGCCCGTCGACAAGGGAAGCGATCTTTTCACCGAACAGCTGGCTTATGTCCTCTACGGTGAAAGCCGTATCCTCCACCACCTCATGAAGCAAAGCCGCGGCTATGGACTGGTATCCTAGACCTATGTCGGCGACGACAATCTTGGCGACGGCTATAGGGGG
>CAYTYL010000053.1:0-2555 GCA_964441715.1 uncultured Muribaculaceae bacterium
AATCCGACAAGATGACCATTATTCCTGATGTCGGTTCGGCCGTGACGGCCACGGTAACTCCGGACCCTTCGAACCCCAAGTCTGCCACCATCTACGCCAAACTTGGAGATGATGCAAAGGGGGCGACAAAGATAAAGGTTATCTATCCGGCGATTGAAGGTACAAAGAATGCGGCGACAATTGATTTTTCCGTGCAGGACGGCACTCTTGCTTCGCTTTCTAAATATACCCCTCTTTACGGTGAAAAAAGCATTAAAATATCAGATGATGGTGCAGCTACGCTGGATGGAGACATACTTCTTTCTGTGCTTAACGGAAAGATCAATGGGGTTGATAATATGTCTGCCAAAACATATGGGGGTGCAAAAACCTCTCTTTATGTAAGTTCGTCAATATATGGCATTACAGTAAAGGATGGGGAAGGAAAACCTGTAAAAGTGAAAAAAGCGTATATCTTCAATACTAAGACTAAGGATAAAATCGGAAAGTTGTATACAAATTACACCGTTGACTATACAAATGGAGGACAGCGCAGTTCGTTGAGCGTTGACGCTAAAGAAGGAGAAGGCATAGAAATCACTCTCAAGGATGCGACTACTGACAGATTTTACGTGGCTGTCCCAGGATACGATAACTATCCCCAAGACGATTATAAAAGACAAGCGGTCGAGGCCAATTTCTTTTTCATGGACGAAGACTACAACACATACAAAGTTACGAAGATATTCAGAAAACAAAATGATATAAGGTGGGTATCGTACTATCCCGCTGACCTTGTCGCTGAAAAGCAGACGGGTCCGGCGGACTTGGGACTGAGCGTGAAATGGGCACGGCAGAATGTAGGAGAGACCACGCCTATGGCTTTAGACTATTTTACCCAAAGCGAGGCCCAGAGTGCCGTGAAGTCGTCAGGAGGGCGTCTGCCTACAGTTGCTGAGATGCAGGAACTTGTAGATAGCTGCACGTGGATAGCGTCCCGAGATTTTAAAAAGGTACGGGAAAGCTTTGGAAAAGAAAAAGAATCAGACGGAAAATGTATTGACGGGTTTATAGTGAGGAGCAAAAAAACGGGAGACAGCATTTTCCTTATAGCTGCGGGATTCGACTCTACTGATCCCGCTTATAGTAGGGCTGTTAAGAATTCGCAGTGTCTCAATTGTTTTTATTGGGCGTGTGAGGGCAATGGTTTATATGCACGCGTTTTTGATGAGTATTCTTCTTCTTATGATAAGCATTCATATGCCATTTATAAATTTGTAAGTTCCCTGGAGAGTTATGAAAAAGTACTTGCCCGGGCAGTGTACGACAAATGATAACGCTTAGCTGACCTTATTCATACGAGGCTGTGTCAAAATTGAACTGCACCCAAAAAGTTTTTTGTCTAACTTTTGGGGTGCAGTTCATAAAAGCATAATTACGACACAGCCTCGTTATTGCAAGAGCCGGCATCTAATCTTCCCATTCCCATGGATACGGAGTCAGGTCGGAGTCTTCGAGTTTTTCACCCGTCTGGATTTCCACCATTTTTATCAGGGAGTCGGCTTTAAGCGCATGGCGCTGCCCTCTTTTTATGTGAGTGACGTCTCCTCTGCCCACTTTCCTGACCTTGCCGTCAAGAACTGTGCGCCCTTCACCGTCCTGGATGATCCAGATTTCGTCCCGGTAGGCATGGGAGCGGTATCCGATGGACATGCCGGCGTTCAGCCACAGTTCTTTTGTGAGGGATTTGCAGCCGTCTTTAAATTCGGACATGGCGGTTATCGTATAGCGTCCCCAGCCGGTCTCTTCGTAGCGCGGTTTTCCGTCCAGCTTTTCCACATAGGGCTTGATGCCTTCGGAGCATTCCTTGGAAGAAACGAGGATTCCGTCGGGACTTGCCGCAATGACGGCATCGCTGATGCCGTCGCATACGATCGGAATCTGCAGCTCGTTCACTATGTTCACCCCGGAGGCCTTGCTGCCGAGGACGGCATTCCCCATGACAGGGGCAGGAAGCACCTCGGAGAGGGCGTTCCATGTGCCCAGATCTTCCCACAGGCCGGAGTAGGGGACGACTGCCACTGATTTGGCCTTCTCCGCCACTTCATAGTCGAAGCTGATTTTCGGGAGTTCGGAATATCTGGATTTCAGTTCATCGAAAGAAGATGCTTTGACATATCTCCCGGTGATGTCCATGAGGTATCCGAGCTTGAATGCGAATACGCCTCCGTTCCATAATGCGCCCTGGCCGAGCAGATTTTCCGCCGTGGCCTTGTCGGGCTTTTCCGTGAACCTGTTGACTTCCATGTAGCCCGATGCCTGCTTTCCGGGGACGATGTAGCCGTATTTTTCGGACGGGTAAACGGGTTTGATGCCCATGAGCACAAGCTCGGCCACGTCTTTCTCTACGCACGCCGCCATGCGGGATATCGTGCGGAAGTACTCGGTTTCGGTGTACGGGTCACAAGGCATGACTACCACGGTGTCCGAACGGGAGCATTTTTTCTCCATAGCCAGATATGCCGTAGAAAGGGCTATGGCCGGGAAAGTGTTCCTCCGTTCCGGCTCAGCCACTA
>CAYTYL010000053.1:2565-11736 GCA_964441715.1 uncultured Muribaculaceae bacterium
GGAATCTTTCTGGCTGGAATTGGTGGCCATGGTAATCTCGCATTCCAGGGCGGCTTCTCCGGCTTGACGGACTACGCGCTGGAGCATGGATTCCATGTTTCCGTCCGGTGATTTGAGCAGACGTAAAAACTGTTTGGAACGTACCGCGTTGGAGAGGGGCCACAGTCTCGACCCCGATCCTCCTGACAACAATATAAGCTGAATCATGCTGTTATGGACTTTATTTGACTGAAATCATCATCACTGAAGCGGCGGGTATGGTGAACTTTACTTTGCCTCCGCTTATCTTTATGTCCTTGAACGCTGCAGGAACGACTTCATTTGCTTTGCCGAAGTCATTGTAGGCTTTCACCGACGTCTCACCGTTCTTTCCGTTCCCCTTCAGGATCTCTGCGGACACGGACGAGGGAGAGAGGGCGTCGAAACTGAGTTCGGCTTCCTTGTCCTCGGTGAGAGAAGTGTTCACGATTGAGATATGATAGGCATCCGATTTTGATGCGCTTACGCTGATTTCCGGATATGTCTTGCCTGTGGATGCCGTTCCGTAGCCTGTGGAGCTGCTTGCAGGGACATAGGTCGCATCCTGGTGTACGTTGTACATCTTGAATACGTGATAGGTCGGAGTGAGGACGATGTCCTTGCCCCTGGTAAGTATCATTGACTGCAGGACGTTGACTATCTGGGCGATGTTGGCCATTTTAAGACGGTCGGTGTGGGTGTTGAATATGTTCAGGGACATTCCGGCTACGATGGCGTCCCTCATGGTGTTCTGCTGGTAGAGATGCCCCGGGTTGGTTCCGGGTTCCACGTCAAACCATGTGCCCCATTCATCGAGAAGGAGACCTATTTTTTTCTGGGGATCGTAGATGTCCATAACCGCCGAGTGGGTGCTGATCACGTTCTCCACTTCCGCGGCTTTGGCTATGGTATTATAGTATTCTTCGGGAGTGAATCCGAGCGCGGCGCCCTTGTGGGACCAGTTCATGACCGTGTAGTAGTGCAGAGAGATGCCCTGGATGTCATGCCTTACCGCATCCATGACGACTTTGGTCCAGTTGTAGTCGTAGTCGCTGGCTCCGCTGGCTACCTTGTACAGACGGTTGCCGTCGTATTCGCGGCAGTAGATGGCGTAGCGCTTGTAGAGGTCGGAGTAGTATTCGGGAGTCATGTTTCCTCCGCAGCCCCAGCTTTCATTGCCTATGCCGAGATATTTTACTTTCCACGGCTCTTTGCGGCCGTTGGCCGCCCTCAGTTCCGCCATCGATCCGTTTTTGGCGGTCATGTATTCCACCCATTTGGCGAGTTCTTCCACCGTTCCCGAACCGACGTTTCCCGATATGTACGGCTCGGTGCCGAGCAGTTCGCAGAGATTCAGGAACTCATGGGTGCCGAAGGAGTTGTCTTCCATGGTCCCGCCCCAGTTGGAGTTTACGATTTTTGTCCTTTTTTCCGCGGGGCCTATGCCTTCCATCCAGTGGTACTCGTCGGCGAAGCATCCTCCGGGCCAGCGGAGAACCGGAACTTTAAGTTCCTGGAGCGCCTCCACGAGGTCTTTCCTGTATCCGTCGATGTTCGGGATGTCCGAGTTCCTGCCTACCCAGATACCGTCATAGATGCATCTTCCGAGATGTTCCGAGAACTGTCCGTAGATTTCCTTGGGAATCACGGGCTGGTCTTCGACAGCATCGTGAACGGTGATTTTTACCTGTGCTGAGGTGCTGAGCGCGATAGCCGTCATAGCGGCCGCGACGAGTAGTTTTTTCATAAGCTCTGGTTATTAGAAGTATTTCTTTTCTTCGTGGTAAAGTGCTATAAAGATAAACAAAAGAATTGTAAATGCCCACAGGGACGAGCCTCCGTAACTCATGAAAGGCAGAGGGATGCCGATGACGGGCATCAGTCCTATGGTCATGCCTATGTTGATGAACAGATGCATGAATATGCAGCAGGCGACGCAGTATCCGTAGATTCTCGTGAAATGTTCCCGGCACGATTCCGCATCTTTTACCAGTCTCCATATCATTCCGGCATAGAGCAGTACGACGACAAGGCATCCCGCAAAGCCCCATTCTTCTCCTACCGTGCAGAATATGAAGTCGGTGGACTGTTCAGGGACGAAACCGTAGGTCGTCTGGGTGCCGTTCAGGAATCCCTTTCCGAACAGGCCTCCGGAGCCTATGGCTATCATGGACTGGTGGACATTGTAGCCCACCCCGGCCAGATCTTCCTTCATGCCGAGCAGCACTTCAATCCTTTTCCGCTGATGATCCTGCAGGACATCGTTGAAGATGAAATCCGTAGAGAATGACAAGGCCAGCCCCAGATAAAACGCCATTACTGACAGAGCCGCAAAGCCGTTCTTCGTGGAATAGCTTTTTGCCAGAATCCATGGCGTGAATCCGATTGCGGCCGCACCGAGAATGTAGATCGGCTTGACGGAAAGCAGCCAGGAGGCCGAGGATGATTTCATTATGCCTTCGGCTACAAAAGCGTCCGCTTTGTCGAGGACGGATGCTCCGGGGATGAAATTTTCGCAAATGTTTCCCAGCAAGGCCGGCATAAGGGCGAAAACGGTGACGACCGCAGCTGAAATGACGAGACTGACAGCCGTCCTGCGGCCCTTTATCGCATTCGCCGTAAGTATTGCGGCAAGCAGGACCAGAACCGCGGTGTAGGATGAGGCGGTGAGGGTGAGAATGAACAGCAGGATGGACATCCCTATGGCCACGAGCACCCATCCGGACATGCCTTCGCGGTACAGCATGAAGATGAAACCTGTGTAGACGAGGGCGGAGCCGGTTTCGCTCTCTCCAAGAATCACTGCCATGGGAAGGAGTATGATCAGGGCTGTCGTCAGGAAATTGCCGGCCTTTTTTATCCGGTATCCGCTTCTGCTCATGTATGCGGCGAGCATTAGGGATGTGGAGATTTTCGATATTTCAGCCGGCTGGAATTTCACTGCGCCGAATTCAAACCATGAATGGGACCCCTTTACGTCTTTTGACAGGAATATCACTGCCACCAGCAGAATGAGCACAAAAATGTATATGGGCAACGCCCCCGGCTCCCACAGGCGCGAGGGGATGGCAAAGAGAATCAGAGCGGCCAGGGAAAAGGCGGTAAGAATCCAGAGGACCTGCTTGCCGCTGCGGTTTTCCCAGTCAAACAGGCCGGATGTCTCCGATGAATGGGAGGAGGCGTAGATGTTGAACAGTCCGATGAGAACCAGGAGCAGGTAGATTATAACCAGCTTCCAGTCAAACGATTGGCCTATGCTTCTTCCCGTCGGATTCTTGTACATGTCAGTCTTTTTTTACCCTGGACATCAGATTGCCCTCCAACACCCTTTGCTCCAATGCCTTGCGTGAATCGCTGACGGTCCCGTTCAGATATTTCTCTATCATCAGGGATGCGATTGGCGCGGCCCAGGTGGCCCCGAAACCGGCATTCTCCACATAGGCGGCCACCGCGATTTTGGGGTTGTCCTTGGGAGCGAAGCATATGAACACGGAGTTGTCCGCCCCTCTCGGATTCTGGGCGGTGCCGGTCTTTCCGCAGATGTCCAGGCCCGGCACCGCGGCTATGCTCGCCGTTCCTCCCGACCCCGGGCCTGCGTTCACGGCCTTCCACATGCCGCCTATCACCTTTTTGAACTGGGTGGTGTCGACCATGGTGTACTTCTTCTCTTTGAATCTGGCGTCGATTTCCACGTCTTTCGATTCTTTGATTATGTGCGGGATGTAGTAAAACCCCCTGTTGGCCACCGTGGCGCTCAGGTTCGCTATCTGGAGCGGGGTGACGCCGATCTCTCCCTGTCCTATCGAGAGCGATATTACCGTGGTGAATTTCCAGCCTCCATGTCCGTAGACTTTGTCGTAATAGGACGAAGTGGGGATGTTTCCTCCGAGTTCGGCCGGAAAATCGCTGCCGAGCTTGTGGCCGAAACCGAAGCTCATCACATATTCCCTCCAAGTGTCGAAGGCCTCCTCGATGTCCTTGTACTTTTTGTTTTCCAGGATGTTCTTCAGGACATAGCAGAAATATCCGTTGCAGGACATCATCACGGCGTCTTCCAGCACGAGAGGGGAACGGTGTCCGTGACATCCGAGTTTCCTTCCTCCGTAAGGGTAGCCGTGGTTGCAGGGGTAGGCATATTCGGGTTTAAGGACTCCTTCCTGAAGCCCGATGAGTCCGTTGACCAGCTTGAATACGGATCCGGGAGGGTATGATGCCTGCACCGCCCTGTTGAACATCGGCTTGTACGGATCACTGATGATTTCCTTGTAATGCCTGCTTATGTCGGCAAGCATGTCCACATCCACTCCGGGACTGGAAACCAGTGACAGGATTTCGCCCGTGGACGGTTCTATGGCCACGAGGCTGCCGACTTTGTTTTTCATCAGTTCCTGTCCGTATTGCTGCAATACCGCGTCTATCGTCGTGTACACATCACGTCCGGGGACAGCCTCCTTGTCGGCCTCCCCGTCGGCGTATCGTGACTCTATCTGGTTGTGGGAGTTGCGCAGGAAGATATGGTAGCCTTTTTCGCCTTTAAGAACGGGCTCCATGGCCGCTTCTATTCCTGTTTTCCCCGCATAGTCTCCCGACTGGTAGTCCGGATGGCTTTTCAGAAAGCTGCCGTCGACTTCGGAGACATATCCGAGAAGATTTCCTCCGGCATTGAACGGATAGTCCCTTATGCTTCTGGCTATGCCTTTGAATCCCGGAAATTTGTACTGCACTTCGGCAAACTGCATGTAGGTCTCCGTAGGAATCTGTTTGAGCATGGTTACGGACTGGTATCCGATCCTGCCCGAATTCCTATTGTATTCGGCCATTTTGTTCCTTATGAACTCTTCGGTCGTGTCCAGCGCACTTGCGAGGGTGAGGGTGTCGAACGGCCGTATGTCCTTGGGTGTGACGACGATGTCGTAGGCTACCTTGTTGCTCACGATTATCCTGCCGTTCCTGTCGTATATGGTTCCTCTTGTGGGGTAGATGATGTCGTAGACCATGGAATTCCGGGTAGCGTCCTCCTTGTAGCCCGTGTCGACAATCTGAATCCAGAAAAGACGCGCAAGTATGATGAGCACCACGGTACAGAGACCGGCGAGAAGTTTGGTGGTTCGGTTGATTTCCATGTCCTATCCTTTTGACTCTGAGGTGAGATAGTCAAACACAAAATAGGAAAGAAGCATGCCGGCTGCCAGCGAAACGGCGAATCGTGCGAGATTGAAGGCGAAGTTCCTTTCCGCCGCACCGTCTGCGGCGATGTAGACGATCAGAAACAGGCTCTGTACGATCAGAAGCGCGAACAGAACCTTACGGGAGCCATATTTCCTGACGGGGATGCTCTCGTTCCTGATTATGGGGTCCGCTCCGAATATGCTGCGTATCAGCATTTCCCTGACGGCGGCTACCGGTACGAGCGCAAGAATGTTCAGTCCGGTCAGCCCTTCCGACAGGAAGTCGACGGCGAATCCGGTGGCGAATGCTATGAACATGGAGCTTACGGGACCGTATTTTGTCGGCATGCAGAGTATCAGCACGGGCAGAATGGACAGGGTCAGATAGGCGGAGAACGTAAACCATTCGTTGATGAGGACCTGCGCTATGACGAGCAGGATGAAATACAGGAAGAAGTTCTTGGTCATTGTCTTTTCCCTCCTTTTTCAGAGTTCATGCGTTCGAGCTCCTCTATTTCCTCGCGTTCGGTATTTGTGGCCACGATGACGTAGCGCAGATCGTTGAACCCCTGGAACAGCTGAACTTTTATGTCATAGGTCGCTCCGTTGACGACCTTCGCTTCCTTGACCCTTCCCAGCGGGATGTCGGGCGGAAATATGGAAGAGAATCCGCTGGTGTAGACCGTGTCTCCTTCTTCAAATCTGCTCTGCAGCGGAATCTCTTTCAGAACAGCTCCCGTGGAGGTCTTTCCGTCCCATGCGAGGGGGCCGACGGCACCGTTCCGGCCGAGTCTCGCGCTTATGTTCAGGTCTGCGTTCATGAGTGAAACGGCGTAGGCGTAATGTCTGCTGACGGTGTCGACTATTCCCACGACTCCTTTCGGGGTTATGATGCCTGACCTGGCACTTACTCCCTCATCGGCTCCCTGGCCGAGGATCAGATAGTTGTGCTGTTTGCCCCGGCTGATTTTCACTATGGTGGCAGGGGTGTAGCGGAATCCGTCGCTTCTTTCACCGAAGGCGATGAGCGAATCCAGACCGGCCATCCTTTCGGCCGATTTGTATCTGTTCAGTTCATCGAACAGCCGTGCATTTTCGCGGCTGAGTTCCCCGTTGGTTTTCTTCAGGGAGAAATACTCTTTGGCGGATGTGCCGATTCTCCACAGCCCGCCGGCGATGGCGTGCTTTTCCTTGGAAAGGAAGAAGTGTTGGGACACTCCGTTGCGGCTGAGCATGGACAAAGCGGCAATCTCCATTGCTATAAAGACTGCCGCCGCCATGATGGTTTTTATGACGCTACCTCTTCCAGCCATCTCGTTTCCGGATGTGTTATCTCATCAGGAAGGAATAGTTGCCGGTGTTCTTCAATGCCATGCACGTGCCCCTTGCGACTGCGCGGAGCGGGTCTTCGGCCACATGGAACTGGATGTTCACTTTTTCTGAGAATCTTTGGGCGAGCCCTCTCAGCAGAGCGCCTCCTCCCGAAAGGAAGATGCCGTTTTCCACTATGTCGGAATAGAGCTCGGGCGGAGTCTGTTCCAGAACGTGGAGAATGGACGACTCTATCTTTGACACCGACTTGTCAAGACAATGTGCGATTTCCTGATAAGTCACTCTCGCTTCCACGGGATGCGCCGTCATCAGATTCGGGCCCTTGACCACGAACGGTTCCGGCTCTTCCTCCAGATTGGGAATGACCGCGCCCACCGCGATCTTGATCTTCTCGGCGGTGATCTCTCCTATTCTGACGTTGTGCTGCTGACGCAGATAATACTGGATGTCGCTGGTGAATTCGTCGCCTGCAGTCTTTATGCTTTCCTGTACGACGATGCCTCCCAGGGATATGACGGCTATCTCGGCCGTGCCGCCGCCTATGTCCACCACCATGTTGCCTTTAGGGGCTTCCACGTCAAGTCCGATACCGAGGGCCGCCGCCATGGGTTCGTAGATGAGGTAGACTTCGCGGCCTCCTGCATGTTCCGAGGAGTCGCGCACGGCCCTTATCTCCACTTCGGTACTTCCTGACGGTATGCCCACGACAAGTTTCAGGTTGGGCGTGAAAATCGATCTCCTTTTGCTGTTGACCTGCTTGATGAAGCCTTTTATCATCTGCTCGGCCGCGTTGAAGTCGGCGATTACTCCGCCTTTCAGGGGCCGTATTGTCTTTATGCCGGGGTTTGTCTTTTCCTGCATCAGTTTCGCTTTCTGCCCCAGGGCGATGAGTTTGCCGGTATTGTTGTCAAGAGCAACGATGCTCGGTTCGTCCAGGACGATTTCGTCATTCTGGAAGATGACGGTGTTCGCCGTCCCGAGGTCCATCGCAAGTTCTTGTGTCAAAAACGATAGTGCCATATCTTCTAAACTATCTGCATTCGTTAACAGTTTTTCTCACAATTTTCAAAATTAAGAAAAATCCTTGGTAACTTTGTATGAATTTTAAAAATTTATGTCTCAAGGGAATTTCTATCTGATTGCCGTGGCGGGGGGCAGCGGGACGCGGATGCATGCGGACGTCCCCAAGCAGTTCATCGAAATCAGGGAAAAGGCGATCCTGCAGAGGAGCATAGAGAAATTCGTCTCGGCCTGTCCCGGGATAAAGGTGGTAACGGTATTGCCGGAGGCCCATATCCCTTACTGGAAGCAGTACTGCCTTTCCCGCAATTTCTCCTATCCCCAGATGCTCGTGAAGGGGGGGATTACGCGCTTCCATTCCGTGAGAAATGCTTTGGAAAAGATTCCGGACGGAGCGGTCGTGGCCATTCATGACGGTGTGAGGCCGCTGCTGTCCGAGGCTATGATACGCCGCATGTTCACGGAGATGCGGGACAAGGATGCCCTCATCCCGGTGGTTCCGGTTACGGACACTCTCAAGGCCTTGTCTTTGGAGCACGGCTCCGACGGCAGCGAACATTTCAGCAGGCTGGAAGGGCAGAATATCGACAGATCCAAGGTGTTTGCGGCCCAGACGCCTCAGATGTTCCGTTCCGAGGTAATCAGAAAGGCGTATTCTCAGGCGTATGACACTTCGTTTACCGATGACGCGTCAGTGGCCGAGAGGTCCGGAGTCAGGCTATGCTGGTGCCCGGGAGAGAAGCTGAATCTGAAAATCACGACTCCTGAAGACATCATTCTCGCAGAAGCCGTGATAAGGAACTGGAGCAGACTCAATCCTTGAAGCTTGTGTTCTTAAAGTCCTGAATCCATATCTGCCTGTCGATCGCTTCGTCAAGCGCGATTTTCGTATCCGTAGCCTGGATGTACGGGATTTTTTGGATGGTGTTCAGAAGAACTTCCATAAGGTGGTCGTTGTCAAAGCAGTAAACCTTCAGAAGCAGGGTGTATTCCCCCGTTATGAAGTGGCTTTCCACTATCTCCGGAATCTTTTTGAGCGAATTTACGACTTCGGCGTATCTGCTGGCCTCTGACAGGGACACGCTTACAAATGCACAGACATTGAGACCCAGTGCCTGCGGCTTCACCATAAGGCGGGAGCCCGTTATCACTCCGTTCGCTTCCAGACGTTTGACTCTCTGATGGATAGCTGCGCCGGAGACCCCGCATATCCTGGCTATTTCCAGAAACGGCATCCTCGCGTTTTTTATGAGCAGGCTCAGAATCTTCTGATCCGTGGCGTCGATGTGATAGTTGGCCATAATGATAATCTGTAACTTATGAATGTCATAAAGGTACAAATTATTTCCGGAAAAGTGCGGCTAACTTTTTTTTCGGAAGCCTCTTTTTTTGCTCGGTTCGCTGTTGGCTATTATGTCCTTACACTCGGATTCCGTGAGCGCGCCTGCGTCCGTTCCCTTCGGGATTCTATAATTCGAACCGTTGAATTTTATGTAAGGGCCGTATCTCCCGTTCAGAACCTGGATGTCTCCCCATTGTGCGAGCGGGCCCGCATTTCTGGCCTCGTTCTTTTCTATTATGGACTTGCATTCCTACAGGGAAATGTTCAGAGGATCTGTGCATTATCGGCTGG
>CAYTYL010000054.1:0-11623 GCA_964441715.1 uncultured Muribaculaceae bacterium
CCGTGTGTTAAAAATACCCCTGCTTCTTTCTGTCTTCCATGGCGGTTTCCGAGCGTTTGTCGTCAGCTCTTCCGCCGCGTTCCGTGACTCTGGATGCGGCGATCTCCTCGATGATGTCTTCCACTGAGTGCGCCCTGGATTCCGTAAGTCCGGTGCAGGTGACATCGCCTATGGTGCGGCACCTCACGTCTTTCTCTACCACTACCTCGTCCGGTTTCCTGAGTATGAAAGGCGGATCCGCGGCCAGCCACTGTCCGTCTCTCATGAACACTTTGCGTTTGTGCGTGTAGTACAGGCTCGGAAGGACTATGCCCTCCTGGTAGATGTACTGCCACACGTCCATTTCCGTCCAGTTGCTTATGGGGAATACTCTGAAATGTTCCCCCATGTTTTTCTTTGCGTTGTAGATGCTCCAGAGTTCCGGCCTCTGGTTTTTGGGATTCCACTGTCCGAATTCGTCCCTGTGCGAGAAGATTCTCTCTTTGGCGCGGGCCTTTTCTTCATCCCTTCGCGCCCCGCCTATGGCGGCATCGAATCTTCCCTCCGCGAGAGTGTCCAGAAGGGTGACGGTCTGAAGTTTGTTTCTGCTGGCGTTGTAGCCGGTCTCTTCTTTTACCTTGCCCTCGTCTATGGACTTCTGTACGCTCCCCACTATCAGGTCGGCTCCGAGTTTCTTTACGAGCTCATCCCTGTATGTGATTGTTTCAGGGAAATTGTGCCCCGTGTCTATGTGCACGAGGGGGAATGGAATTTTCGCAGGCCAGAATGCTTTGTATGCCAAGTAGGTAAGGACTATGGAATCCTTCCCTCCCGAGAAAAGGATGCACGGCCTTTCGAACTGCGCCGCCACCTCACGGAGTATGCTTATGGATTCCGCTTCAAGTTCCTTCAGATGAGTTATGTGTTCACTCATGATCGTTTATGGATATTGCTAAATGGTTTACGGTTAACTGAATACTCCCGAAAGATATTTTTTCGTGAGCTCTTTTTCCGGATTGTTGAACAAGGTTTTTGCGTCACCTTCTTCTATAACCTCGCCAAGATACAAAAAAACTGCGTGGTCTGCAATTCTCAGTGCCTGTCTCAAGGTGTGGGTGACCATGATTATGGAGTATTTTTCCTTGAGTTTAACGAACAGATCCTCTATCGTTTTGCTGGAAACCGGGTCGAGGGCGCTGGTCGCTTCATCGGCAAGTATGAACGAGGGCTCCACGGCCAGACTTCTGGCCAGGCAGAGCCTTTGCTGCTGTCCCAGAGAAAGCCTTGTGGCGGGGCTGTGCAGTCTGTCCTTGACTTCATCCCACAGGCCGACTTCCCTCAGATGCTTCTCCACGGCATCGGCGAGCTGTTTCTTTTTGGTGTACATGCCGTGAATTCTGCAGCCGTAGGCGACATTCTCGAAAATGGACATGGGCAGCGGGCATGGTTTCTGCGGAACCAGACCGATCCTGCGTCTGAGTTCGATCAGTTCTATGTCCTTCGCCTGGATGAGGTCATGCCCTCCGATGAGGACCTTGCCGCTCATCTGCAGATCGTCCACGCTGTCTATCAGTCTGTTCAGAGTTTTCAACAGAGTGCTTTTTCCACATCCGGAAGGCCCTATTATGCAGCTTATTCTGTTTTGCGGGAAAGTGATGTTGATGTCCTTCAGTATATGGTTTCCCTCTATGCTGACATTGAGAGACTCGACTCTCATGGAACTTTCGCTGTTTATGTCAATCATGTCCGTTTCCTTATAAATTCTTTTTCCTGAACCTTGCCGTGAACCACCGGCTTCCGAGGCTCAGCAGCAGTACTATCACCGTCAGCACCAGGGCCGCCGCATAGGCCCGTCCCGGGAAGGGATCAGGCATGGAAACCCAGTTGAATATGGCGAGAGGCAGCGTGGCCGTTGGTGAAGCCAAGGATTTGGCTATGTTGTCTGAAAAACCTGCCGTGAACATTACGGCGGCCGCATCTCCTATGGCTTTGCCGATTGCGAGCAGGAAGGCTGTCATCATTCCCGGCAGGACAAGTCTGAGCACGACCTTCAAGGTTTCCCATTTCGTCGCTCCGAGGGAATAGACGGCATCGATCAGGTCGTCGGGGACGCTTTTGGCTATTTCATCTCCGGAGCGTATCATGATGGGCACTATCAGCATGGTGGTGACGACTATTCCTCCCAGAACGGAAGCCCTCATGCCTATGTAGACCATTATCATGAACGCAAATGCGCCGTAGACGATTGAAGGAATGCCGTACAGCACATCGAAGCACAGTCTTGCGATGTATGAGAACCGGCTGCTTCTCCGCCTGTACAGCGTTATGTAGAAGACGACCGGAATGCTGATGAGCGCCCCTATCACCGAAGAAGGGATTACAATCCAGAACGATCCGATGATGGCGTTCAGAAATCCTCCGTCATCGGCAGTGTTCCAGTTCTTCCCGGGGGCCTTCGTAATCATGTCCCAGCTCAGACTTCCCAGGCCTTTCACGACTATGGTGACGATTATGCTTGCCACCGCCGCCAGCACTATGGCCGCCGATGCGAACATGACGGCTTTCATTATTTTCTCTTCCGTGTGCCTTCTCCTGGCAAACTTGTTCATGGCTATTCGCTTTTTTGGATTCTGTACAGGATTACCCTCGATACTATGTTGAACAGCAGCACTATGAGCAGCAGTATCAGCGCGGCGAACATAAGAGCGGATTCATACAGAGGAACGGAGGACATCTCTCCGTAGTTGTTTCCTATCATTGCCGGAATCGTATAGAATGAACTGAATATCGAGTCCGGAATTTCAGCCAGGCTGCCGCATACCATCATCACGGCTATGGTTTCTCCCACGCATTTTGACAGCGCCAGCACCGTGGCGGCGAAAATGCCCGGAACGGATTTCTTTATCACGACTTTTTTCGAAGTCTGCCATCTTGTCGCCCCCAAAGCCGTGGACGCGTCCCTCATTTCATCCGGGACGGTGGAAAATATCTCTATGAAAAGGCTTATCATGATGGGCAAGGTCATCACCGCGAGCACAAGAGCTCCCGTGATGAGCGAATATCCGAGTCTGGGAACGAGCAGAAGAAGTCCCCATACTCCGAAAATGACGGAAGGAAGCGAAGCCAGAATGTCCAGGGCCGGAAAGACGAGCTTGCGCATGGCCTTCGGCGCATATTCCGTCAGATAAGTGGCTGTAAGCAGAGACAGGGGGAAGGAAATGGCTATGGCCAGCAATGTGACGGCAATGGTTCCCGCTATGAACGGAAGAAACCCGAATTTGTTCTGGGAAGGCTTCCATTCCCTGCCTGAAATAAGTTCCCACAGACCGTGGTCTTCCAGCAGAGGAGATGACCAGATGACAAGTTCGGACACCATTGCGACCACAAGGAAAATCGAGCTTATCGTCAGAATCAGCATGACCGTCGACGAGAGCTTCTGCTTGTAGATCCTTCTCTTGTTGATGTCTTTCCTGAAAAGCCCCGCGGATGCGAAGCATAGCAGCAGGACGAGCAGTCCCGTTACCGTGTATGAAATGCTGCGGGTGACATCGAATTTCTTGGAAATGTTGTCGCGCTTTCCGTCAAGCATTTCAAGAGCTTCGGCCTTCGCCTCGTCCGACACTTTTACATAGCCGTTAGGTTCGTTGAGCTCCTGGCCGGCGCCGTAGATGTATCTGAGGAACGCAAGCGAAAGGGTATCCGCAGGGACTCCGCGGCTTACGAAATACAGATTCCTTGCCGGAGGGGAGGGGTAGCGGTTGTCTTCTATGGCTTTTACCAGACTTTCTTTCGTAAGATAAAAATCCTCGTCCGCACTTACGATTCCGTCGGAGTTTATGTCGACAGGCAGGGCGTCGATTCCTTCCGCCGTCCTGTGGGTCGTCGCATCGTAGGCATACGCAAGATTGTTGAATCCTATCCCGTATGTGTCCTTGGCTACCGCATTGGCAATCCCGGGGTCGCCGTATACGGCCGTTCCGCCCAGGTCGTCCTGGGTGCAGCCGAACCAGCTTGCGAAAGTCTGTGCCGCACCGCATGCGTCAGACCTCGTGTATACGGAAATGGCCGTGTCATCATTGATGCCCAGCAGGTCTCCCCAGGTCTTGTATTCTCCGGTAATCCAAATCTTTCTTGCATCGGCGGCGGAAAGTCCGTGTTTCCGGATCTTGTCCGCAAGAGGATTCTCGGGATTGAAGGTGGGGATGACGGCGTCGCGGCCGATTATGAACGCTATGGCTCCGCTTTCTTTCTCCTCTTCATGCAGCTCTCTGGAAAGCATCGCGAAATCCGTCATGCCGTTCATGACATCGGTCATGCCTTTTCCGGCGCCTCCGGCGGACACGGACACGTCTGCTTCGGGGTACAGTTCCACGAACTCATTGCCCCATTGTACGGCAAGAGGATACAGGGCGAAGGCTCCGGACACGGAGACGCTTCCCCTCATGCGGTTTTCTGTCGTCTGTTCCGCTTTTTCCGAACAGGAAACCGCGGCTATGCCGATTGCCGCTGCGAGAACCCTGAGCAGCAGGGAACGGATTGTTTTTTCAGGTTTAGTTGACACGTCTGCAAAATTACTTCTGTGCTAGGATTTGTGCATCCTGCTTTATGCACAATTCACCTACCACTTTCAGCTAATGTTTTTAATACTTTAGTGGTAGGTGAACTCTGGTCATGACTTTGCAGGATTACTCTTCCAGCCAGCCTTTCAAGGTGTTGACTATCTCGTCCCTGACAGGCTCCTCGAAGGTGCCGATTCTTGTCGCGTGGCTTCCTCCGGGCTTTACATATACCTTAAGGTTGTTCTTCTTGGAGGTGTCCAGCCATGTGCATACGCCGGATGAGCCCCACGGATCTACTCCGCCGTAGATGAATATCATCTTGGGATCGTTCTTCTTGAGGAACTCAACGGTGTGCCTGTAAAGTGTGTCGTCGAACTTCAACCGGTTGTCGGGATAGTCCAGCATGACTCTGCGCAGGTAGTCTTTCGTGGTCTTTATGGACATGTACTTCTTGAACGGACGGATATCGTAGCCGTAGTATCCGAGTTCTTTGGCGGCCATGATGTCGAACGAGTAGTAGGGGCTCTGGATTGAGAAATAGTCGGGTTCGCAAAGTCCGAGGAAGAAGTCGAAGATCGTCTTGTCCGGGGAATCAAGCGCCGGAATGCTTGACACGGGGGTGCCGTATTGCCATATCGCGTAGCGGAACTCCATGACGCTCAGGTCATACACCTCTTCAAGCGGGACCCTGAAGGTGTATCCTTTTTCTTCGCAGTGCTTCTTGTACATGGGGAAGTACACGTCTCTTTTTTTCAGGAGGTTGGTCATGTAGTCGGCGATGACCTTTCTTTCGGCGGCAGTTCCGACCTGTTTTTCAAGGAAAGGCTCATGCCTGCCGTCCTCCACCGACTTGTTGAGAGGGGCTACGTAGGGTACGGATATGTCCACGTCTTCCGGATAATATGCCCTGTAGAACATGGTGGTCTGGCCTCCCTTGCTTATGCCGGTAGCTATCCATTTGCCTTTGTAGATGTCTTTGAGCATGCCGACCGCATGATGAAGGTCGCAGAGCGAGTTCGCCACGGTGAGGTAATTCCAGTCCTTTTCGGCGGGGGTGGAGTCGGCGAAATATCTGTACTCCACCACTACGAGGTTGGTGTTGAACAGTCTGGAGAGTTCCTCCTGATAGCGGGGGTTCATGGCGTAGCTTGCCCAGTAGCCTTCAGTCACGAGGACCGTGGGCCTGTCGTAACCGGCGTGGCATACGAACACTCTCTGGTCGAAGGTGCCGGCGTCTTTCTCCCTGATTTCCTTGCTTGAATATTTGACATAGGTCTGCATCTCCGGAGCCATCTCTCCCGCGGCTTCGGGGTTTACCGGCCTCGTGACATGGAGTAGATACTTATCCGGTAACAAGTCGCTTTCCAGCTTTTCGACACTTGCCACGCTTTCCAGCGATTTCAGTCTGTTTTCCAGTTCGCTTTGCGCCGAGGCGCATACCGAGCCTGCCAGCAGGAGAACTCCGGCCGTCAGGATGCTTGTGATTTTTAAAAGTCTCATGTTATCTTTGCATGGTTATGTTATGCAAAGATAATGTAAAGTCCGCATATTCCTTCCTGCATCAGAAAAATGCGGTGTATAGGGAATCTTCCTCTCCGGCCCAGAAAGATGACATAGAATATGCCGTAAGCTCCTTCGCCAACATGATGGACAGGGAACTGTACGGCACAATCTCAAAGGGGAAGAGCGGCTTTCTCATGGAACACGCGGACTTTGCCGTTGACCTTGCTTCCGCCGTCTCCCGTCTGGAGCGGATGCTTTAGCGTTTATTCGTCTGCGTTGTGAATTCCCCGTACTTGTATATGACCGGCCCTTCCTTGACTTTGGCGTTGAGGCCCTCGAAGCTGACATTGTCCGCATTGGCCACGTTAAGTCCGTAGGTCGTTTCAAAATTGCAGTTTTCGAAGCGGATGGCATCGGCCCTGAACGGGTCTACGTCATAGCCTTTAAGCTGTCCCAGCCGTTCGGCCGTTCCGCTGCAGTTCGAAATCCTTATGCCGGAAATCCTCGTTACGGGATCCGCGTATCCGGGGCGGTCGCTTTTGTTTCCTCCTCTCCAGTCGAGGTTGATGTCTATGATGCTGCCCGCACCCGATATTTTCAGGTTTTCGAAGCTGATGTTTTCTATGACGCCTCCTCTGGCAGGCTGGCTTTTAATCCTTATCGGTCCCCAGTTGCCTCCGTCGAACACACAGTTGCGTGCAGTTACTCCGCGGACACTGCCGGACACTTCGCTGCCTATGTCCACGCCGCCGTGTCCGTATGCGAAGTGGCAGTTTTCCACTAGGATGTTCTCGGACGGGCGTCCGATCCTGCGACCTTCGGAGTCTTTTCCGGCCTTTATGGAAAGGCAGTCGTCATGGCAGCGGATGTAGCAGTTACGTATGTTCACGTCGTTGGAAGAATCTATGTCTATGCCGTCGGAGCTCGGGGTGTATTCCTTGGCCTCAATCCTCACGGAATCGATGTCGAATCCGTCGGTGTAAAGCAGATGCAGACACCACAGGGCCTGGTTCTGAAGCGTAAGCCCGCTTATTGAACCTCCGTCGCAGCGTGTGAAATTCACCAGTCTCGGACGTTTGTCATATTCTCTGCCGAGATATCTGTTCCATTCCGGCCCGTTCCCGTCGATCGTGCCTTCGCCGCTTACTCGCACCGAGGGGGAGTCCGTGAAATTGAGAAACGCGCATTTCCAGTTTTTCTCCGTTCCTTCAAACCTTGTGGCTATGACCGGGTATAGGGAGTTGTCCACATAGCTTTTCAAAACACCGCCTTTTTCTATGCGCAGATTGACTCCGGCAGGAAAGAAGAGGGCGCCGCTCATGAAAGTGCCCTTCGGCACGACCACCGTTCCGCCTCCTTCGGCATATACCTTGTCTATCAATGCCTGGAGGGCTTCTGTCTGAGGGGTCTTTGAACTTCTCACCCCGTATTTCCTGATATCGTATTCCCCGTTTCCTCTTTCGATGGATATGATTCTGCTTTCCCATTTGCCGAGGGTCATCTCCATGCGGGTTCTGCCGTTCACGGCGGCTTTTCCGGAAGAAGTTATGTCACGGACCTTTCCCGTGAGTGCATCCCACTCTCTCACGATGCCCGAGCTGCAGAAATCGGCCGTGAAACTGCATTCCTTGTCCCCTTCGTTGAATATGAAGAAGATGTCCGCGTCCGGCAGGACCTTTCTGGTGTATCGGATGCTTTCGCTTGCCGGGGCTTCGGCTTCTCTTCTGGGGCCGCCGGGATATGTGCGGAAAGGAAAACGCCTGCCGCCCTCTTCGGAGATGATCTTGAATTCCGCTTCCGGCATGGCGGCGGCCACGTTTGCGGTCCATTCCGGGCTGTATTCTTCATAGCAGTTCTTCACGAGATCCGTGACGGGTTTCATGTCGGTGAAGTTCTTTCCGCTCATGAGGGAAGGTCTGTGCCCCCAGAAGAGCACTTTGCCGCCTCTTTCGGCGAATTCCCTGACCTTGTCCCAGACTTTTTCGGGGATGACGTCGCAGGTGGGTATGATGAGAGTGCCGTATTTCTGCCCGCTCAGGTTCCGGAGATATCCGGTCCTGACCTCAAGGGCTTCGGAAAAGGCATCGGCGTCAAGCCAGTCGAAATCGACCTGATGCCTGAGCAGAGTGTTGGAAATCTTCTGCACGTCCTTGTCCAGGACTTCGTCTCCGAGCCAGAGCGACGCGGTGGGATAGAAGACCGCCACCCTTGCTCCGCTTCTGCCCAAAGCCATCAGGTATGTGGCGCGATTGGTGTAGTCGTTGAAATCTTTCATCCCCGGATCGCTCATCCAGTTCTTCCCTTTGCTCCCGGCCATCCAGAACATGTACTCAAAGAAATTGATGCCTCTAACCATCTGGAAATCGACTACATATTTCGCTTCGGGGATGGAGGGGGACTTGGTGAAGGCTGCGAAGCTTTCGCTGAATGCGCGCGGCTTTCCATAGACATGGGAAACGGATGATGCGTATTTGGGGTAGTCGTTGGATGTTCCGGGCCATATCTGTGACCAGATGACGTCAATCCCAGGGACCTGTATGACTTTGAGATCCCTGAACATGTCTCCGCTCATGTTGGTGCACCAAGCCATGTCGTCGTCCTTGTCAAGGTGGACTATGTAGGCCAGTCCGTTTTCTTCGCACCAGTCTGCCTGCCGCTTGAAATAATTAAGGGAGAACAGGTCGGCCCATACGTCCCAGTAATCGGCGCGGAAACGGCTTTCTTCCACGTTCGGGCTCTCGCTCAGAAGGCTTGCGAGGCGGGGGAGCGGATCGTACCCTTTTCTGAGCCTGAACTCTTCCGGCATGGCCGGTGTCCAGGGAATGTACTGGAATCCGGGCTCGTCCCCTCTGAATCCCATCACGGTCTTTCCGAACTCGTCGCCTATGTATTTCTTGTACTGCTCGTGAGTCCATTCTATGAATTGTCCTACGGCTTCGGGGTCGAGATAGTCGCAGAGAGAGTTGCTGGTATCTTTTCCTCTTGAAGGATTGTTCACGGCCCTGGTCTGGCTCGTCCTGTAATCCCATCCGGCGAGGACTATGTCCCAGTCGTCGAGACCGGCGTAGAAGTCTATTTTCCCGTCTTTTATCTCCACCGTCCTGTCGGATGCACCGCTCCTGCTGATTGCGACGGCGCTCAATGCCTTGCCGGAAACTTCCTTGCCGCTCAGGATTTCTCCTTTGGACACCCGTATAGTGTCAACTGCCACGACAGCCTTCATCCTGAGGTCGGGACGTTCCTTGGAGAAAAGCCCGCCCGCGAATCCGCTCGGGTATTTCCCCTCGTCAATGATCCACACCTTGAGGCCTCTTTTCTTCGCTTCGAGCACGCCTCTCCTTATGTTTTCGAACCAGCCCTGTGAAAGGTAGCTGTAGGAGTCGCTGTAGCCCGGTTCGAAGATTACGGAGCGGAAGCCTTTGGATTTTATGGAGTCGAGGTCATGCTGTATCGTCGCCGGATCCATGGCCCCTTCCCAGCCCCAGATGACGTGGCTTGCATAGTCGGCCGGAGGGTCGGCGAAATTCTCATAAGCTTCCCGAATCGGAACGGAATGTACGGATTTCCATGATTGCGCCTGTGCGGCCGTTGCAGCCGCTGCCAAAATGACAATCGCGCCTGTCAGAAACTTTCTCATGTGATTAAATAGGATTGTGTCGGGACAAAAATAGGCAAAAAAATCAGCACTGGCACTATTTTTACATTCTGCATTAAACGGTCGGCAGCAGGAAAGTCAAAGTTTCCGTGCCCGTGCACGATTTTCGGCCTTTTTTGTTGCCAGTTGCAATAAATATCGCTATTTTTGTTAGTTAGATATTTTGTCCGTTTTGCGGCAAGTTCTGATTTTCAATAAAAAAGCAGACTATGAGAAGGATAGCCTTGATATGTTCCGTCGCCGTTTCGGCCGCACTCACGTTTTCTTCCTGCGGAAGCGGGGAAAAACCCATGTCCGTCCGGATGACGGAATCGCAGATGACGCGCTGTCCCGATGCCGCATATCTCGACTATACCGACGGACGGCTCAAATGGAATTACACGCCCGGTCTGGAGCTGCGGGCCTTTCTGGACGTATATGAGACCTATGGCGACACTGCCGTATATGATTATGTAGCCAAATGGTATGACGCCATTGTCCATGATGACGGGAGCATAGAAGGATATTCTCCCGAAACGTACAGTACCGATCTGATATGTCCGGGGAAATCGCTCTTTTACTTCTACGACAAGACCGGGGATGATAAGTACCGCAAGGCCGTCGAACTCGTAAAAAGCCAGATAGACGGGCAGCCGAGGACTTCCGAAGGCGCCTTCTGGCACAAGGCCGTGTATCCTCACCAGATATGGCTCGACGGCGTGTACATGGCGGAGCCTTTCTATGTCGAATATGCGTCGCGGTACATGGACGGAGAAGAACGGCTCAAGGCTTACGATGACATAGTCAACGAGTTCACGGTCGCCGCGGAGCATACTTACGACCCGGCCACCGGACTCTACCGCCATGCCTGGGACGAATCCCGTTCCATGTTCTGGTGCGATCCCGTGACCGGCCAGTCGCAGCATTGCTGGGGGAGGGCTCTCGGCTGGTATTGCATGGCGATACTGGATGTGCTTGACTGGCTGCCTGAGGATTATGCCGGAAGGGAGAAGCTCGTTTCGCTGCTTCAGGGCATCTGTGAGGAACTTCCGAAATGGGCGGATCCTGAAAGCGGAGTCTGGTATCAGGTGCTCGACCAGCCCGGACGTGAGGGCAACTACCTGGAGGCGACCTGTTCGGCCATGTTCAGCTATACTTTCCTCAAAGCTGTCCGCATGGGCTATCTCGACAAGGAAAAACTTTCTTATGCCAAGAAGCTTTACGGTGACGTGGTCCGCGAATTCATAAGCGTGGACGAGGACGGCCTGGTGAGCATCGAGAAATGCTGTTCGGTAGGAGGTCTCGGAGGGAGCAGCCGCAGGATGGGGGATTTCGCCTATTATCTGAGCGAGCCCGTGCGGCCGAATGACTCCAAAGGGGTGGGACCTTTCATCTGGGCGTCGCTCGAAATGGAAAGATTAAAATAGTTATACGATATATTTAATATTTAGTTTGCATTATGACTAATTTGTTTTCACTCGAAGGTAAGAACGCCTGGATTACAGGAGCGTCTTACGGTATCGGTTTCAACATCGCCAAGGCATTCGTCGCGGCCGGAATCAAGAATATCGTTTTCAACGATATCAATGAAACTCTTGTCCAGAAGGGTCTGGACAGCTACAAAGAGGCCGGCATAAGCAACGTTCACGGATATGTGTGCGATGTTACCAAGGAAGATGACGTCAAGGCTCTCGTCAAGAAGATCCATGAGGAAGTCGGTCAGATCGACATTCTTGTCAACAACGCCGGCATCATCAAGCGTATCCCCATGCATCAGATGAAGCGCTCCGAGTTCCAGCAGGTCATCGACATCGACCTGGTCGGACCGTTCATCGTTTCCTCGGCCGTGCTTCCCGAGATGATGGAGCGCCGCGAAGGCAAGATCATCAACATCTGCTCCATGATGTCGGAGCTCGGACGTGAGTCCGTTTCAGCTTATGCTGCCGCA
>CAYTYL010000055.1:0-11447 GCA_964441715.1 uncultured Muribaculaceae bacterium
AAGTCGTAGGGGAATCGGAACCAGTCCGCCGTCAGTGCATCTGTCGACACCACGGCGCGGAGGGCTACCGGATTCTCATATGTCCTTTCGTCACCCATTACGCCGACGCTCTTCACGGGGAGGAGTATCACTCCCGCCTGCCAGATCGCTTCGTAGAGGTTGGCGGCTTCGACTCTGGGATCCGAGGCCGAAGGCAGGTGAAGTGAACGGCAATCATAGGCCTTCAGTCCTTTTATGAATATGTCGTCGGCTTCCCTTAGCACCCTCAGTTTTTCTTCCGTCACGTCACCGAGAATCCTAATCGCAAGCGACGGCCCGGGGAAGGGGTGTCTGCCGACAAGCTCCTCTTTCACTCCCAAAGCTTTTCCGACTCTTCTTACTTCATCCTTGAAAAGCATTCTGAGCGGTTCCACGATTTTGAGGTTCATCTTTTCAGGAAGTCCGCCCACGTTGTGATGCGACTTGATTTTGCTTGCTATGCCCGGTATGCCGGCGGATTCTATCACGTCGGGGTAGATGGTCCCCTGCGCAAGCCATTTGGCACCGTCGATTTTTCTTGCATATTTCTCGAAGGTGTCTATGAACAGCTTTCCGATGATTTTTCTCTTCTTTTCAGGCTCGGTGACACCGGCGAGTCCATGCAGGAAATCTGCGGAGGCATCTGCTCCTATGACGTTGAGCCCCATGTCTTTATATGAAGCCATCACGTCTTCGAACTCATTCTTCCTCAGGAGGCCGTTGTTGACGAAAATGCAGGTGAGATTGTCTCCTATCGCTTTGTGGAGCAGGACTGCGGCCACGCTGGAATCCACTCCGCCGCTGAGTCCGAGGATGACTTTGTCGTCGCCGACGGTATCCCTTATCTGCTTTATGCTTGTGTCTATGAATGATTCGGAAGTCCAGTCACCTTTGCATCCGCAGATGCCGAGGGCGAAATTGGAAAGAATCTTGGTGCCTTCCTTGGTGTGATATACTTCGGGGTGGAACTGCACGGCGTAGGTTTCTTCACCGGTGAACCTGAAAGCTGCATTTGCGACTTCCGCCGTGGATGCGAGCGTCTCCGTGCCGTCGGGAAGTCGGGAGATCGTGTCTCCGTGCGACATCCATACCTGAGAATGGTCGGCCACGCCCCTGAAGAGTTCGGAATTCTTGTCCAGGATGTCCAGATAGGCCCTTCCGTATTCGCGGGAAGTGGAGCTTTCCACGGTCCCGCCGTATTTTTGGGCGAGATATTGAGCCCCGTAGCAGATTCCCAGAAGCGGCACTTTTCCTTTTATGCCTGCGAGATCCATCCGGGGGGCGTTGCCGTCCCTCACCGAGCATGGGCTTCCCGACAGGATTACTCCTTTGATTTCAGGAGTGATTTCGGGGATTTTGTTGAACGGCAGAATCTCGCAATAGACGTTCAGCTCCCTGAGACGACGCCCGATCAGCTGGGTAAGTTGCGAACCGCAGTCCAGAATGATGATTTTTTCGGTCATTTAAACGCAGTTTGTGTTGTTTGACATTGAAACTCTCGCATGAGCTTCCATATCTTGCAAAATTAAAGTTTTTCCCGCGCATTGCTAAATTTTTATGAAGATATTTTTGTGCGGGGAAAACAACTTAGTAAATTTGCGGTTTGCAGATGAATATAGGAAATTGAGTTATTAAAATGGACATTAGGAATATTGCGATTATCGCACATGTTGACCATGGCAAGACCACTCTTGTCGACAGGATGATATACCAGGCCAATCTTGTGAGGAAGCCTGAAAATCTCGGAGAACTGATTCTGGACAACAATGACCTTGAACGCGAAAGAGGCATCACCATTCTTGCGAAGAACGTCTCCGTGATGTACAAAGGCGTAAAGATCAATATCATAGATACACCGGGCCACAGCGATTTCGGAGGAGAGGTCGAGAGAGTCCTGAACATGGCGGACGGAGTCCTTCTGCTTGTCGACGCGTTCGAAGGCTGCATGCCGCAGACTCGGTTCGTGCTTCAGAAAGCCCTCGAGCTCGGCAAGAAGCCCATAGTGGTCATCAACAAGGTGGACAAGCCCAACTGCCGGCCCGACGAGGTGCAGGAAGAAGTGTTCGACCTCATGTTCAATCTTAACGCCACCGAGGAACAGCTCGATTTCAAAACCGTATACGGAAGTGCAAAGCAGGGTTGGATGTCCACTGACTGGAAAACGCCTTCAAAGGACATAACTCCTCTGCTGGACACCATACTTGAAGTGATTCCTGCCCCGAAGGTGGTCGAAGGAACGCCCCAGATGCTTATTTCTTCCCTTGAGTTCTCCCCTTATGTGGGAAGAATCGCTGTGGGCAAGGTCACGAGGGGCTCGCTCAAAACCGGCATGAACATAAGTCTTTGCAAGCGCTATGACATCGTGGAGAAGCAGAAAATCAAGCAGCTCATGACCTTTGACGGACTCGGCAAGAAAAACGTCGACGATGTACAGTGCGGAGACATCTGCGCCGTGGTGGGAATAGAAGGTTTCGAGATAGGAGATACCATAGCGGACTATGACAATCCGGAAGCTCTTCCTCCGATTACGGTGGACGAGCCTACCATGAGCATGGTGTTCACAATCAACAATTCACCTTTCTTCGGACGCGACGGCAAATATGTCACGTCCAGACATATAAAGGAAAGGCTTGAAAAGGAGCTGGAGAAAAACCTCGCCCTTAGGGTGAAGCCCGGACTGAATGCGGATTCCTTTGTGGTCTACGGGCGCGGTGTCCTGCATCTTTCAGTCCTTATAGAGACGATGCGGCGCGAGGGATTCGAGCTCCAGGTCGGTCAGCCCAAGGTGCTGGACAAGACCATTAACGGACAGAGGTGCGAACCTATCGAAGAGCTTTCAATTGAAGTGCCGGAAGAGTTCGTCGGCGCCGCCATAGAGATATCCACCCGCAGGAAAGGTGCTCTCCTGCGCATGGAACCGAGGGGAGACAGGACACTGCTCGAATTCGACATTCCTACCAGGGGACTTATGGGCCTGAGAAGCAATCTCCTTACGGCTACGCAGGGAGAAGCCGTCATAGCCCACAGGTTCAAGGAGTACCAGCCTTTCAAAGGCGAGATTGAAAGGAGGACCAACGGGTCGCTCGTGTCTCTGGAGACGGGGGAGGCCATAGCATATTCCATGAACAAACTGCTCGACAGGGGCCGTTTCTTCGTGGAGCCGGGTGAAGAAATCTATGCCGGTCAGGTCGTCGGTGAACATACCAGGGACTTCGATCTCAATGTGAATATCTGCAAAACCAAGAAGCTTACCAATGTCCGCGCTGCGGGCAGCGATGACAAGATTATCCTGCCTCCTGCAGTGAAGTTCTCTCTTGAAGAGGCTTTGGAATACATACAGGAAGATGAACTTGTCGAGGTTACTCCTCATTACATGCGTCTGCGCAAGATTCTTCTCGATCCTTTGGACAGAAAGAGAAAAAGCGATGCTGAAAATTGCTAATCCAAAAGATTTGCTTAAATTTGCATCCCCATTTAGAGGTTGTTTATAGCTTGACAGACTATGAACGAGGATTTTAAGATTCCCCTGAACGGGAAAGGCGGACGGAAACATGTTTTCTCCCGTCATTTAAGCAAGGAGTTCTTTGAAGAATTTGGCTGTTCAGATATCATCGATGCGGATGTGGACGCGGATTTTTTTCTGGAGAAGTCGGGCGGATTCATTGGAATCGACTGCACTCTCGAAGGAAGTCTCACCGTTCCGTGTGACAGATGTTCCGAAGCTTTGGAACTGCCTCTGTCCAGGGACGTGAAACTCAGCGTCAAATTCGGCGATGGGCCTGCCGCGGAAGATGCTTCTTCCGGAGAGGAGGAGAGGGAAACAGTTTATCTTCCGGAGGGAGAGACCGTCGTGGACATGGCGCAGACAGTCTATGACTATTGTATGCTTTCTCTTCCGCTGAAGAAAACTCATCCGGAGGGAAAATGCAATCCTGCGGTGATGAAGTACCTGGTGTCTGAGATGCCGGATGAAGATTCCACGTCAGCTGTCAGAGACGCTGATGACAATCCTTTTTCCGTCTTGAAAGGATTGTTTGACAATTAGACGGGCTTTAATTGATTATTAATTAAAAAGTTTATAAAATGGCACATCCGAAACACAAACTTTCCAAGCAGAGAAGGGACAAGAGAAGAACCCACGATTTTGCTGCAGTTCCTACTCTTGCAACCTGCCCTCATTGCGGTGCTACCGTGATTTATCACAGAGTATGCCCTGAGTGCGGCTACTATAGAGGACGTCAGATAATTCAGAAGAGCGCGGAGTAGTCTGCCTGCGGAAGAGAGGAAGACTTGCGGCCCCATAGTTCAACGGATAGAACGGAAGTTTCCTAAACTTTAAATCGTGGTTCGATTCCACGTGGGGCTACATATTCAGTTCGGGTGGCCGGGTTTTTCCCGGCCACCTTTTTTTTGTAGGACATAACAAAATATTCTACTATCTTTGTCAAATTGCATTTGGTAGTGTAATGAACAAAAAAGCACTGATATTCTGCATTTCAGGCCTTTCTGCTCTGCTTGCGATCATCATCGTTTCGGTTGTCATGCTTTATTCCGGGGATGGTGACGAAGACGGGAGCGTCGCGGCCGTTCAGGACAGAGCGGATTATTGCCTTGTCTCGGCGGTTCCCTCCGATGCGGCCGTGCTTATGAGTTTCAAAAAGTTCTCCTCGGCGGTTTCCGCACTTGAGGATTCTTCCCATGTCCTGGGCTATATTCTTACGGATGCACGGCGTCCGGCACACCCTTTCCGTGATTTCATGGACTCGCTCGGACGACGTCCGCTCGGAAGCCTTTCCAAAGAACCTGCCGTGCTTTCGCTTCATTACATAGGAAACATGGAACCGGTGCTTATCCTGTCTGCGGGGAAGCAGGCTGCGGACACCAGCTCCGAAGTGAAATCCCTTCTTTCCATCGCGGCCGGCTCCGGACTTCATTCCAGGTTCGTCAGCTGCAGGGACATGACGGCGGAGGACAATCCTGTCCACAGATATTCGCTTCTTCTCGTTTCATCCTCAGAGACATTGCTTACGGCATCGGTGAGGCATCTTGAAAGCGGTGCTTCGGTCTTTGACAAGCCTTCTTTTTCGGAGGCTGCCGCATCTGCCGGAGGGGACGACATTCTTTTCATTTCGCACGACTACATTTCCAAACTGCTGGGTTCGGACCTTCTTCGTCCGTATTCCACATATGGTTCTTTCTTTTCCAAGGTGGCCGACTGGACGGCATTCTCGTTCAGCAGGGACGGACAGAAGTCATATTTTCTTGACGGACTGTCGGTGGCCGACGAAAAGGACCAGAGAGCTTACATAAACGTGCTCAAGAAGGCGGCCGGCGGAGAACAGCGCTTCGCTTCCGCAGTTCCGGCTTCCGCTTTGTTCGCATTGTCCATTTCATTTGCCGATGTGGCTTCCTATTCTGAGGCTTACCGCTTCTGTCTCGATGCCGACGGAAAACTGGAAAAATACGGCCAGGCTTGCGAAATGCTTGAAAAGGAAGCAGGGATGAAACCTTCGTCATGGGCCTCATCCCTGGACATAAAGGAAGTGGTCAAGGCGGTAGTCCCTGACGGAGACACCCTCAGGCCTCTTCTGTACATCAGGCCCGGCAAGGAGAATGCCGATGTGATTCTGAGGGGCAGCGGCCGCAAGAGCCTGAAGGATTGTGCCGAGCCTTATCCGAACGCATACGGCGGATTTGCCGGAGCTTTGTTCGGCGATTTCTTCAAGGTTGACGACAGCTGTGTCAGATATCGTGACGGATGGCTTGTATTCGGTTCTGCCAGGGCCCTGTCTTTGGATACGGGCGACAAGCTTAAGGTGAATCTTTCTGCCATGGGCATGGAAGTTCCCGGCAAAGAAGTGAATGTCAATGCCTATTACTCGCTCTCTCTTATGCCTTCCATGCTGGATGCGATCTTCCGTCCGTCTTTGGCCATGAGTCTGAAAAAGACTCTTGCCGGCGTAACGGACGAGGCTGCGCTGCTGACCGTGAAGGGTTCGGAAGTGGACTTCCGCTTGCTGAGAGCGAATGTCGCGCCGGACAGGAAAGCTCCGGTGACGGCGGTCAAGGATACCGTGGTTTATGTTCCGTCAGGCCCTTTTGAAGTGACCAATTCCGGGACTGGCAAGAAAAACAGCCTCAGCCAGGCGGCCAACGGCAGCATAAGCCTGAAGGACGAAAACGGCAAAGGGCTGTGGGCCATTCCTTTCAAGGGTAAGCTTTGCGGGAGGGTCGAGACCATAGACTATTATAACAACGGCAAGCTTCAGTTCCTCTTCGCCTCGGGCTCTAAACTCTATCTGCTGGACAGGCTCGGAAGGTTCGTCAAACCCTTCCCGGTCGATCTCGGAAAGGAGATTGTCCTCGGGCCTGCCGCGTTTGATTTTACGGGTGCGAAGGGTTATACGGTTCTAGTGCTTCACTCAGACAATACCGTGGGCATGTATGACCTCCACGGAAGAGTCAAGGACGGTTGGAAAGGGATTGTCAGCGAGGATACCATTAAATCGGTCCCCGAGCTGACGGTATCGGGCGGAAAAAAATATTGGGCCGTCAGGACTTCAGTCCAGCTTCTTTTTTATGATTTCATGGGAGGAGAGCCTGTGGTACGGTTCTCCGGTAGTAAAATGATACGTCCCGACAGTCAGATTGTCATGGAGGACGGCAATGTGTTCGTCACCTGCTTCGACGGCAAGAGACGGAGAGTCAAACTTTAATCAGAAAATTATGGAATTCACATCTTTAAACAAAACTTTCGAAAAGAGTTTCCAGGAAAACTGGGACAGGGCGGCTCTGTCCAATTATCAGGGCATCACCTTGTTCTACAGAGACGTGGCGAGGCGTATAGCCAAACTGCACATAGCTTTCGAGCAGTGCGGTCTGCAGAAGGGAGACAAAGTGGCCATCTGTTCGAGAAACCAGGCCAACTGGGGCGTGAGTTTTCTTGCGGCGATCACCTATGGTGCAGTGGCCGTGCCCATTCTGCATGAGTTCAAGCCGGGGAACATCCATTATCTTGTCAACCATTCGGATGCGAAAGTGCTGTTTGTGGATGACGTGGTCTATGAAGGCCTCAATCCGGAGGAGATGCCCAATCTTTTCGTAATCGTCCAGATCAATACCTTCAAGTTTCTTTATGCCAAGACGAAGGAGCTTTCGAATGTCAGGGAGCATCTCAACGAAAGTTTCGGAAAGCGCTATCCGAACAATTTTGAGAAAACGGACTTGAACTATTATGAAGACGGTCCGGAAGAACTGGCCATGATCAACTACACTTCCGGCACTTCCGGGTTCTCGAAGGGTGTGATGATTCCTTACCGTGCGTTGGTTTCCAATGTGCAGTTCGCATGTTCGGTAGAGCCTCAGATGGGACCGACTTCGGAGGTGGTGTCCATGCTGCCTTCCGCCCACATGTACGGAATGATGTTCGAATTCCTTTTCGAGATGACCATCGGCGCCCATGTCCACTTCCTTACCAGGGTTCCGAGTCCGAAGGTCATCATGCAGGCGTTCTCGGAGATTCATCCCGGCATCATCATCGCCGTTCCTCTCATAATAGAGAAAATCTACAAGTCAAAGCTCAAGCCCATAATCGACAGAAACAAGATTTTCTTCAAGCTGCCCGTTCTTGACAAGATTGTGCAGAAGAAATTCTGCACCGAACTGGTCAACACGTTCGGCGGCAATTTCGAAGAGGTGATTCTCGGCGGAGCTGCTTTCAATCCCGAAGTCGAGGAATTTTTCCATTCCATCGGCTTCCCGTACACCGTGGGATACGGCATGACGGAATGTGCCCCCATAATAGCCTATGCGCACTGGAATCAGACCAGGTTGAACTCATGCGGAAAGGCCGCCCCCAACATGGAGATAAAGATAGATTCCAAAGATCCCGAAAACGTGGCGGGAGAAGTCTATGTCCGCGGTGCTAACGTGTTCCTCGGCTATTACAAGAACGAGGATGCCACCAAGGCGGTGTTCACGGATGACGGATGGTTCAATACGGGCGACATGGGAGTAATGGACAAAGACGGTTACCTCTATCTCCGCGGCCGTTCCAAGTGCATGATCCTCGGTCCTTCCGGGCAGAACATCTATCCCGAAGAGCTTGAAGCCGTCATAAACAACGTCTCCTATGTGGTCGATTCCCTTGTGATTGAAGATCACGGCAATCTCATAGCTCTCGTCTATCCCGACTATCATCAGGGGGAACTGGACGGACTCTCGAGACAGGATCTCGAAAAGAGACTTGAAGCGTCTCTTCCTGAAATCAACAAGGAAATTCCGAATTATGCCAAAATCAAGAAAATCGAGTTTATGCCCGAGGATTTTGAAAGGACACCGAAGCGCAGCATAAAGAGATATCTGTATCAGCGCAATTAATCCGCGATGAGCAAATTTGACAAAAGCTACATAGAAATGGCTGCCATATGGGCAAAGAACTCCTACTGCAAGAGACGGCAGGTAGGAGCTTTGCTTGTGAAGGACAACATGATTATTTCGGACGGGTACAACGGCACCCCTTCCGGATTTGAAAACGTATGCGAAGATGCAGACGGGATAACAAAGCCTTATGTCCTTCATGCGGAGGCGAATGCCATAACCAAAGTGGCGAAGTCCGGAAACAGCAGCGAGGGGTCGACCCTATACATTACGGACTCGCCCTGTATCGAATGCGCCAAGCTCATAATACAGGCGGGAATCAAGAGAGTGGTCTATAGAGACGAATACAGGCTCACGGACGGAGTTGATCTCCTTCGCAGGGCCGGGGTTGAAGTGGAAAAGTTGGATTAAGATGGAATCTAAGGACAGAAGCGTTTATCTGGCCGCGTTGCTCGGAGTCATACTGGGAGTCCTGCTCGCCGTCACCGTGGGCAAGGCCGCCGGAGGCAAAGGCAGAAGGGTCTCCTATGACAATTGGCAGAAACTGAATGTCATCTTGAAGGAAGTTCAGGACAATTATGTGGATACTGTCAATGTGAGCAAGCTTACAGATGCCGCGGTCACCGCAGCATTGGCTCAGCTCGATCCTCATTCCGTCTATCTTCCTCCTCAGCAACGCCAGGCGAGCGATGAGGAACTTGCCGGCAACTTCGACGGAATCGGCATACAGTTCAATGTCCCCAACGATACGGCCGTCGTTCTGGAGGTTATCCCGGGCGGTCCGTCGGAAAAGGTAGGGCTGAAGCAGGGCGACCGTCTCATCAGCATAGATGATTCGACCATAGCCGGAGTCAGATTCCCTCAGGACAGCATGGTCCGCAGGATGAAAGGCCCGTCCGGGACCAAGGTGAAACTTACCGTGAACAGAGACGGCGAACTGATACCCTTTGAGATAACAAGAGGCAAGATACCCGTCCACTGCATAGATGCCGCTTTCATGATAGACGACACTACGGGGTACATACGTCTCGCGAAGTTTTCCCGAAACACCTATGCCGAGATGTCGGACGCTGCCGTGAAGCTTAGCGGAGAAGGAATGAAGAAACTCATCTTCGACCTGCGGGACAATACGGGTGGATACTTCGACCAGGCATTGCTGCTTTGTGACATGTTTCTGGGAAAAGGTGACGAAATCGTGTATCTGCAGGGTCTGCACAGAAAGAAGGAAAACTATACGGCAACTGGAAAGGGGATTCTTAAGGATATCCCGGTGGTGGTCCTCATAAACGAGTCCACGGCTTCCTCAAGCGAGATTTTCGCCGGTGCCGTCCAGGACAACGACAGGGGAGTCATCGTGGGAAGGCGCTCGTTCGGGAAAGGCCTTGTGCAGGAACCTCTGTATTTTTCCGACGGATCCGGTCTCAGAATCACCGTGGCGCGTTTCTACACGCCTTCCGGCAGATGCATACAGAAGCCTTATTCCGCTGACTACGGCTACGACATATACAGGCGTTATTCGGATGGAGAGATGTTTGCGGAGGACAGCATAAAGGTCGACAGCACGGCGGCATACAAAACCGTCGGAGGACGTACGGTATACGGAGGCGGAGGAATAATACCCGATCTGTTCGTACCGGTGGACACGACCAGAGCTACGAAATTCTACCAGGACTGCAACAGGAAGGCTACGGCAATGCGTTATGCGTCTTCTGTCTTTGACAGGTACAAGGGGCGTCTTGGGAATATAGATGATTTCGGCACGCTGGAAAAATTCCTGGACTCCATCAACATTGCGGAAGACTTCAAGGCCTTTGCCTATTCCAGGGACGGACTTCGTCCTTCTTCCGACAATGAGTGGAACAAAACCGCACCCTATCTTGTCCCTCAGCTGAGAGCACTTGTAGGACGGTATTCAAAACTGGGAGACAACGCTTTCTACAAACTCTATCTTGCCATGGATGAGGATGTGAAGGCTGCTCTGTCCGTTCCTGCCACGATCCGTCCGGAGTCCGGAATCGGTCATGAGCACAGAAGCGGAAGCGGTCCGCATCAGAGTATTTAGGAACGTAGAGCTTTAGCGTGAATTGTAGGCCTCGAGTGCTTTCCTGAGAACAAGCAGGGAGCGTCCGAGGTCTTTTATGTTCAGTACGTAAGCCAGTCTGACCTGATTTTTCCCGCAGCCCGGAGTGGAGTAGAAACCGTCTGCAGGGGCCATCATTACGGATTCACCGACGTACGGTTTCCCGTCTTTGCCGCATCCCAGTTCCGTCCCGTCATTGTAGACGAAGTCGGAAAGACACCATTTGCAGAAATCCTCCGCATCATCGACAGGCAGGGCCGCTACGGTGTAGAACGCTCCGCCGGGGATCGGAGAATACACTCCGGGGATGTCGTTGAGTTCTTTCATGAAGAAGTCCCTTCTTTTGCGGTATTCTTCAAAAACGGCCTTGGAATAGTCCTCGGTTCCTTCTATGGATGCTTCGGCGACGATCTGGCCTATGAGTGGAGGGCTGAGCCTCGCCTGGCAGAATTTCATGATTATTTTCCTCAGTTCGGCATTTCTGGTCACGATGGCACCGATTCTTATGCCGCATTCCGAGTATCTCTTGGAAACGGAATCTATCAGTACGACATTGTCCTCTATCCCTTTGAGGTGCATGGTAGAGATGTATTCCGCCCCGCTGAAGTCGAATTCCCTGTACACTTCGTCCGAAAACAGGAACAGATTGTGGTCACGTACTATTTTGCGGATGTTCTCCATCTCCTCGGCCGTGTAGATGTATCCTGTAGGGTTGTTCGGATTGCAGATGAGAATGCCTTTGGTCTTCGGCCCTATCATTGCCTCGAATTTTTCTGACGGGGGGAGGGCGAAGCCTGTTTCAATGGTGGAAGTGATGGTTCTGATTACCGCTCCGGCCGAAATTGCGAAAGCCATGTAGTTTGCGTATGCCGGTTCCGGAACAATGATTTCATCCCCCGGGTTCAGACACGCCAGAAAAGCGAACAGGACCGCTTCCGATCCGCCGGTGGTGATGATGATGTCGTCCGGG
>CAYTYL010000056.1:0-11290 GCA_964441715.1 uncultured Muribaculaceae bacterium
TCCTATCGACAGCATCGAGGACGGTCTTTCAGAGGAAGACTGGGACGGTTGGGTAAGACTCACCAAGGCTATCGGCGACCGCTGCCAGCTCGTGGGCGACGACCTCTTCGTCACCAACGTGAAGTACCTCCGCAAAGGCATCGAAATGGGTGCGGGCAACTCCATCCTCATCAAGGTCAACCAGATAGGTTCACTTACCGAAACTCTTGACGCGATAGAGATGGCTCACCGCAACGGTTACACCACCGTCACCTCGCACCGCTCAGGCGAAACCGAGGACACCACGATCGCCGACATCGCCGTGGCCACCAACAGCGGCCAGATCAAGACCGGCTCGCTCAGCCGCACCGACCGCATCGCCAAGTACAACCGTCTCATGAAGATAGAGATGGAGCTCGGCGAAGAGGCCCGCTACGGATACGAGAAAATCAAGAAATAAGCTTGTACCTCAAGCTTTTGACACACGAAAGGGTGACTAAAAAGTCTTATCGGCTGATCAGTCACCCTATTTTTTTGTCGAATCGTATCTGATAAATCCAATTTTGTGTATTTTTGCACCGCATTTTGCGAAGGTGGGCGGATTGCCCTTTTTTCCTGACTGAAAAAGGAAAGGACGGCACGATAATCCGCTATGTTTAATTTAGAATCTCTTTTTATGGGAAATGAGAAAAACGCTTTTTCTTCTTACTACTTTACTAAGTGGTTCGCTTGCCTTTGCTCAAGAGGCTGAGCACTCCGAAGGCAATGATATCGAGGTGCGCGTGATCCCGCGCTTCGACGCGAACCCCTACATCCCTTTCAGCAAGAGAGCGGGGAGCGACTTCGACTTCGGATCCACATCTCTCTACACTCAGATCGAGGGCAACATCGGCAGCCGTCTGACCTATTTCTTCTCTAACCATTGGCTCTCGACACATCCCGGAGAACTTTACACGATTGACGGGGACGGAAAGAATTCCGCCAACCTGTTCCGCAGCGACTACACCAACTGGCTTGACATGGGCTACATAGGCCTCAACTTCGGCAGCTGGGACTTCACGCTCGGCAAGGACATGATAACCATAGGCAGCTTCGAGGAAGACGCCTACGACTACGAAAGCCATCCGAACATGAACAGCTACTTCTGGAACATGGCCCAGGTTTACCAGTGGGGCGCAAAAGCCGCATGGACCTCTCCGGACGAAACATCGCAGTTCCTGCTGCAGATCATGTCATCGCCTTTCTCGGAACACCCCTTCGGCAAATCGTGGTACGGCGAGGGCGGACATCTGAAGACCATATCCGCAGGCTGGTACGGAGAATACGAAAACTACCGGTCCATCTGGGCGGTAAACATGATGGAATACTCAAAAGGAAAATACCTCGGCATAATAGGACTCGGCAACCGCTTCTACAGCGGAGACTTCACCTTCACCCTCGACCTGCAGGCCAGAGTGAACAGCATGAAGAAATTCTTCGCCCAGGAGAATTCAGTGAGCGGAACCGTGCAGTATGCGGCCGGCGACAAGGCCGAACTCTTCGCAAAAGCGGGCTTCGACTCGGCCAGAAGACATGACTTCTTCGCCGCCCCCGACAGCTCGTTCGTCCCCGGAGCGCTGTACGAAGACGGCAACCGCTTCACGGACCACGGGAACTGCTTCTACGGCGGCATAGGCCTGCACTACTATCCCATAAAAGGCAGCCGGGACCTCAGACTGCATGCCGTGGCTGCCATGAACACCTTTTCCAAAGACCAGCTGTCCCTGAGCATAGGAGCTCTGTACAGCTTCGACCTGAGCGGAGCCAAAAGAAGGAAAAAGGAAAAAAGAACGCCGGCGGAACTCAAAGCAATCTGACTTAAAAATGACCTCGAACAATACGATCATAAGCATCGAGCACATCTCCAAGTCATTTGACGGAAAAACGGTGCTCGAAGACATAAACCTGAACATACGCGAAGGCGAATTCGTCACCTTCCTCGGCCCGTCCGGATGCGGAAAGACCACTCTGCTGCGCATGCTTGCGGGATTTCTGAAACCGGACAGCGGCAGAATCCTCATGGAAGGGAAGGACATAACGGACACTCCCCCGCACCTGAGAAAGCTGAACACCGTGTTCCAGCGCTATGCCCTGTTCCCCCACCTCGACGTATATGACAATGTGGCGTTCGGACTCAAACTCAAGAAGATTCCGAACGACGAAACAGACAGGCGCGTACGCAAGGCCCTCAGAATGGTGACCATGAGCGACTATGAAGACCGCGACGTGGATTCCCTTTCCGGAGGACAGCAGCAAAGGGTGGCCATAGCCCGCGCCATCATAAACCGTCCATCCATCCTTCTGCTGGACGAACCCCTGTCCGCCCTCGACCTGAAAATGAGGAAAGACATGCAGATGGAACTCAAGGAAATGCACAAGCAGCTGGGGATATGCTTCATCTACGTCACCCACGACCAGGAGGAGGCTCTGACCCTGAGCGACACCGTGGTGGTGATGAACGAAGGGCGCATCCAGCAGATAGGCTCCCCCAAGGACATCTACAACGAGCCGCAGAACTGTTTCGTGGCCGATTTCATAGGAGAAAGCAACATCCTGAACGGAGTGATGATAAAGGACCGCCTCGTGCGCTTCCTCGACCACGACTTCGAATGTGTGGACGAAGGCTTCGGGGAGAACACCCAGGTGGACGTGGTCATACGCCCGGAAGACATCTACATCGGCAAACCCGGCATGGAGCACGAGCAGTTCAGGGGCAAGGTGACATCATGCATCTTCAAAGGCATCCACTACGAGATGACGGTGGTCACCGACGAAGGCTATGAAATCCTCGTGCAGGACTACGACGCCTACGAAGACGAAGTCGGCATGTACATAAAGCCCTACGACATACAGGTCATGCACAAGGAATGCGTCCGCAACAGTTTCGAAGGGGAAATGACCTCACCCTCCACCGTAAGAATGCTCGGAACGGAGTTCGACTGCGAAGGTGCGGCGCAGGATCTGAAAGAGGGGGACAAAGTCCGCGTGGAAGTGGAATTCCCTGCCGTGGAGCTCATGGACAGCCAGGACGACGGGACAAGCTGGGGCCAGGTGGACACGATCCTGTACAACGGAAAGCATTACCACCTGACGGTGAAGACCGACGACGGCGAGAAAGTGTTCGTGGACACGGACGACGTATGGGACAAAGGGGACCTTGTAGGCATAAACATAGCCGCCAAGGACATGAAAATCACGAAGCTGTAAAATGGCAAGGACACTTTCCGGAGCAATCAGCAGGAGAGCCAACTGGGCCCTTCCATACTCCATCTACATGCTCATCTTCACGGTGTTGCCCCTTGTCCTGATAGGAGTCTATGCTTTCTCCGACGGAAACGGGCACTTCACCCTGCAGAACTTCATACGCTTCTTCCACGACAGGGAGACGGTGAACACATTTCTATATTCCATAGGAATAGCCATGATTACCACCGCGCTGTGCATCCTCATCGGCTATCCCGTGGCGTACATCCTCAGCAACAAGAAGCTGAACCGTTCGGAGGTCACGATCATCCTGTTCATCCTCCCGATGTGGATAAACGTGCTGATACGCACGCTCGCGACCGTCTCGCTGTTCGACTTCCTGAGGCTGCCTCTCGGCCAGGGGGCGCTCATCTTCGGCATGGTCTACAACTATCTGCCGTTCATGATATACCCTGTCTACAACGTGCTCCAGAAAATGGACCATTCCCTCGTGGAAGCCGCCCAGGATCTGGGGGCGACGTCGGACCAGGTGTTCAGGAAAGTCATAGTGCCGCTGTCCATGCCCGGAGTTTACAGCGGGATACTCATGACCTTCATGCCGACCATATCCACGTTCGCCATAGCAGAGCTCCTCACGTCCAACAACATAAAACTCTTCGGAACCATTATCCAGGACAACATAAACAACACGATGTGGAACTACGGAGCTACGCTCTCGCTTATCATGCTGGTAATCATCGGCATGACCAGCCTCTTTACAGGCGGTAAGGACAACAGCGTCGAGGGAGGGATGATATGATGAAGAAGATACTCGCGCAGGCATACGTATGGGCCGTTCTCATAGCCCTCTACGCTCCCATCCTCATAATCATCATCTTCTCCTTCACCAAGGCGAAAGTGCTCGGCAGCTGGACGGGATTTTCCCTGGACCTCTACAAGAACATATTCGCGGGCGGAGTGAAGAGCTCCATGCTCATGGCGATAGCCAACACCCTCATAATAGCCGCCATAGCTTCGGTCGCATCCACGATACTCGGGACAATCTCGGCGATAGGCATTTACAACATGAAGGGCGCGGCACGCAAGACCATCACTTTCGTGAACAACATCCCGATGCTCAACCCGGACATCATAACGGGCGTGTCGCTGTTCCTGCTGTTCGTGAGCATAGGGATATCGCAGGGCTACACCACGGTAATCCTCGCCCACATAGCGTTCTGCACGCCCTACGTCATACTGAGCGTCATGCCGAGGCTGAGACAGATGAACCCCAACATCTACGAGGCCGCCCTGGACCTGGGCGCAACGCCGGCGCAGGCCCTCGGCAAGGTCATCATTCCGGAGATAAGGCCGGGAATGATTTCGGGGCTCATCCTTTCATTCACCATGTCCATAGACGACTTCGCCGTCACCCTTTTCACCAAGGGCAACAACGGCCTGGAGACAATATCCACCTACATCTACGCGGATGCGCGCAAGGGCGGGCTCACCCCGGAACTGAGGGCGCTCTCGACCCTGATATTCGTGACCGTGCTGCTGCTTCTCGTGACGGTGAACATACGCCAGAGAAGGATGCTCCGGAAGGCGGAGCAGGCGCAGCATAACCATGGAAAAATAAAAATTTACTGATAATGAAAAAACTTAAACTTTTCCTCATCGCGGCCCTGGCCGCCCTGACCGGCATCCAGGCCTCCGCTCAAGAAGAAGGGGGCGACCGCCAGAAAGTCCTGAAAATCTACAACTGGGCCGACTACATAGACGAAGACCTGCTTTACAAAGATTTCCCCAAGTGGTACAAGGAGCAGACGGGCGAAGACATTAAGATCATCTACAGCCTGTTCGACATCAACGAGATAATGCTCACCAAGATAGAAAAAGGCCACGAGGACTACGATGTGGTGTGCCCGTCGGACTACATCATAGAAAGGATGCTCCGCAACAACCTGCTTCTGCCCATAGACAAGGATTTCGGAGAAGGAGAGAACTACATAGACGAGAACGTGTCTCCCTTCATCAAGGAGATGTTCAACCAGGTGGACGGTTCGGGCAAGAACGCCAACGACTACGCCGTGGGATACATGTGGGGCACGACGGGATTTCTCTACAACTCAGACTACGTCAGCGATGACGAGGTGACATCGTGGAGCGCGATAGCGAATTCCAAGTTCGCCGGACACCTGTTCGTAAAGGATGCGTTCAGGGACGTGTACGGCCCGCTGCTCATGATGCTCAGGCAGGACGACATAAAATCCGGAAAAGTCACCAGGGAACAGCTCGCCTACGACAGCTCGGACGAGTCCATAGCTCTGGTGGAAAACTACCTGAAATCCTGCAAAAGCAACATCGCAGGCTGGGAGCAGGATTTCGGCAAGGAAAGAATGGTTCAGGGAAAAGGTTGGCTGAATTTCACCTGGAGCGGTGACGCCAAATGGGCCATAGAAGAAGGCAAAGAAGTGGGAACGCCCCTGAAATGGAAAATTCCCGACGAGGGCAGCAACTACTGGTTCGACGGCTGGGTAATCCCCAAATACGCCAGGAACACCAAGGCAGCCCGCTATTTCATAAACTACATGTGCAAACCGGAGAACGCCATCCGCAACATGGATGCCACCGGCTATGTGAGCGTAATCGCTTCACCCGAAGTGCTGGAGGCCATGTCCGACTCCACGGAGTACCCCCAGGGCGTGAACGCCGCCTACTTCTTCGGTGAAGGAGCTGAAAACGCCCGTCTCGATCCCGTGATGTACCCCGACCGGTCGGTCGTCGACCGCTGCACGATGATGCATGATTCGGGAGATCGCACCCGGGCAATGCTGGAAATGTGGCAGAGGGTAAAGGGCGACAACATGGGCGCATGGGTCTATGTGGTCATAATCGTGGCGGTAGCCGGTGCCGCCTACGCCGTGGCAAGAAGCCGCATGAAGAAGAAATCGCACCGCCGCAAGACCAGGAAATGACATGAAATCAGGGGAACTTACTCAAGAGTTCCCCTGTACCATTCGTACAGCCGCCGCACGCCGTCCTCTATCTCGACTTTGTGCCGCCATCCGAGGCTGTGAAGCTTGCCCACGTCTATGAGCTTGCGCGGAGTGCCGTTCGGCTTGGTGCTGTCCCAGACGATTTCTCCTCCGAACCCGGCCGCATCCGCAACCAGGTGCGACAGCGCCTTTATGGTGAGTTCCTTGCCCGTGCCGACATTGATGTGGCAGTTACGGATCTCGCCCAGAGAAGGAATCGCTCCTCCCCTGCCTTCGGAGTTGTTGCGGTCGACTTCTCCGTCGGTTTTCGCGCCGTAGAACACGCTTGAGTACTTCTCCACGCCTATGATGTCTGAGAAGCCCACATTGAGAAGGATGTGCACGGAAGCATCGGCCATGTCTTCGGACCATAGGAACTCCCGGAGCGGAGAGCCGTCACCCCACAGGGTGACCTTGTTGTCCTCGATGCCATAGAAGGCCAGGGCCTTTTCCACCCGGTCGCGCGGGCTGTTCCCGTCCACGTTCCCCTCGCCTATCACGGCACGAAGCCTGTCGTCGGGATTGACGGGACGCCTGTCCATGTCTCTGCGGATTGCATCCCAGTTTCCTTCGTGCAGCAGTCCGGACAGGTAGATCTTGCGCATCATGGCCGGAAGCACGTGGGAGTTTTCAAGGTGGAAGTTGTCATTGGGCCCGTACAGGTTGGTCGGCATGACGGCTATGTAGTCCGTACCGTACTGGAGATTGTAGCTTTCGCACATCTTAAGGCCGGCTATCTTGGCTATGGCATATTCCTCGTTGGTGTATTCAAGTGGAGATGTCAGAAGAGCGTCTTCCTTCATCGGCTGCGGAGCGTTCTTGGGGTAGATGCAGGTGGAGCCGAGGAAAAGCAGCTTCCGCACATGATGCAGGTAGGCCTGCTCTATCACGTTGCACTGGATCTTCATGTTCTGCATGATGAAGTCCGCCCTGTACAGGGAGTTGGCCATGATTCCTCCGACGAATGCGGCCGCAAGCACCACCGCGTCGGGACGTTCCTCATCGAAGAACTTCTTTACCGCAAGCTGGTCCGTGAGGTCGAGTTCGGCATGGGTCCTGCCTACCAGATTGCCGTATCCTCTGGATTTCAGGTTGTTCCAGATGGCCGAGCCCACAAGTCCGCGGTGCCCGGCCACATATATTTTTGAATTCTTGTCCAACATCACTTCACGATGCCTTTTTCCAGGTATTCCTCCAGATTGACACGTACCCGGGATGCGGCATCGTCAGCCGCCACCTTGCGCATGTCGCTCTCCACCATTATCCTGACCAGTTCCTCGAAAGAGGTCTTGGACGGATTCCATCCGAGTTCGGCCTTGGCCTTGGTAGGGTCTCCCCAGAGGTTCACCACATCCGTAGGGCGGTAGAAATCGGGCGAAACTTCCACCAGAACCTTACCGGTGGCCTTGTCCACGCCTTTTTCGTCCGCTCCTTCGCCTTTCCATTCCAGTTCGATGCCGACATAGCTGAAAGCGAGCGTGGCGAATTCCCTCACCGTGTGCTGCACTCCCGTGGCTATTACGAAGTCGTCCGGCTTCTCATTCTGCAGGATCAGCCACATGCATTCCACGTAGTCCCGGGCGTATCCCCAGTCCCTGCGGCTGGAGAGGTTGCCGAGGTAGAGCTTGTCCTGCTTGCCCTGACGGATGCGCGCGGCGGCCAGGGTAATCTTTCGGGTGACGAAGGTTTCGCCTCTGCGTTCGCTTTCGTGGTTGAACAGGATGCCGTTGCAGGCGAACATGCCATAGGCGTCACGGTATTCCCGGACTATCCAGTAGCCGTACTGTTTGGCCACGGCGTAGGGGGAATAGGGGTGGAAGGGCGTGTTTTCATTCTGCGGCACTTCCTCCACCTTGCCGTACAGTTCCGAGGTGGATGCCTGGTATATGCGGCAGCTGTCCGCAAGGCCGCAGATGCGCACCGCTTCCAGTATCCTCAGCACCCCCACCGCATCCACATTCACGGTATATTCAGGGGAATCGAACGACACCTGCACATGGCTCTGCGCGGCGAGATTATATATTTCCGTAGGACGCACCTTGCCCACGACCTGGGCGACGGACATGGAGTCGCTCATGTCGGCGTAATGCAGATGGAAATTGGGACGGCCTTCAAGATGCGCTATGCGCTCCCGGTAATCCACCGACGAACGCCGTATCACTCCATGCACATCATAACCTTTCTCGAGCAGAAGCTCAGCCAGATAGCTTCCGTCCTGCCCGGTCACCCCCGTAATCAGGGCCACATTTCTTTTCTGCATATCTCTATTATATCTTAACCAGATCTTACAAATCATCATGCCCGCCCGAAGCCGCATTCTTCCAAATTTAGCTATTTCCCGTCAACTTTCGTCTTCCATTCGGCATTCCCGATTTTAACGTCTGATTTTTACCATCTTATCAATATCAAGCTCCGTGCTGCATACGGACTCGATTTCTTCGATGATTTCAGTGCAGCGTTTTCTGCTCATGCGGATGCCCGTGCCGGCAGAAATGATGTCTTCAAGACCCGGATTGACGGAGTATCTGACAGACGTAGCATGCTCGCCTCCGGTGCCCTCCGGAGAATAAGTAATGTCGTACGCAGGAGCAAGCTCCCATCTGCCGTTCTCGCATATGAAACTGAAGTTCTTGGCGTGATCGTCCTTATTGGCGCATACAATATTGAATACCATCCTACGAAACATCTGCTCCACCTGCACCGGATCCTGAGTAAGATAGCCGGTCAGAGCAAGAAGGTTTACATAATCTATGTTCTGAGTGCGGAAATCTGACTGCAGAAGGGCCGCCGCCGTGAGTGTATGGACGCGATGCCCATTCCTTATATCGAACCTCTTTATCGAAAAGTAGCGGTCCTTGATGAGGCGTATTTCAGGAATGACAATACCGCACCTCTGTGCAGTACTCATGTATCGATACTCAATTCTCCCGATATTTGCAGAGTCGTATATATGCCTGAATTTAACTATCCAGTCTGAACCGTCGGCAGCCTTATATACCGCCTTGGGCCTTGCTCCGCCGGAATTGCGGCTGTTGTAATACAAGAAAGATACGTCAGCATCGCTTTTCTCAGACAGAACATCAAGAACTTTACGCTGAAGTTCGTCAAAATCATTGTCCGTAATGGCGTCATTATGCCCTCCGGAAACTTTAGGCTTATAGCAAAGCGCTCCCATTCCGGAGTCGCCGACCAATGACAGTCTTTGAAGGGGAGACAGCTCGCCCAATGAACTGCCTCCACGACGAAGCATCCTGTCAAGCAGGTAAAGGCCATAGCCATCCGGCATACTGTCCTCAAATGCGGCAAATCCGCCTCCGAAGCTGTTTTCTTTTGAATATATGAGTCCTGTCCGGAGCGGCAATTCCCAAGGCGATATCGAGAATCCGGCAGATATCCAATCCTTGTCGTACTCGAACACGCATCGGTCTCTTTCAGGCGTCATCTGTAATGTGCCGACAGTACGTCCGTCCAATGAAACCGTGATTTTAAGAATATCTTTCATCGCCCTTTCTGTCTCCTCCGGTTCTTGTTTATTGCCTCCAGTTCCTCTCCTGTGGTAAACTTGCTTTTGCTCATAATGGCGCTCATTTCGTCAAACCAGCCAAATTCAACGACCAATTTCAGGAACGCCTCAAGAGATATCTTCCCTTTGTTTTCGAAACGCTCGAGAGTCGGTTCCGGGATGCCTGTCATCTCAGAGAGGCTACGCCTGCTCAAGCCCTTGTCAAGCCTGCGTCTACGGCTGTTCTCCGCCAGAATTGTTGCCAGATGTTCAGAATTCTCATCAAAAATATCAAAGCTATATCCCATAACATATTATGCCAAAGTACCACAACACCCACATATCTCATAAAATGATATGCCAAATATATCAATTTCCGCGCTCATCTGCAACTCATCATACCTACTTCTTGCTTATCAATAATTCCCCGACATCCATGCTCGCCACATTAAGTTCCCGGTGCTTAGGATAAGTTAAATCAACAAAAGCGCTATTTTTTTCATGCGATTTTAGCCAGAAATAAAAATAACCCGTATTTTTGTAACAAGCCTACGAAATTGGCTAAAAAACTCATGATAAAAAATTTTTGGGTAAAGAATTACCTTTCCATCCGTGACAAGCAAGAATTAAGCTTTGTAGCCAAAGGACCATCATCGGAGCTTGTAGCGGAAATCGCAAATAATGTGTTCCTGTATAAGCTCGGAATTCTGTATGGGGCAAATGCTTCCGGCAAATCAAACATGCTGATTGCAATGAACGAAATATTCCGTTTGCTGATCTTGCCAAAATCCGATGCAACCGCCGAAATTGTCGGTTACATTCCTTTCGTACTCAACAAAGACGAGCCGACAGAAATGCATGTGTCATTTTACGCCAACGCTATCAGATATGATTATGATGTTAAATTCAACGGCAAATACATTCTGCATGAAGAGCTGTACTATTATCCCAATAAATCAAAGTCCCTGTTTTACGAGCGCACTTTTGTAGGTGAAAATGTACAAGCAGATATTAAACTAGGCGCAAGCCTTAAACTACAAGTCAAGACACAAGAGAGCATCCGTGATAATACCTTGAATAACCATAGCGTCTTGTCTGTGTGCCGAAAGACTGCCTTAAAAGAGGACATGGCGCCATTTAATACTCTTTATAGCTGGATTATGGCCAATTATCACGATGTGGATGGTGATGAAGAAAAGGGACTTGTTGATATATTGATAGATGCTTATAGCAATCCGAAAAAGCGAAAGTTCTATAACACCATGCTGCAGAAAGCAGACTTGAATATTTCAGAATACCATCCCATCGTAGAAGATCGTTTTGTGCCCGTTGAATTTCGTGAGCGCATTTTGAAAGAGAATATCCCGGAAGAAATGAAGACTACGCTTCTTAAACCGACAACAAGCTCCATTTCCTTTCTGAACCATTCGGGAAGCGGTGATTTTGCCATTCCTCTCAAATGGCAATCAAAGGGCACACATAAGTACATTCATAGTCTGGATACATTGTATGACCTGATAACAAGTCCCAATGTTTTTTTCCTTGATGA
>CAYTYL010000057.1:0-11089 GCA_964441715.1 uncultured Muribaculaceae bacterium
GCTCTCAGAGCCACGTCCGCCATTACCTGGTTGTAAGGCTGATCCGGGTCCGCGAAGAAAGGAATCTTCTGTCCGGAAACGATGGTATTGTTGAGGTCTATGCCTGCGATACCCGTAGGGATCAGTTCCGAAGGTTCGCGCCTTTTGTACGGGTTTACCGACGGACCTCCGATTTCACGGACTTCACCTTCGATTTCCGGGCCTCCGTCGATAGGATGTCCGTATGCATCGAAGAAGCGTCCTGAAAGCTGTTCGCTTACCTTTATGGTCGGAGCCTCTCCAAGAAAGGTCACTTCTGCATTTGTAGGAATGCCTTCGGTGCCGGAAAAAATCTGAAGGGTAACTTTGTCCCCCTTGGTTCTTACAACCTGCGCAAGTTTTCCGTTCACGACTGCAAGCTCATCGTTCGCGACATTTTTCGCCTTTAGCGTTACCGTGGCCTTCGTGATGGCGTCAAGCTGCGTATAAACTCTCTGGTATGCCTTATTTGCCATATTTATCAATCAATTTGTTGAGTTCGTCGAGGTAAGCGTTGAACTTTTCGCTTTTGAACTCAGTATAATTCATCTGACGGATGTCGTTGATGATTTCTTTGTATACGTCACGGCACTGCTCGTAGTTCTCAAAGCTGAATTCTTTGTCACAGATGCCCAGAAGAAGGTTTAGCATGTATTTCTGACGCTCGATAGGGCAGAGTGAATCCACCGGGTCGAATGCGTCCTGCTGGAGGAAGCAATAGTCCACAAGTTCCGATTTCCAGAAAGTCTCGTGATAGCTTATAGGAACTCCGTCATCACCGAGAATGTTGATCTGGTCATTGGCCTCGCGACCTCTCAGGACAATGTTCTTGGCTATGCGGATTTTCTCCACCCATCCGTCTTCCACCTTGTCGTTGAGGTACTTGACGATTTCGGGATACTCCAGATACTTCGAATATGATTCAATCGGGTTGACCGCAGGATATCTCTTCTGGTCCGCTCTGCTCTGCTCCAGAGCATAGAAGCATCTTGCCGCTTTTTTTGTGGATTCCGTCACCGGTTCCTTGAGGTTACCTCCGGCAGGAGATACTGTTCCTATGAAAGTTACCGCTCCGCGTTTCCCGTTGTTGAGTATGACCATTCCTGCTCTCGCATAGAAGTTGGAGATGATGGATGACAGATCTACAGGGAATGCGTCGGCGCCCGGAAGCTCTTCAAGTCTGTTGGACATCTCACGGAGCGCCTGGGCCCATCTTGAAGTGGAGTCCGCGAGAAGAAGGCAACGGAGTCCCATGGCCCTGTAATATTCGCAGATGGTCATGGCCGTGTAGACTGACGCTTCTCGGGCGGCCACAGGCATGTTGGACGTGTTGCAGACGATGGTCGTTCTTTCCATAAGATGTCTTCCGGTGTGCGGGTCAATGAGTTCCGGGAATTCAGTGAAGATTTCCACTACCTCGTTTGCACGCTCTCCGCAGGCTGCCATCACGATCACGTCCGCTTCACCCTGTTTTGCTATGGCATGCTGCAGCACTGTCTTTCCGCAGCCGAAAGGACCGGGGATGAATCCGGTTCCTCCTTCCGCAATGGGATCGAAGGAGTCGATAACCCTCACTCCTGTCTCCATTATCTTGTCCGGCCTGGGCTTTTCCTTATATGACTTCACGGCGACTTTGACCGGCCATTTCTGGGTCATGGTCACGTTTACGTCGTTCCCTTCCGGGTCGGTGAGGACGGCGATGACGGTATCTACGTTATACTGTCCGGCCTCTTTGACGGATTTAACCGTATATTCTCCCTTGAAAGAAAACGGGACCATGATTTTATGGGGAAGCCAGCCCTCTTTCACTTCTCCGAGCCAGTCGGCGGCGATGACTTTGTCACCGGCTTTGGCGACAGGCGTGAAATCCCATAGTTTCTTTCTGTCAAGCGGATCAGTGTATTCTCCCCGTTTGAGGAAGATACCCTGCATGGTGGTGAGGTCGTTCTGAAGTCCGTCATAGACGCTGGAAAGAAGACCGGGGCCGAGGGTGACCTCAAGCATTCTCCCTTCAAACTCCACTTTGTCTCCGTTTTTAAGACCTCTTGTGCTTTCGAACACCTGTACCTGAGCGTACTTTCCGTTCACTTTGATGACTTCGGCCATGAGGTCGGTTCCGCCGAGGTTTATGTAGCAGATTTCGTTTTCAGCTACAGGACCTTCGGTAAGGACTGTCACCAGGTTGGAAACTATGCCCGTTACAATTCCTGTGGATTTAGAGTTCATATCTTATTATGTTGTTATTCATTGTATTTGACGCCGGAATATGATCCCCGGACTTCTGAAACAAGCTTCCTGAACATCTCGCGTCCTGTCTTTTCGTCAAGCTTCAGCCATCGTCTGATAATGTGCAGCCGGGCTATGAAACCAAGGATTGCGTCTATGTCGAAATAATCGAAGAGTGTTATGGAATCGATTGTTTCCCACATCAGGTTATCGATGTTCCTTTCTCTTTCGAGAATGTCGTTCGCGGTGAACACCGAATCGAGCTTTTCCTTCTCTTCCGGCTTGCATTCGGGATCGGCGAAGATGTCCTGATCCTCATCTCTTCCGAGCGCGGTGTTCAGGAAGCGTACCTTTGCGTCGCGCATCTTGAGGTCGAAAGTGAAGTATTCTCGTATGAACTTGTTTTTGGACGCCAGGGCCTTGTCATAGAATTCCTTCCCGAGTTTCGAGTCATCGTGTCCGTCCTCAAGCAAGTCTATCAGCTCGTTGTCCTTTTTGGAGCATTGCTGGCGTATCTGTGAGACAATCTCGTCACAGTCAATGCCTTTGGATGCCTTCCAATCCTTTGGCAGGACCGGAAGGGAAGCTATTATGTACTCGTAATTGTTCATGACGGGAGCAGCTTGTTACTCTCCGAAGAGGAACTTTTTCGTTGCAGGTCTCAGGTATTCCGATATGAGGCTCTTCATCGTTTCATCTGTCATGCTGATGAAGTATCCGCCGTCCTTGGGCCCTATGATGAATCCTCCGTTTATTTTCTTGGAGTATTCAGCCTCCACGCCTTTGTTCAGAATGGTCCCGAGCTCTTTGCTGACGAAGGTCCCGAGCTTGTCTTTCATGGCCTCAGGCAGAATTATGCTGAGCTCGGCCGCTTCGTCCGTGCTGAATTTGCGTGCTACCTCGGTGATTATCTCTTTTACGTATTCTTCCGACTGGAAAGCCTCGTTCACTTTTGAATCTACGGCTTTGGTGATTATCAGATTCTCAATATCGTTCTTCGTGGCCTGTATGGATTGCGAGGAGGCCATCTTGATATCGTTGCTGACCTTGGCTGAAAGTTCTTCGGCATCTTTTCTGGCTTTGTCAAGGATAGCGGAGGCCTCTTTCCTGGCGTCTTCGACTATCGCGGAGGCCTTTTCTTTTGCCTGTGCGAGAAGGGCTTCCCCTTCCGCTTTTCCTTTAGACAGACCTTCATTGTAGAGCTTGTCTGTCAGTTCCTGCAATTTATTGTCCATAAATATGATAATGTTGTAGTTATCGTTATCGGTTATTTTAGTGCTCAAATATAAAAATAAATATTCACTTCAAAAACATTCTTTCAGAATCTCCAGAATGTTTTCTGTTTTACCCATAGTATAGAAATGGATCGCCGGAACTCCGTGATTCAACAGGTCTTTGCATTGCGCTATCGCCCATTCCTTGCCTATTCTGTATACGTCTTCTTTTCCGGATGCTTCGGCTACAGCCCTGGTCAGAGCCAGCGGGATATTCAGCGAGAAGGACTTAGGCAGCAGTTCCACCTGTCTTGATGTTGACAGAGGCTTTATGCCCGGCAGAATCGGAACATCTATCCCCGCTTTCCGGCATCTGTCTCTGAAATCATAGAAAACCTTGTTGTCGAAGAACATCTGCGTGATTATGTAATCGGCGCCTGCGTCGACTTTTCTTTTCAGGTTCATAATGTCAGTCTCGATGTTCGGCGCTTCGAAATGTTTTTCCGGGTATGCGCCAACTCCTATGCAGAATGAAGGCCCTCCGTCCCTTTCGTAGGCTCTCATTCCTCGGACGAGTTCGTCGGCGTGGCTGTAGCCTCCCGGGACCGAGGTGAACCTCTTCTCTCCCCGCAGGGAATCTCCCCGCAGAGCCAGGACGTTATGTATTCCCATGAAATTCAGATTGTCCAGTTCGTTCATTATGTCGTCAGCCGTTACTCCTCCGCATATAATATGCGGGACTATTTCGATTTTCAGCTCGGACATGATTGCTCCGCATACGGCCACTTCGCTGATTTTGTTGCGGATAATCTTTCTTTCAAAAGATCCGTCGGCTTTCTGGACATAGCTGATTTCGTCCCTGTGGCAAGTGACATTGATATATTGAGGGCTGAATTCCATGAAAGGGCGGATGGCGGATATCAGTTCCTCTTTGCTGATACCTTTCTGCGGAGGAACTATTTCCAGAGAGGGGAAGGGTTTTCCGCTGTTGTTGATAATGTCTATGACTCTCATAATAGGTGTCCTATAAATTTCTTGGCTTCTTCTTCGCTGAATCCTCTTGCTTTGGCGTATTCATCATATTGGCTGCGGCTTATGTGATGTATCTCGGGATAGCCGGCTTCCGGGTGCATGATTATGAGTCCGCAGATTGAGGCGTCAGGAATCATGGCGAAACTGTCCGTCAGCTTTATATTCAGTTTGTCCGCATCGGGCAGGAGGGCGAACAGTTCCTTCTTGAGGCTGTGATCCGGACAGCTGGCATATCCTATCGCCGGTTTCGTAATCTTCACGCTTTTTTTTCTGAGCATTTTCCGGACCTGTTTGTCAATCCAGCAGGAAGCAGCTTCAGCTACGCATACCCTTACGGAGCGTAACATCATGCTTCCGTAGTCGTTTGCGCACTGTTCACAGGTACAGCCGTCCCCGTGGGCGGAGTCGACGCTCAGGGCAAAAATGCCTATAGGCGCAGTGACTCCGAAGGATATGTCAGGTGCATAGTCACACAGGGACATGCATACGTTTGTCCCTTTTCCCGCATCCGGCTCTTCCTGCCGGAGCATTGGAAGGATATGTTTCGCGTCCGGATTGTCTTTTTCGTACAGGACGAGATTGTTGCCGACGGAATTGGCCTCCATGAAGCGCATGGAGTAACGGACCGTGATTTCTCCGTTTCGTATGAGCTTTCTCAGCAGCGCTTTGCCGCTGTTTCTGAGCTTCTTGACTTCCGGACTCTCCTTGTTTTCCGCAGTGGGTCTGATCCCCCAGACCGCAAGGAACATGTTCCAGTCGACATAGCTTACGATTTTGCTCATGTCGATCGTCATGGCCGCCGCATCCTGGAGTTCATATTCGCCTTTCTTCAGGAATGAACGCTTCGGGAAAACGCACTTGCGCTGTTCACCTGTCCTTATCTGCCTGTTGTTCCGGATTTCCACAAGCATTGTCTGCTTGGCGTGCTCTTCGTCTTCGAATTTCTGCCTGTCCAGCAGACACTTCTTTGCCATTACGGCACTGGTGGATGCGTCCTGGCAGTAGAACACGTGTCTGTAAAGAGGGGCCAGCTTCAGGGCCGTGTGCAGAGCGGAAGTCGTTGCTCCTCCGATGAACAGGGGAATGTCCATGTTTCTGGCGGCCATCTCTCTGCATAGTTCCTCCATCTGGAAGAGCGACGGAGTGATGAGGCCGCTTACTCCTATTATGGCTGCATGTCTGTTTACTGCCTCCCTCAGTATGGTCTCCTTGTCGACCATGACGCCGAGATCCACGACATCAAAGCCGTTGCAGGACAGCACGATTCCGGTTATGTTCTTGCCTATGTCGTGGACATCTCCCTTTACGGTAGCGTTTATGAATACGGGCTTGGACGTCGTAGCGTTTCCGTCATCTTTCATGTATGGTTCAAGTACCGACACGGCGTCTTTCATGATTTTTGCCGATTTCACCACTTGCGGGAGGAACATTTTTCCCGCACCGAACAGTTCTCCGACCTTTTCCATGCCTGCCATCAGCGGGCCCTCTATGACTTTTACTGCGGTCCCTTCTTTTTGCAGACATTCGAGCACGTCGCTTTCCAGGGTAGTCGCCTTGCCTTTTACCAAGGCTTCCCTGATGCGTTCTTCGGGAGTGGCGGCAGAAATTTCGGCTGCGGTTTCCGTTCCCGTTTTCTTGCTGTCAGAGGCGCCGGCCATTATCTCCTGCGCCTTGGCGATCAGCCTTTCCGTCGCACCTTCGTCTTTATCGAAGATTACGTCTTCCACGCATTTGAGCAGGTCGGCATCGATTTCATCATAGACCTGCAGCATTCCCGGATTGACTATGCCCATGTCCAGTCCGGCCTGAACGGCATGGTATAGAAACACGGAGTGCATGGCTTCGCGTACCTTGTTGTTTCCTCTGAAAGCGAAAGACAGGTTGGAGATGCCTCCGGAGGTGTATGCCCCCGGGAGGTTGTTCTTTATCCATCTTACGGCTTCGATGAAGTCCACCGCATATCTTGCATGCTCCTCTATGCCCGTGCCTATGGACAGGACATTGACATCGAAAATGATGTCTTCGGGAGCTATTCCTTCGGAGGTGAGCAGATCATAGGCTCTCTTTGCAATTTCTATCTTTCTTTCGTAGGTGGTCGCCTGACCTTTCTCGTCAAATGCCATTACGACCATTGCCGCACCCAGATCCCTTATTTCCAACGCTTTGTCTATGAACGCTTTTTCTCCTTCCTTCAGGCTTATGGAGTTTACGATGCATTTACCCTGAGCGTTCTTGAGGCCGGCCAGGATGGTATCCCAATGGGAGGAGTCTATCATCAATGCGGCTCTGGACACGGCAGGATCATTTTCCACGCACCTGACAAAGGCCTCCATTTCCTTCCTGCTGTCAAGCATTGCATCGTCCATGTTTATGTCGATGATGTTGGCACCGTTATCTATCTGGTTTGCGGCTATCTGCAGGGCTTCGTCATATTTTCCTTCGGCAATCAGTCTGGCGAATTTTCTGGAGCCGGCGACATTGGTCCTTTCTCCTATGTTGGTGAAATTGTTGAGTTTGGTGTCAACCTTTACGGTGTCAAGTCCGCTGACGCTGAGAATACCGTCCTTTTCTTTTGGAGTCCTCGGCTTAAGGTCAAGAACTGCCGTGGCGCTTGCGCAGATATGTGCAGGAGTAGTCCCGCAGCAGCCTCCTACTATGTTCAGGTAGGATTTTTCTGCCATCTTGTAAACGTAATGCGCCATTTGCTCGGGCGTGTCATTGTATTGACCGAGTTCGTTGGGCAGCCCGGCGTTAGGGTAGCAGATGAGAGGAAAAACCGAGAAAGCGGAAATGTCTCTGACCAGCGGGATCATGTCCTGTGCACCTAACGAGCAGTTGATGCCGAATGCGCTCAGAGGATAGTGCTTTACTGAAGTATAGAAGGCTTCCAGTGTTTGTCCGGTCAGTGTCCTGCCGCTGCGGTCACTTGATGTGACGGATATTATGACGGGAAATCCCCTGTGCTTTTTTTCAATGGCATATATGGCTGCCTTGGTGTTGAGTGCATCGAAGTTGGTCTCAAGAATTATCAGGTCGGCGCCTCCTTCTATGAGGCCGTCAATCTGTTCGGAAAAGGCCTCGGACATCTCGTCGAAACTGTAGTCCCTCTTTGTCTGGTCGCTGATGTCAGGCGCAAGCGTCAGGGATTTTGATGTCGGGCCTACGCTTCCTGCTACGAATACTTTTCTCCCCGTTTTTTTCATGGCTTTGTCTGCTGACTTTCTCGCGATTTCGGCCGCTTTCCTTGCCATCGTTCCGGCGAATGCCTCGAGTCCGTATTCCTTTTGTGAGATTTTGTTCGCGCTGAAAGAGTTGGTCTCTATCATGTCTGCTCCGGCATCGATGAATTCATCGTGAATCTCCTCTATTATCTCCGGATGGGTGAAATTGAGGCATTCGTTGTCTCCTTTGAGCTCAGCCTTGACCGGACCGAATTCAGGAGCCCTGAAGTCTTTTTCTTCGAGAGAGTATGTTTGGATCATGGTCCCCATTGCTCCGTCCAATATGATTATTCGGTTCTCGGGGAAATTCAGTTTGAAATCTGACATCTTGCGTGTTGTGAAGAAAAAACTCCAAGGAAAGACTTTTAAGTCCGTCCTTGGAGCATGTATGGATTTGTTCTATATCTCCTTTTAACCAAGGAAGCTGAGGAGGATTCCCGCCGCTACGGCAGAACCGATGACACCGGCTACGTTAGGGCCCATCGCATGCATAAGCAGGTGATTTGTGGGGTCGAATTCGCGGCCGACGATTTCGGATACTCGTGCGGAATCCGGAACAGCTGAAACGCCTGCGTTTCCGATAAGGGGATTGATCTTCTTTTTGGGATTCCTTATGAAGAGGTTCAGCAGCTTGACGAAAAGAACACCGCCTGTCGTGGCGATGACAAATGACAGCAGTCCGAGGACAAAGATAAGCAGCGATTTGCCTGTCAGGAATTTGTCAGCTTGGGTCGAGGCGCCCACCGTAAGTCCTATCAGGGTGGTTACAACATCCACGAGAGGTCCTCTGGCAGTTTCCGCAAGACGGCGTGTAACACCGCTCTCTTTAAGAAGATTTCCGAAGAACAGCATGCCGAGCAGCGGCAGGCCTGAAGGAACTATGAATGCGGTAGTGATGAAACCTACGATAGGGAAAATGATTTTCTCTTTCTGGCTGACGGTACGAGGAGTCGGCATCTTAATCAGACGCTCCTTCTTCGTGGTGAGTGCAAGCATGATAGGGCGCTGGATGACGGGAACGAGGGCCATGTAGGAATATGCCGACACGGCTATGGCTCCCATGAGATCCGGGGCGAGTTTGGATGAAAGGAAGATGGCGGTAGGACCGTCCGCTCCACCTATTATGCCGATGGCACCTGCTTCATTGGGCATGAAACCCATAAGCAGAGCGAGAAGATATGCTCCGAAAATACCCAGCTGGGCTGCCGCCCCTATGAGAATCAGACGAGGTTGGGATATAAGTGCCGAAAAGTCGGTCATGGCGCCTATCCCGAGGAAGATGAGGGGAGGATACCATCCCTGACGTACTCCCTGATAAAGGATGTTCAGAACGGAACCGTCTTCATAGATACCGATATTCAGACCCGGAAACATGGGGATGTTTCCGATTATCATGCCGAATCCGATAGGGACAAGAAGCAGCGGCTCCCACTCTTTTATAATCGCAATCGTTATGAAAGTTATGCCGATCGCGATCATGGCCAGGTTTTCCCAAGCGAGATTGGCAAAACCCGTATATTGCCAGAATTGCTGAAGGCTACTGATAATCTGGTCCATGAACTTTATGCTATAGTAACGATCTCAGCGCCTTCAAGTACGGAATCTCCTTTGTTTACATGTACTGCGCTTATAGTACCGTCTTTGGAAGCAGGAATTTCGTTTTCCATTTTCATGGCCTCTATCACAGCGACTTTCTGTCCTGCCTTTACGCTCTGACCTTCTTTTACGGAAACTTCGATTATTACTCCGGGGAGGGGAGAAGTAACCTTGGTGCCGGCGCCGCCTGCAGGTTTCGCGGCGGGAGCGGCGGGAGCAGCAGCGGCAACTGCCTGAACGGCGGGAGCAGCAGGCGCTGCGGGTGCTGCGGCCGGAGCGTTCTCCAGCTCAACTTTGTATGATGCACCGTTGACACTGACGTCAGCGACTTTACCTTCGACTGAGTTGATGGCAACCTCGTATTCGTTACCGTTGATTTTGAGCTTATATGTTTTCATGGTTCAATGTTTTTCACTTAATTATCTTGGTAGTTTCCTGAAAGTCAGGCTCTTGTCTGACCATAAAGAGTTTTCTGACGGTTTTATCGTGATGACGAAACTTTCCGCATCGTGAACGGCGTCATTCAGATATAGGTGCAGAGCCGTTGCAATGGCGGCATATACGTCTCCGTTTCCGTCCAGGTCAATGGCCATGGCGATGGCCGCCGCAACTTCCGCGTCCGCCTTGCCGGCTTTTCCCTTGGGTGCGTTTTTCTGTTTCTCCTTGTTTTTCGCAGGTCTTTCGAACAGTACCCAGAAGAGAAACCAAAGAATGGCCAATGCGGAGAACACCACGGACACGGACACAACCGTGAGGACGATACCGTATGGGTCGGTACGGGCCATCAGCTGGCTTTTAGTCTCCGCATTCTGGTCTCCGTTCTTCATACCGGGACTCGGGTCCGCAGGGTCGGCCTCCTGTACGTATTTCAGCCCTTTCGCATCAACTGGAAGCTTTATGGCGGACTTCCCCTCAGGCAAATCTTCAGGGATGTAAATGGAATCGATGATGGTTCTTCCGTCATTGCTGACAAGGAAGAGGGAATCTCCACGTTCAACTGTAAAGTCAGTGTAGAACAGGCCGTCTTCTCCTCTGCCGCTTGCATGGAAGACAACGGTCTGGTTCGGTCCGAGCTTCGTCTGCAGATATCCTTTCTGGATGAGACTTTTCTGCAGGTTGTTCCTGTCATTCGTCAGATAGCATCCGCCGTAATTAACGGTGCCCTGAGAAGTGTTGTATATCTCAATCCAGCCCGTTTTTCTCCCGTAGTCATCCATGAGAATGCTGTCAGGGCATGCTTCTGAAATCACCAGATCGACGACGTTCTGTGCTTTCAGCGCAAATACGGAAGCCGTGAGAGCTGCGATTGAGACGAGTATTCTTTTGTTCATCTAACCGCGTTTTTAAAGAGGCAGGTTGTCATGTTTCTTTGCGGGAAGCTCCTGCTTTTTCCCCGCGAGCTGATCCAAGGCGCGAATGATTCTGAACCTGGTGTTTCTGGGTTCGATCACATCGTCTATATATCCCTTCTGAGCGGCCTGATATGGATTGCTGAAGAGATCATCGTATTCTTTCTTCTTTTCCTCGAATATTTTGGCTTTCTCGGCAGGGTCTGCCGCGGCCTTCAGCTCTTTGGAATAAAGGATGTTGACAGCTCCTTCCGCACCCATCACGGCTATGTTCGCAGACGGCCATGCGTAGTTAATGTCTCCGCGCAGCTGTTTGCAGCTCATGACTATGTGTGCGCCGCCGTAAGATTTGCGGAGCGTGACCGTCACTTTGGGGACGGTGGCTTCGCCGTAGGCATAGAGCAATTTTGCGCCATGGAGAATTACGCCGTTA
>CAYTYL010000058.1:0-11087 GCA_964441715.1 uncultured Muribaculaceae bacterium
CTTCACCGGAGGAATAGGGGAGAACGATGCGAGACTGCGCCGTAGAGTGTGCGAAAACTTCACATACGTCGGGCTTAAGTTCGACTATGATGCGAATGCCTCGGGAAAGAAGGATATCATCATATCCCAGCCTGACTCCAAGGTTAAAGTCGCGGTAATCTCCACTGATGAGGAACTGGTCATCGCACGTGACACCATGCACATAGTTTCCAGTCTGGAAAACTGAGCATAGAGTTTCCCTCATTTGACTGAGCGGTGAAGACATCACTCGTGGAAGAGATCCCTGACGGGAAGCTTGGAAGAGTATACGGGGCGCAGTTCACTGAAGAGCTGCGCCATTTTTTTTGAGAATCCCGCTCCTTTCCATGTGCTGGTGTTTGTAATCATTATCCAGCATTCTCCGTCCGGAAAATACTTTATCATGGCGGAAGTGCCGGAAAATGAACCTGACCTTGTCCAACCGGAATCGGGCTTAGTGTCGTTCCATCCGAGGGAATAGGTCTTTTCGTCAACGTATCGGACCATTTCCCTGATGCTTTCACTGCTCAGTATGTCGGGGATTTCAGGTCTGCCGTCAATCGCCGCGACGAATTTCATTATCTCCGGAACAGATGCGACCCATGCACCCGCGCCGGAAAGATTGTGTATGTCATTGCCTCCGTAGCAACGTGTGACCATTCTTCCGCTGTTGTTGTATTCTTCAACCGGGAGCTCGTTTGAAGGGACATAGTAACGGACCTCTTCAGGGTATTTTTCCTTGTAGTAGTTGTTCGCTATGTGGAAGTCCTCGCAGCCTGCGGGGAGCAGGACGTTTTCCTGTATGAAGTCACTGTAACTCTCTCCGCTCTTCTTTTCGATAATCTTGCTGAGGAGAAGATATCCGAAGTTTGAGTAGGACTGTGATGCGCCCGGCATGTAGTTAAGCCGCCGTTTGAGCGTGCATTCTATCAGCTTGTCATTATCCGGTGGCGTGTCAAGCCTGTTAAGGGCCATGATCGTTCTGGTCGAGAACAGAGGGTCTCCTCCGGCGAGCGTGAATCCGCCTTTGTGCCGGAGAAGGTCTTCCACGGTGATTTTGAAATAATTCCGGTCCTTTATGGAAGCGGCGTATGGTTCGTCGGACAGGATTCCGCCTTCTCCGAAGACATGCTCGTCGAGGGTCAGCGTACCCTTGTCTTTCAGCAGCATGATGCCCGCCGCAGTGATCAGTTTGGATACCGAAGCCATGCGGAGAAGCCTGTACGGCTGCATCCTTTCTCCTGCAGCCTCGTCCGCCCAGCCATAGCCTTTGGCAAAGAGCAGCGAATCATTCCTCATGATGGCAAGGGATGCGCCCTTGACCTGCCATTCCTGCATGAATGAGACTATCCGGGAGTCCATGCCGTCCACGCCGCAGCTGTCCGACATGGAATTGTCCAGGTATCTGTTGAGATGAGTCTCCCTAAGGGCGGGAGCATATTCCTCTGCTCCGCGTCCTTTCTTTGTAGATGCTTTTATTATGATTACGAAGGTCAGGCAGATCGCCGCCGCGGCGATCAGAGAGCGTCCTTTTGTCACCCTCATAGCAGACCTTTCTCCTTGGCGACGTAGATGATAAGTTCCGCCGTGCCGTCTATTCCAAGGTAACTGGAGTCTATGCAGAGATCATAGTTGCTTGCGACTCCCCAGTTTCCGAAAGTGAAATAGTTGTAGTATGTCTCACGTGTCCTGTCCTGTTTGGTCATGAGCGCTCTGGCCTGTTCTTCGCTGACTTCGCTTCTTTTGGCTATCCTTCTTGCCCTGTCCTCGTCAGGGGCTGTGATGAATACATCGAGCTTTTTCATGTCCCTCAGGATGTAGTCGGAGCACCTGCCGATGAAAATGGCGGAACCTTTCGAGGCTATGTCGCGTATGGTGTCGCTCTGGATACGGAAAAGGGTGTTGTCGTCCACGTAATTGGCATTGGCGTTTCCTCCTCCGTAGCGTCCGTAGGCAAAGAAATTGGAGAATGTGAATATGCTTCTCTTCTCATCGCTGCGGACGAACAGATCTTTGCTGAATCCGCTGTTTTCGGCAGCGTGTGAAATGAGCTCTTTGTCATAGACGGGAATGCCGAGTTTCTTGCCGATGGCTTTGGCCACTTCTCTGCCGCCGCTGCCGAACTGCCGGCCGACGGTTATAATGATTCTTTTCTCATCCATAGCTGCATTGATTTTGAGATTCCATGTCAAATATAACGCTTTTCGCCTAAGTTCCGCAACATGACGGCGGTCTATTTGATCTGGCTGCCCAGAACGGAAGGATCTTCTCCGTCCTGCAGTCTGCCGAGCTTTTTCAACAGTGATACGACAAAGATTGCGGTGACCGCTGTCGCGAGGGTATCGGCAACCGGATAGCTGTACCACACGCCTTCTACGCCCATAAGAATGGGCAGGAGGTACAACGCAGGAATCAGAAATAGAATCTGTCTGGAAATGGAAAGGAAAATGGATTTCTTGACCATGCCGAGACATTGGAACAGATTTGAAGCTACCATTTGGAAACCTACCACGGGGAACGCCAGGTTCATGCATCTGAGGCCCTTGTCGGCTATGCTTTTCAGCTCCGGATCGTTTGTGAAAATGCTCACTGCCGCCGAAGGACACAGCTCGGATATCAGAAAGCCTGCAACCATGACCGCACTTGCCAGCTTCACCGTCAGAAGGAAAACCTCTTTTAGCCTGCTGTATTTCCGTGCACCGAAATTATATCCCGCTATAGGCTGCATGCCCTGGTTAAGCCCCATGACAATCATCACGAACAGAAATGAAATCCTGTTGACAATTCCGTAGGCGCCTATCCCGAGATCTCCTCCGTACTTCAGAAGCTGCTGGTTTACGAAAAGAGTGACCAGGCAGGCCGCCGCATTCATCAGAAACGGGCCCATGCCGATGGAAAGCGAGTCTTTTGCTATCCTCCAGTCGAGTTCGAAAAACTTTCTGGGCAGATGAATGAATTTCTTCTGATCGTAGAAATAATACAGCGCATAGGAGAGTGCCATCATCTGGCAGAGGACCGTGGCAACGGCGGCTCCCTTAATGCCCATGTCGAACGCGAAGATGAATATCGGATCCATGATGCTGTTCGAAATGACCGTAAACAGGGTGAGCCCCATGGCGAGCCTCGGGTTTCCTGCCGCACGTATGACGCTGTTCAATCCGAAATAAAGATGCGTGAATACGTTGCCGTACAGAAGTATCTTCATATATTCCCTCGCGAACGGCAGAGTGTTTTCACTTGCACCGAAGAAGGACAGGACGGGATCCAGAAAAGACAGGACCGCAACGCTGAATATTATTCCTATGATGGTGTTCAGCGTCACTTCGTTTGCCAGAACCTTGTTGGCCACTCCGTAGTTTTTCTGTCCGAGCAGCACGGATATCATGGTGGCGGCGCCCACTCCTACGAGAGTTCCGAGCGCAGAAGAAAGGTTCATCAGCGGAAAGGTCACCGCAAGACCGGATATGGCATACGAGCCTACATCCTTTATGTGGCCGATGTATATGCTGTCGACCATATTATATAGAGAAGACGCCGTCATCGCGATGATTCCCGGGACGGCGTATTCTTTAAGCAGCGTGCTTATCTTTTTTGTACCAAGTTCTGTCGGAATAACTCCTGTTGCCATATGCGTCAATCCACTATTTCAACTTCGAAAACCAATGGCGCGTAACCCGGAATCTGACTTCCGCTGCCCCTTGTCCCGTATCCAAGCGGCGAAACGAAGATGCCGACTGATTTGCCGTGCCTGCGCATGTTCCACATGAGGTACTGGAATCCCGTTATGGCTGCCGATGCAGTGCTAGAGCCTGCCGGCCTTATCTTAATGCTTTCGGCGTTTTCTCCCCATACGACGGCTGCGGGGCTGTATGTGGCGGCGGAGTCGTAGATGTTGTATTTCTTGGCGGTGTCCCTTATGGTGGTGTCAAATACCTGTCCGTTCAGGAGGCGGCCGGTGTAGTTTATGTTTATGGTCGTGTCGGATCTGAATGCTGTCGTGTCCGACGGGGCCTTCAGCTCCTTGTAATAGAATCCGTAGGTCAATGAATCAAGCTGGCCGTACTTTTCCCTGTTGTATTCCTCTATCCTGGCTATCTGGCTGTCTATTATGTTGTCGGTAAAGCCGTGAAGCGTCACGTCGTAGATGCAGGTGGAGTAGCTGGAATTGGTCTTTTTGAAATAATCCTCCGGATTGTCTTTCCTTTCGAGAACCAGAAGCCAGCTCGGGATGAGCACTTTTCTGTTTTCACCGGCTTTCATTCCCCTGATGGCATCCTCGATGCCTACTGCGAGATTGTCATCGGCCGTGTACCAGACATTTTCGCCATAATAGTATGATTTGTTGTAGGTGCCGAGCTGTTTTGCAATCTTTTCGTCGGTCGTGGACGATATTGTCCCGTTCATGGAAGATACCGTATACGTCACGAAAGCGTAAGCTTCTCCGTTGTAGGTGTCGCCGCTGCCTGGCGTGTCTTCAAGGATGTATGTCCCGAGAGCGCTTTTCTCCGCTTGGGGATAATTATGTTTGACCCACGCCTCTATATATTCCAGGGACTGTCCGTTGGAGCTTGAAGTTTCGCTTTTCCCGCAGGCTGAAACCAGGATGGCCGCTGCGGCGCTTGCAAGTAAAAAACCGTATGTTTTCATCATTTCCATTATTCGTTAGATATGCTTTCAACCCAGATATGGTAAATCAGGGGTGATTTTGCAGGAATCGTGCCTGTCTGTCTTTTCCCGAATCCGTGTTTCCCGGAAAACAGGATGAAGCATTCTTCTCCTCCCTTCACTCCGGCAAGTCCGTTTCTGAGTCCTTCCACGATGTCGGTATCGGCCAGGTTCAGTGTCAGTATGTCCATGGTGTCGCCGCTAAGTTCCCAGCCGGCCGCCTCCGCCGTTTCGATGTTGTTTGTGGCGAACATGCTCGCGGCATTCAGCGTGTCGGCACGCGTGAGGATGTACCCGGCATAGTAGAACGAGACGGTTCCGTCCGTAGCGAGGGGCTCTCCGCCGCCTTCCTTTACCACTATCCTCTGGCTGCCCTTGTTCACTACGGCATAGGCCGAATCCAGGGCGCTCAGCCGTGTGTTTACGAAGTCTTCTATCAGCGTGTCCTGTTCGGAATAGGTGTTCCTGTCGCTTTCCTTGGTGCAGGAAAAGAGCAGTGCGCCGAGGACCGTCACGGCTATGTGGAGAATCGCTTTCTTCATCTCAGAAATTCGTCGCAGACTTTTTCTATATATGCCGCCACGCTCTCCTTTTCGCAGGAGCGTATGTCTTTGGGGCATAACAATTTTCCTCCGGAAGCAAGTTCGTGTCCGCCTCCGTTGAAGTATTTTTTCGAGAACTCGTTGGCCGAAACTCCCTTCTTTGAACGTATCGAGATCCTGTAATGGTCTACGTCCATTTTCGCCAGGATGCTCATGCGGACGTTCCGGATTGCGAGCGGCAGGTTTACGAATCCGTCCGTTTCCCCTTCCTCGAGGGAAAACTGTTTCTTGAATCCGTCTGTAAGTATCATGTAGGCCGCACCTTTTTCCGTGACGGTCATCTCTTTTTCAAGCACGTGTCCCATGGCCCTGAGCCGGTTTTCCCTGTAGGAGTTGTAGAGCAGGCTCAGCAGGCCGTCCCTGTCCACTCCGGCCGAAAGCAGCATGGATGCCATTCTGAAAGTGGACGGATAGACGGAGTTCGCGAAATTGTTCGTGTCGGTCGTCATGCCGGCCATGAGGGCTCTTGAGGCGACCGGCGTAAGTTTGCCGGGATCTCCTCCCGTATCGGGCATGTCCATGAGCAGCCAGAAGAGCAGTTCCGATGCGGACGATATCCCGCATTCGGAGAAAACCAGGTCGAAGGCTCCGCTGTCAGGATCGGGATGATGGTCTATCAGAACTTTGCGTGCCGGGGAAGAAGACAGTATCTGCCCCATGTCCCCGGTTCTGTCGAAAGCGTTGCAGTCCAGACAGACAATCAGTCCGCTGTGTCTTATCCGCTTCAACGCTTCCTCTCCGGAGTCTTCGAACGACAGCACGTCCGCTCCCTCTTTCAGAAAGGCGAGCTTTGCATCCGGTTCCTGCGGCAGGATTACGGTGGCGTCGAGTCCCGCTCCGCGAAGAAATGAAGCCATCGCGACCGTGCTTCCGACGGCATCCCCGTCCGGGTGGACATGAGCTGTCACGACGGCTGCGGAGCTTTCGGCTATGAGCGACCGGAATTTTTTTACCTTTTCTTTTTCTGAAGGGGCCATAGGTCAAAAAATCTGTTCCGCAAATTTAAATTAAATTATTGTTTTTCAGAATTCCATTTCATAACTTTGTCAGAAATATTGTTGAAAAGATAATAATAAAAAACACACATAATAATGAACAAAGCAGTTAAAACCGTAATCAGCATCTTGCTTCTTTTCGTGATAGCCGGTCTGGTGTACGCTATCGTACAGAGCGTCATGGAACCTGTCAAATTCAACAAGCAGGTCGATCAGCGCAAAGAAGTGGGAATTCAGAGACTTAAGGACTTGAGAACCCTTCAGACCGCTTACAAGAGCGTAAACGGAAAGTTCACGGCAGATTTTGATTCTCTGGAAAATTTCTACAACACCGGAAAAATGGCTGTCGTGATGCAGATTGGTTCAAACGATGACTCATTGGCTGTCGTCAACACGGAGCGCGTCAGGAAGGCCAACCGCAAGATCACTCCCGAGCAGATGCTCGCTCTTTACAGACAGGGTCAGCGTCTCGTTTTCTCCATCACGAACGAGATTCCTGTCAAGGACACTCTTTTCAACGGCCGCAGCGATTTCAATGTCGATTCGCTCCGTTACATTCCTTTCTCAGGAAAGCAGGAAGTTGAAATGGATGCCGTAGTCAAGAAGGTTTCCGGTGTGGACGTTCCTCTTTTCGAGGCCAAGATGCCTTACAAGAAACTTCTCAAAGGTCTTGACAATCAGCTTCGTATAAACCTTGACGCCGACTGCCGTGCGTCGAACCGTTACGAAGGACTTCAGGTAGGAAGCATTTCCGCTCCTAACAACAACGCAGGTAACTGGGAGTAGTCCTCCGCCTGTGGACATGTCTGATAAACAGTATAATAGTAGAATATCCATTCAAGTCTCCTTGAGTGGATATTCTTTTGTTGCCGAGCGTGACGGCGCCGTCTCCCGTTCGGGTTGGCTACCTTCGGGCAGACTGTTTACCACATTGGAGTTCCAGCATCGCTATGACCTTGTGGAGCTCTCGCTGCTTACCCCGAAGGCGGCGTTGGTTCCCTTGCATTTCTTCAATCCTGAATACGCTCGCGCGTCCCTGGAAGAGGTCTGCCGCTTGAGGGATTCCGATTTTGTGGAGTACGTAGAGCTGCCTTCTTACGGCGCCGTGCTTGTCTATTCCAATTCCATAGACGAGTCTCTTTCTCTGGCGATTGCCAGGACGGTTCTCGATTCCGGCGGCAATCAGTCCAGAATCCTTCCCGAGCTGTATTGGATGCTTCGTTCGGTAGGTGAGTGTGACGGTTACAACAAGATTCTTGCTTCATACAAAGACGGGTATCTTCACCTGGTTATAGCCCAGGGGAAAAGCCTGCTTCTTGCAAACGTCTATGAGGCTGTGGATTTTACGACGGCGGAGTATTTTATTTTCCTTGCCATGAAAAGTCTTCAGCTCAATCCGGAGATTTCGTCGATATGGTTTCGGACGACGCTTTCAGATGAGCAGGAAATGTCGTTGTACAGGTATTTCAAAGCTGTGGACTATATCTGATGCGGATTATCGGAGGAAAATTGAGGGGGAAGGTGATATCGCCCCCGCAGGGTTATCAGGCCAGGCCTACCACTGATTTTGCCAAGGAGGGCCTTTTCAATGTCCTTGACAATGAGTATGAGTTTGCGGATCTGAAAATTCTGGATCTTTTCGCCGGGACCGGGTCCATTTCTTTTGAATTTGTATCGAGAGGAGTCGGTCATGTATGGTGCGTGGAGATGAATCCGGCGAATGCCGCTTTCATTTCTTCGGAGAGCCGGAGACTTGGGATAGACAACCTTACGGTCGTCCGTCACAACGTGTTCGAGTTTCTGCCTTTGTGCAGGGAGCGTTTCGATATCGTGTTCGCTGATCCGCCGTATGCACTTGAGGACCTCCAGTCTATTCCTGACAAGGTTTTTTCAGAAGATATCGTATTTCCCGGGGGATATCTGATTCTTGAGCACGGAGACGAACATTCGTTCAGGGAGCATCCGTACTTTGTGAAGGAAAAGCATTACGGACGTGTCCATTTTTCCTTTTTCAGCCGTCCGTAGACCGGCTATGACGGCTGTGCGTCAGCGTCTGTGCTCGCGCTCGCGGCGTGATTTGCGCAGGTGATAGGCGCTTTCCACGAGCAGCTGGTCCGCGAGAATCGCACGTGCAGCGAGGATGTCGAGCACGGCCGAGGCGAAGGGGAATACTGCCGTGATTCTGAATGCCACTGAATCGTGCGTGAACACGAAATCCACAATCAGCCATATCTGCAGCGCCACGCATAGTATGGATGCGAGTCCGGCTGTCCTCATCTGGAATATTCTGTGTTTGTAACAGGTGAGTGCGAGCAGGTTCAGCGCGGTTATTATGATCAGTAATATGAGGTAGGGCACATAGGAAATGAAGCTGATTCTGTCAGCTACCGTTCCGTCTGCGTTGGCGCTTACCGCTTTTGTCGCAAAAAACATTGTGCCGATCAGGATGGCGGAAATCGCCAGATATAGTGTTTGAACTCTCTGCCACATTTTTTCAGGTTTTTCGATAGGATACAAAAATAGGAAATATCGGTGAAAAACGCTAATTTTGTTTTTTAATGGTTTAATTTCCGCTTTGCGGATTTTTTGTTAAAGAGGTTAAAGAGACAGTTATGAGAATAGCAGAATCTGAACTTATAATAAATGACGATGGCTCCGTTTTCCATCTTCATTTGAAGCCTGAAGAAATTGCAGACTATGTAATCCTCGTCGGAGATCCCGGGCGTGTGGATATGGTTTCGGAATTCCTTTCCGACATCGAGTTCCGGCATCAGTCCAGGGAGTTCGTTTCAACGACGGGCAAGTACAAAGGAAAAAGGGTCAGCGTAGTTTCCACCGGCATAGGCACGGACAACATCGATATCGTGATGAACGAGCTGGATGCTCTGGCCAACATAGATTTCAAGACAAGGGAAGTCAAGGCCGTACACAGGACTCTCAACATTCTGCGCATCGGCACGACGGGGGCCATACATCCTGACATCCCTCTCGGTTCCTACATCTTTTCGCATTATTCCGTAGGCTGCGACGGCTTGCTCAACTGGTATGCGGACAGGGACTCCTATTCGGACCTTGATATGGAGAAAGCATTTGTGGAGCATGTGCATTGGGACAAACATCTTCCGGCGCCGTATTTCATCCATGCGAGCCAAAAACTCATAGATAAGTTTTCCGATTGTACGGTCAAGGGAGTGACCATTTCGGCTTCGGGTTTCTATGGCCCTCAGGGCAGGGTATTGCGGATTCCGTTGGCCATGAAGAATATGGTGGAGGATTTCGAGAGCTTCCGCTACGGCGGTTACCGCATCACCAATTTCGAAATGGAGAGTTCCGCCGTTGCCGGACTTGCCGCCCATCTCGGACATGAGGCAGGAACCGTCTGCTGCGTCATCGCGAACCGTTACGCCAAAAACAGCAATCCGGACTACAAGCCCCAGGTGCGTTCGCTCGTTGAACTTGCTCTCGACCGTCTGCTCGCATAGGCGTTGTATGACTTTGACGGGCCGTGTGTTCCGGAATATGCGGACAGGTCTGTAGAAAAAAAGAGGAAAATCTCCTTTGCCATGACGGCTCTGAAGATTTTCCTCTTTTTTGTAGCTTGTGCCGTGGCTTGGCTCAAGCCCGCGGTATCTTTGCATCAGAAAAAAACAGATACCATGAAAAACACGGAATACAGTTTGGATACGCTCGGCAGCGTGATTTCATCAGATGCTTTATCCGCTTTGGCGGGACTTATAGATGACCTCGGACTTGAGGTGATGGGCGTTAACCGGGAATAACTTCCTCGGCCTGTTCCTTCGGCTTTTTCAGGCTTACCGCAGTGTTGTCTTTCTCTTTGTTGAGAGTGACATTAAGCTGTCTGACTTCTCCTGGAACGGCTTTTTTCCCAAGTACTCTGTCCGAGATTATGAATTCGGACACGGGGTCTTCCACATATCTCATGATGGCACGTTTCAGCGGTCTTGCTCCGAATGCCGGATCGTAACCTGCTTCAGCGATGAATTTCTTCGCGGAAGGCGTGACATTGATCTTGTATCCGGCTTCATCGGCTCTCTTCCTCAGGCTTCTGAGCTCTATGTCTATGATCTTTTCGATATCCTCCTTCGTTAGAGAATTGAAGTAGACCTTCTCGTCCACCCTGTTCAGGAATTCCGGCGGAAATGCCTTCCTGACGGCCTTTTCCACTACGCTCTGCCTGTCTTTCTCGACATTCCTCACGGATGTCGCGAAACCGAGACCTTTGCCATATTCCTCTATCTCCCTGCTTCCTACGTTGGAAGTCATGATGACAATGGTGTTCTTGAAGCTTACGGTTCTTCCCTCGCTGTCGGTCAGCCGTCCGTCGTCAAGGATTTGCAGGAGAAGGTTGAATATGTCGGGATGTGCCTTCTCGATCTCGTCGAGCAATACCACGCAGTATGGTTTTCTGCGGACTCTTTCGCTCAGCTGTCCTCCTTCTTCGTATCCCACGTATCCGGGAGGAGCTCCGATGAGTCTGGACACTGAAAACTTCTCCATGTATTCGCTCATGTCCAGCCTGACCATATTGTCCTCGGAATCAAACAGATATTCTGCAAGACACTTGGCAAGCTGGGTCTTTCCGACTCCGGTGGGGCCGAAAAACAGGAACGAACCTATCGGTCTGTTCGGGTCTTTCAATCCGGCTCTGTTGCGTTGGATGGCCCCGACTATCGTGTCTATGGCGGTGTCCTGTCCTATGATGCGGCTCTTGAGCCGTTCTCTCATTTTCAGAATCCTGCTGCCTTCGGATTCGGCCACCTTGTTGACGGGGATGCCGGTCATCTTT
>CAYTYL010000059.1:0-11010 GCA_964441715.1 uncultured Muribaculaceae bacterium
CTATGTCCTCTCCGGTGACGGTCTTTGCACCGGTTTTGTTCTTCAATCTTACCATGGAGCCTGCCTCGTCCATCGCGTCAATCGCTTTGTCGGGCAGGGAGCGTTCGCTTATGTACCTGTCGGTGAGACGCACGCATGCCTCTATGGCTTCATCGGTATATCTGACCTTGTGGAAGTCCTCGTAGTTCGCACGTATTTTCTTGAGTATGGCGATGGATTGCTCCACATCCGTAGGCTCGACGATGATTTTCTGGAATCTTCTGTCAAGCGCTCCGTCCTTTTCGACGATTTTGGTGAACTCGTCCATGGTGGTGGCTCCTATGCACTGTATTTCGCCTCTTGCAAGGGCCGGTTTCAGCATGTTGGCGGCATCGAGGCTGCCTTGGGCCCCGCCGGCTCCCACTATGGTATGGAATTCATCGATGAAAAGGATGATGTCCGGATCGCTGCTGACGGTGTTTATGATGGTTTTCAGCCTTTTTTCGAAGTCGCCCCGGTATTTTGTTCCGGCCACGACCGAAGCAATGTCCAGGGATATTATCCTTTTCTTCGCCAGAGCCGGGGATATCTCGCCGGATGCGATTTTGAGGGCTATGCCTTCGACGATCGCGGATTTTCCCACGCCGGGCTCTCCGATGAGCATGGGGTTGTTCTTCTTTCTTCTGCCTAGGATTTCGATTACCCTTGCTATCTCTTTGTCTCTGCCGACGACGGGGTCGAGCTTGCCTTCCGCCGCGGCCTTCGTGAGGTCGTAGCCGAAATCTTCAAGCGCGTCCTTTTCCCTGTCTTTTCCGTTCTGATCCGAAGAGCTGCCTTCTTCCATGGAGTCTCCGTCGTCACTTTTCGGAGGGTCTGACATTTTGTCATTGAACATGCCGTTCTTTTCCATATATGTCATGACTCTCCCATAGTCTATTCCTATACTTCTCAGGAAGGCCTGTCCGTAACTGCCCGTAGTCCTGCACAATGCGAGCAGCAGGTGCTGTGAGCCGGCCTCCCGGCTCCTTAGCCTTGATGCTTCCACGATGGTCAGGCTGAGCACATTCTGGGCCCCTCGAGAGAAGGTGATGTTCTCAAGCTCCGAGTAAGGAATCCTTTCGTTGGTAAATATCTTGGAATCAATGAATGCCTTGAACTGTCCCATATCGGTGTCCAGACCTTGCAGCGTACTGTACGCGAGGTTGTGGCAGTGACGTATGATTCCAAGGAAAAGATGGTCCGGGCCAATCCCGTAACTTCCTGTCCTCAGGGCTTCTTCGCGGGCATAAGTAATTATGCCGTTGAGTTCGTCTGATACTTTTATGTCCATATATCTGTAACCTCCCGAATTAAAAAGTAAATGTCATATCTCAATTGTCATACCAAGAGGTCGGAATCAAATTATTTTTAGTTAAATTTGCATGTTAAAGACTATTTTTCAGGCGCGTCGGATGCAGGAGAAAAAGTGACGGAAGATATGCGCGCTGTTTTATAAAAAAGATGATATGGCTGAATTGGAGGAAGAGAAAACAGGTGTGATCGAACCTGTCGAGATAGATCAGGAAATGAAGAGCGCGTACATCGACTATTCCATGTCGGTGATTGTTTCGCGTGCATTGCCTGACGCGAGGGACGGCCTTAAACCTGTGCAGAGAAGAGTATTGTTCGGAATGGAGGGCCTGGGCATCGGATATTCCGGACAGACCAAGAAATCGGCGAGAATAGTCGGTGAAGTGCTCGGTAAGTTCCATCCGCATGGAGATTCCAGCGTGTACGACGCCATGGCGAGACTTGCGCAGAACTGGAACCAGAGATATCCGCTGATATACGGACAGGGAAACTTCGGCTCCATGGACGGCGACCCGGTTGCGGCGATGCGTTATACCGAGGCCAAGCTTGAAAAGATTACGGAAGACGTACTTGCCGATCTGGACAAAAACACGGTCGATTTCCAGCTTAACTTTGACGACACCATCCCCGAGCCGACGGTACTGGCTACCAAAGTGCCGCTGCTTCTTCTGAACGGTTCTTCGGGTATCGCCGTGGGTATGGCGACTAACATGGCTCCGCACAATCTCGGTGAAGTCTGCGATGCCATCTGCGCATACATAGACGACCCCGACATAGACACGGACGGGCTGATGCAGTATGTCAAAGGCCCCGATTTCCCTACCGGCGGCATAATCCAGGGCATCCAGGGCATAAAGGACGCTTACGAAACGGGCCGCGGCCGTGTGGTCGTTAGGGCGAAGACGGAGATAGAAGTTGACGACAAGGGCAGGGAGACGATTGTGGTGAACGAAATCCCTTACATGGTCAACAAGAGGGAGATGATAGAGAAGATCGGTCAGCTGGTCGAAGAGAAGAAGCTTGAAGGCATCACATACATCAATGACGAGAGTTCCCGTGAAGGTCTGCGTGTGATCATTAGGGTGAAGCAGGGCTCCAATTCGAATGTGGTGCTCAACAACCTCTTCAAATACACCGCGATGCAGTCCAGTTTCGCGGTGAACAATGTCGCGCTCGTCAAAGGCCGTCCGATGACCCTCAATCTCAAGGACATGATAAAGGTCTTTGTGGATTTCAGGCACGAAGTCATTATAAGAAGGACACGTTTCGACCTTGACAAGGCGCAGAAGAGGGCACACATCATCGAGGGACTTCTCAAGGCCATCGACGTGATAGATGAGGTCATTAGCATAATCCGCAGTTCCAAGAACGTGGATGAAGCAAAATCTTCCCTCATGTCCGGCTTCGGTTTTTCCGATGCCCAGGCGCAGGCTATTGTGGACATGCGTCTCAGACAGCTTGTAGGACTGGAGAGAGAAAAGCTTCAGGCCGAATATGACGAGCTGGAGAAGTTCATCGCCAGGTGCAACGAAATCCTTTCCGATGAAAGCAAGCAGCTCGAAGTGATAAAGGATGAGACCAGGGCGCTGAAGGAGAAGTATGCCGATCCCCGCCGTACGGAGATTGTACGCAGTTCCGATGAGTTCAATCCGGAGGACTTCTACGCCGATGACGATGTCGTGATCACTATTTCCCACATGGGCTATATAAAGAGGACTCCGCTGACGGAATTCAAAACTCAGAACAGGGGCGGAGTAGGCATGAAGGCAAGCTCCGTGAGAGATGAAGATTTCATAGAGCACATCTATGTGGCAAACATGCACGGCACCATTCTGTTCTTTACGGAAAACGGAATGCGCTATAACCTGAAAGTTTATGAGATTCCTGAGGGCGCAAGGGCTTCCAAGGGCCGTGCCATACAGAACCTCATGCCGATAGAACAGGGTGACAGCATACGAACCTATCTTAATGCCAAGAACATAGAAAGCGACGACTACAAGAACAGCCATTTTGTAGTGCTCATCACGAGAAAAGGCATAGTGAAGAGGACGAGTCTGGCGGAATACGGAAACATCCGCAGCCGTAACAAAGGTATCAAGGCCATAACGTTCAAGGATGGTGATTCGCTGCTCGATGCTCTGCTTACGGACGGCAATGACGAGATAATGATAGCCGCGAAGAAAGGACGTTGCGTCAGATTCAACGAGAACGATGCCCGTGAGGTCGGCAGAACATCGATGGGAGTCAGGGGCATCAATCTTGACGGAGACGATGAAGTCGTGGGAGCGCTGCGCCTGAATCCGGATTCCGAAGAAGACAAAGGCAGCACGATTCTGGTCGTGAGCGAGCATGGATTCGGCAAGCGTTCCGATCCTGCCGAGTACAGGCTGACGAACAGAGGTGCGAAAGGTGTGAGAACAATCAATATCACCGATAAGACTGGCTCGCTTATTGCTGTGAAATCCGTCAAGGAAGAAAACGACCTGATGATTATCACCCATTCCGGTCTCACCATAAGAATGGCGGTGTCCGACATCAGGATAGCCGGAAGAGCCACCCAGGGAGTAAAGCTTATAAATGTAAGGGAAGGGGATTCCATCGCGGCTGTTTCGGTGGTTGCGAAAAATGAGGATGAAGAGCCGGCTGCTCCCGTCGAGGACGAAAACAAAGAAAAAGAATAACAATAATTAGTAAAGTATTATGAAGAAAATTCTTATCGCGCTGGCAATACTTGCTTCTGTTCAGGTAGCCAATGCACAGGACAAAGCTTCCGCTGATGCCTTGAAGGCAATCGAGTCAGCAAAAGCTGCGACTGAAAACCCGAAGAAGGCTTCAAAGGCTGCAACATGGACGAAATTGGGCGAAGCCTATGTGTCCGCTTATGATGCGCCCATAGGGAACCTCTGGCTGAATGCGTCAAAGCAGGAACTTACCCTTATCATGGGCAAGGAGCAGCCTGCGTCCACCCAGGATGTCGTTGTCGGAGGCAGCCAGTATTCAAAAGAGGTTTATGACAATAAGAACCTTTATTTCACTCCTGCCGGCGTTCTCGGCATCATAGAGGTTACGAAGCCGGTGGATGACAAGGCGCTTGAAAAGGCCGTGGAAGCTTATGAAAAGGCTTATTCCATCGACCCTAAGGCGAAGGGAATTTCCGAGGCGTTGGAATCCATCTCCCAGAAGTATCTGAATGAGGGCTATACGAAATATCAGCTTGGAAATTACGCTGCGGGCAGTGTCCTTTTTGAAGATGCCGCCAAGACGGCCGCTTTGGCTCCTCTTTCCAAGATAGACACCAACTCCATCTACAATGCGGGTTTCCTCGCTCAGGCTGCAGGAGATAACGGAAGGGCAAAGACTTTCTACGAAGAGTGCTACAAAATCGGATATTTCGGCAAGGACGGAGATGTCTATGCGAAACTTGCGGACGTGGACACCGTCAATACCAAGAAATATCTCGAAGAGGGATTCTCCAAATACCCCAACAGCCAGAGCATCCTCATCGGACTCATCAACTATTACACAAAGGCCGGAGAAGGCACGGACAGACTGTTCGAACTTCTTGACGCTGCCAAGGCGAATGAGCCCAACAATGCTTCTCTCTATTATGTTGAAGGAAACATCTACACTGAGATAGGCGAATACGACAAAGCTGTAAAAGCTTACGAACAGTGCGCACAGGTCAATCCTCAGTATGAATTCGGCTATGTAGGCGAGGGCATCATGTTCTACAACAGGGCTCTGGATTTCCAGTCGAAGGCCCAGGCCGAGCTTGATGACGCCAAGTATGCCGAACTTACCAAGGAATTCGAGGCCAGCCTGAAGAACTGCATCGAACCTTTTGAAAAGGCTTACAGCATCTCCAAGGACAACGGCACCAAGGTAGGCATCGCCGAGTACCTCAAGAACGCCTACTACCGTTTCCGTGACGAGGACAAGAACTATCAGGATGCCTATGAAAAGTATTCTGCAATAGTTTCTTCAGGTCAGGCGAACTAGTCGGACGATGAAGACGGGCGGATTCCGCCGAAAATAATCAGGGGTGACTAATCAGTCAGCAAGACTTTTTAGCCACCCCTTTTTATTGCTCTCCGGTTCGGTTTATTATTCTCCGTTTCCGGTTTTTATTGTTCTCCGGTTTCGGCTTCATTCCGGTCGAATGCCTTTACGATTTTGTTTACCAGCGGATGGCGTACTATGTCTTCGCTGGTAAAGTTTATGACGGAGATTCCTTTGATGTCCTTCAGCATGGAAATGCATCTTACAAGTCCGGAATCTTCTTTGCGGGGAAGGTCTATCTGGCTTGCATCTCCGGTGACGATGAATTTGGCGTTTGTTCCCATCCTCGTCAGGAACATCTTAAGCTGTCCGAGGTTAGTGTTCTGAGCCTCGTCAAGGATGACGCATGCTCTGTCGAGCGTTCTTCCTCTCATGTAGGCGAGAGGTGCTATCTGGATGGTCCCTTCCGCTATGAACTCCTGAAGGCGCTTAGTGGGGATCATGTCTCCGAGAGCGTCGTACAGGGGCTGGAGATATGGGTCAAGCTTGTCTTTCAGGTCTCCCGGGAGAAAACCCAGCCTTTCACCTGCTTCCACAGCCGGACGTGTAAGGATTATCCTCTTGATTTCCCTGTTTTTCAAAGACCTGACTGCCAATGCTATGGCAACGTAGGTCTTTCCTGTTCCCGCCGGTCCCGTGGCAAATGTCAGGTCGCTGGTGAAGTATGCCTTGACCATGTCCTGCTGGGTTTTGTTGCGGGCTCTTATGGCTTTGCCGTCCGTAGTATGCACGATGACGGCATCTCCGCTGAGTTTGAATTTGTCCGGCGAGGTTTCACCGTCGAAGATATCTTCCACGTCATATGTCGTCAGATTCAATTTGCGGCGTCTTCTTTCGATCAGTTCTCCCAGGCGCAGGGTGAATTCTTCTATCTGATCCGGTTTTCCGTCCAGAATCAGTTCATTCCCCCTGGCTATGACTTTGAGGCCCGGGAAATAGCTGCAGAATTCTTCGAGTATTCTGTTGCCCGCTCCAGATATTTCGATGGGGTCAACAGTGTCCAACGTGATGGTTTTCTTCATGCTGTGATTGTTTTACGCTTCTTCAAACATGTTCCGCGTAAGAAAGTTTTAATTTTGGCTTGTGCAAAAGTAATCAATTAATGTGTTAAATTTGTAAAGTTGTATGTACTTACTTAAAGTCGGCCGTATGAAAGCATATTTAGTGTCAGCCTGTCTTGTTGTTTGGCTTGTATTTTCCGGGTGCGATCCGCTCCGGAAACTTGCCGGAAGGCCGACGTCTAAGGAAATCGAAACCAAGCGCGAGGCCATCGTCCGTGCCGACTCCATGGCTCATGCTGCCAGAATGGACTCCCTTCATGCGATTGAGAAGGAACTTTCGGATTCCCTTGCCGCTCTTGATTCGGCGGTGCAGACAGCTTTGCAGATGGGAAAATCCGGTCTGCAGGAACGGGGAACGGTTCTGAACCCCGCCAAGCTGGGCGGCCTTTTCGGTACGAAGCTGGATTACAGATACTATGTCGTGGTGGGCGCTTTCGCGGCGAGAGACAATGCTGAAAAGCTTCTTTCTACCGTAAACGGGGCCGGCTACACGGCGACCCTTATAAGTTTCAGGAACGGGCTGACGGCGGTAGGCGCATGTCAGACAGACAATCTGAATTATGCGTTCAAGTGTCTGGACAAAATTCGGGAGGAGTCTTTCTGCCCTCCGGACGCATGGATTCTGGTGAACGAATGAGATCGGAAGGTGAGATGAAGAAAGTTCTGTCTTTGCTTGCGGCGGTATTCTTTGCACTGCCTCTTTGCGCCCAATACAACAGCTATTATTCTGAACTTGATGACAGCGATCTGTCCTCGGTTCTGAAAGAGCATGTTTCTTTTGTCGCATCATCTTCATTGGAAGGACGCAGGGCAGGGTCGGAAGGAGAAAAAGCTGCTGCCGAATATGTCGAAAAGACTCTGAGAGATTACGGAGTGGAGATGCTGTCGCCGAAGGACGGAGATATTTTCGGGATAGGGCGTCCGCAGGGCGATACCGTCACCTCCAGAAACATCGTGGGAGTCATTCAGGGCTATGATCCGGCTTTGCGTGACAGGTATCTGGTTGTAGGCGCGAGGCTTGACAATCTCGGAACTAATGTCCTGACCGTGGACGGAGAGACTGCCGAACAGATATATTACGGAGCCAACGGCAATGCTTCCGGTCTGGCTCTAATGATGGAGCTTGCCAGGATGGTAAGCACCAACAACATCCTTTTCCGCCGTTCCGTCATTTTTGTCGCGTTCGGTTCTTCGCGTGAGGGGTTTGCCGGTTCATGGTATTTCCTGAACAGATCTTTCAAGGAAAAGGACAAGATAGACGCCATGATCAATCTGGACATGCTCGGCGTCGGAAACAAGATGTACGCCTATACGGCGTCGAACCCTGACATGAATTCGCTGCTGTCGTCCCTGGAAGGAGAGATTCTTCCGCTGGTACCGGAGCTTACTTCGTCGGAGCCATATCCTTCCGATCATAGAAGTTTCTATGCGGCCTCCATCCCGTCCGTCTTTTTTACGACCGGAGTTTACGCCGAACATGATTCACCGAGAGATACCCCTTCGATACTGCAATATGATCTGATGGAGCGTGAACTTGAGTATCTGTATGTGTGCTCAAGGACTCTTGCCAACGTGGATGTGGCGCCTTCGTTCCGGGGGACCGGCTACGGAGACAAGGCTACGGATGAAAAGGCATATTCCTATTACGACTGTGACGTCAAGCCGTCTTTCATGGGACATGCCGACCCCGCATGGTTCATGACAAAATGGGTCTACCAATATTTGAGATATCCGCAGGAGGCTGTGGACAACGGGATTCAGGGACGTGTGAACGTGCGGTTTACGATAGAAAAAGACGGAAAGGTCAGCGAAGTGACCGTTACCAAGGGCATCGATGAACTCCTCGATGCGGAAGCATTGCGCGTAGTGAAGGCATCTCCCAAGTGGAAGGCCGCCAAAGTGGACGGGAAAACAGTCCGTTCATACATAACCATACCGATAGATTTCATTCTTGAGAAAAAAGGCGGCAAGGCGCGCATCGGTATAAAGAAATAGAAAAAATACATTGCTATGGAATATAATTTTAAAGAAATCGAAAAGAAATGGCAGCAGTATTGGGCTGAAAATCATACTTACGAAACGAAAGAGGACCACAGCCGTCCCAAGTATTATGTGCTGGACATGTTTCCCTATCCTTCAGGTGCCGGGCTTCATGTCGGCCATCCTCTCGGGTATATAGCCAGCGACATTTATTCAAGATACAAAAGGCTGAAGGGATTCAACGTGCTCCATCCCATGGGCTATGATGCATTCGGACTTCCCGCCGAGCAGTATGCCATACAGACCGGACAGCATCCGGAGATAACCACAGTGAACAATATCAACAGGTATCGCAGCCAGCTTGACAGGATCGGTTTTTCCTTTGACTGGTCCCGCGAGGTAAGAACTTGTGATCCTGCTTATTATAAATGGACGCAGTGGGCATTCATCAAGATGTTCGAATCCTACTACGACAATGCGAAGGCTAAGGCGTGTCCGATAGCTGAACTTGAAAAGCATTTTTCCGAGAAAGGAACGGAAGGCGTGAACGCCGCCTGCCAGACGGAAATGCGTTTTTCGGCCGACCGGTGGAATGCCTGGACGGAGCAGGAGAAATCCAAAGTTTTGATGAACTACAGGATTGCCTATCAGGGCGAGACCTATGTGAACTGGTGTCCGAAGCTCGGTACGGTGCTGGCCAATGATGAAGTCAAGGACGGCCTTTCCGTCCGCGGCGGCTACCCGGTGGAGCAGAAAAAGATGACCCAGTGGCAGCTGAGGGTTTCCGCCTATGCCGGGAGATTGCTTGAAGGACTTGACAGGCTTGACTGGACCGACTCTCTTAAGGAGATGCAGCGCAACTGGATAGGACGCTCCTATGGTACGGACGTGAATTTTCATGTCATCAACGGCGAGAAGGAGAGGGACATAACCATTTTCACGACCAGGGTGGATACGATTTTCGGCGTTACATTCATGGTTCTTGCGCCTGAAAGCGAACTGGTTTCCGAACTGACTTCTCCGGAACAGAAAGCGGCGGTGGAGGAATATGTCGCTTATGTCAAGAAAAAGACCGAGAGGGAAAGGATGGCTGATACCAAGACCGTGACCGGTGTATTCTCGGGCTCTTATGCCGTCAATCCTCTTACCGGAAAGAAAGTCCCGGTATGGATTTCAGAATACGTGCTCGCAGGATACGGCACAGGTGCGATCATGGCAGTTCCCGCTCATGACAGCCGCGACTATGCATTTGCAAAGAAGTTCAATCTTCCGATCGTCCCGATCATAGAAGGCTGCGACGTAAGTGAAAGCAGCTTTGATGCCAAGGAAGGAAAGATGTGCAATTCAGGGTTCCTGAACGGCATGGATGTAAAGGATGCCATTGAGGCTGCCAAGGATTATGTGGAGGCCAAGGGCATAGGGCACAGAAAAACCAATTACCGTCTCCGTGATGCCATTTTCAGCCGTCAGAGGTATTGGGGAGAACCTTTCCCGATTTATTACAAAGACGGAATCCCGGTTCCTCTGCCCATGGAGGAACTTCCTCTTAAACTTCCGGAGATAACGGAGTTCAAACCTACGGAAGCCGGAGAACCGCCTCTCGCACGTGCCAAGAACTGGACATATGAAGGATATCCTTTGGAAACCTGCACCATGCCGGGATTTGCGGGTTCGAGCGCATATTATCTCAGATACATGGATCCGCATGATGACAAGGCGCTTGTAAGCAGGGAAGCGGATGAGTACTGGCGCAATGTGGATCTTTACGTAGGCGGAACGGAACATGCCACGGGGCATCTCATTTATTCGAGATTCTGGAACAAATTCCTTTACGATCTCGGCTATGTCTGTGAGGATGAGCCTTTCCGCAAGCTTGTGAACCAGGGAATGATACAGGGCCGTTCAAATTTTGTGTACAGAATAGTCGGCACTGACAAGTTCGTCTCTTATGGACTCAAAGACAAGTATGAAACCCAGGAGATACATGTCGACATAAACATCGTCCATAATGACAGGCTCGATCTTGATGCCTTCAGGGCATGGAGGCCGGAATTCAGGAATGCGGAGTTCGTCCTTGAAAACGGCGAGTACATCTGCGGTTCCGCGGTTGAGAAGATGAGCAAATCCATGTTCAACGTGGTGAACCCAGATGATATCTGCGACAGATACGGGGCGGACACGCTGAGACTTTATGAGATGTTCCTCGGCCCCATAGAGCAGTCCAAACCCTGGGATACCAAGGGAATAGACGGAGTCAACCGTTTTCTTAAGAAATTCTGGAGGCTCTTCTATGACGGAGACGATTATCTTGTTAAGGATGAGAAGGCCGATGCGGAAGAACTCAAGATTCTGCATAAGCTTATCGGCAAGGAGGAATCGGACATCGAATCCTTCTCATACAACACGACCATAAGCGCGTTCATGATTGCCGTGAACGAACTTTCCGAGAAGAAATGTTACAAAAAGGAAATCCTGGAGCCGATGGTCATTCTCCTTTCTCCTTTTGCTCCGCATGTGGCGGAAGAACTATGGCATTCGCTTGGCCATGACGGCAGCGTTACGTTTGCCGAGTTCCCGAAAT
>CAYTYL010000060.1:0-10728 GCA_964441715.1 uncultured Muribaculaceae bacterium
CTATTCTTTGACCCTTCCGGAAGGAGAAGTCTCGCTCGAATATTCTTTCATCGGGTACAGGCCTGAAACATTGAGTCTTAACCTGCAGAAGGACACCCTCGTCAGCGTCAGGCTGATCCCCGGGGAAGGCCTTTCCGCCTCCACCGTATCCGCGTCGAGGGAGGCCGGCATAGGCTCGGCCTATATGGGAGCGCTGGAGATTCCTCAGGATGCCATAAAGAACGCGCCCGCGATATTGGGAGAAAGCGATGTGATAAAAGTGATACAGACCATGCCCGGAGTGCAGCCGGGGATGGAAGGCTTTTCGGGGCTGCATGTCAGAGGCGGCGGAGCTGACGAGAATCTTATGATGCTTGACGGAACGGCGCTTTACAATGTAAGCCATGCGCTCGGCCTTTTTTCCGTCTTCACTCCGGAGGCGGTAAAGAAGATTACGCTCCATAAAGGCGCATATCCGGCAAGGTATGGCGGCAGGGTTTCGAGCATAATAGATGTCAGGACCATAGACGGCAATGAAAACAAGCTCCAGGGCTCTCTGTCGGTGGGAATGATAGCCGACAAGTTCCATCTGGACGGACCGTTGGACGACAGGACGGTTTTCTCGCTCAGCATGAGAGGGATGCATACCGCCCTTCTGGACAGGATAATCAAGTGGGCAGGCAGTCCGGCCAACTATGCCTTCTACGACATCAACGGCAAGATTGCCCGCAGACTGGGAGACAGGGACCGGGTTTTCCTCGGACTCTATCACGGCAGGGATTACATGCATGTGGATTATACCGAACATGACGAGCTGAGCGATTCCAGGGAAACCTACCGCATGAATGTCCCGATGAGATGGGGCAATTCGGTAGCCACATTCAGGTGGAACCACATGTTCTCAAACAGGCTCTTCTCCAATTTCTCCGTTTACGGCAACCATTATATGATGCGTATAAATGCGGACGAGCATGACAGCTACGTCTATCATGACGGCGGAACGAGTTCGTCCGAATACCGTTACCGCTACCGTTCCGGAATCGATGATCTGGGAGCGAGGGCGGATTTCGATTTCACCGTTTCGCCGGCATTGCTGCTGAGATTCGGGGGAGAAGCCATAAACCATCTGTTCAGACCGGAAGCCCAGAGGACATCCGTTAAAGAGAGCGAGGACGGGCAGGTGACGGATGAGAGCTCGGCCAACAACAAGGCGTCAAGACGGATAAGCGGCTGGGAATATGCCGTTTATGTGGAAGGAGACATATCGGTCCGCAACCGTCTGGACATTGTTCCCGGAATGCGGCTGAGCCTTTTCACCGTAAGGGGCAGGACATATCTGAGCCCGGAACCGAGAATTTCCGTCAGATATGACTTCGGCGGCGGTTTTTCCGGAAAGGCCGCCTATTCAAGGATGTCGCAGTATGTCCATCAGCTGTCTACAGGCACTCTCAGCCTGCCAACCGATCTGTGGGTTCCCATCACGGAGAACATTTCTCCCGTGACCTCCGACACATGGTCGGCAGGAGGATATTTCAACGTTTCCTCAGGCTGGGAACTGTCCCTTGAAGCGTACTGGAAAGAGCTCAGGAACGTGCTTGAATACAAGGACGGCCGCTCCGCCTTCTCCGGCAGCACGTCCTGGGAATCCAATGTGGAAGAAGGACGCGGACGTTCCAAAGGCGTGGAATTGTATGTAAGGAAGACCGCCGGAAAGACGACGGGCAGCGTCTCCTACACGCTTTCCAAGACCGACAGGTGGTTTCCGGACGGGTCCGTCAACGGAGGGAAACGTTTCCCGTTCAAATACGACAGAAGAAATGTGTTGAACATAAGTGTCAACAGACGCCTGGGCAAAAGGACGGACTTCGGCCTCAACTGGGCCTGCATGTCGGGGTATTACATCACCGTTCCTACGAGACAGACAATCATAATCCCTCCTGACGGAAGCGATTATTGCGAGGTGGACTACGTCACTTCAAGAAACAACTGGAAGACTCCTCCCTCACACCATCTCGACCTGAGCTTCAACATCCACAAGAAGCTCCGACATGGTGAAAGGACATGGAACATAAGCATATACAATATCTACAATGCCCACAATCCGAACTGGTGCACCTACGATCCGAGATCGACAACAGTCCTGCGGACCATGCCCGACGGAACGGAAGCGGAGGTTCATGAAGAAATCCCTTCAGTGTCCGTCAGGACGTTCCTGACCGTGCTGCCATCGTTCAGCTATACATGGAAATTCTAAACCGCTATGCCCGATGAAACATATGAAACATATGAAACATATATTATCCATCATGACGGCCTCGGTGCTGCTGTTTTCCTGTGAAAGACACATCGACATAAACCCTGACGGGCCGGACAGGATGCTGGTGATGAACGCTATGATATCATCTTCCGACACCGTCCATCAGGCTTTCTTCTACGTGAGCGGAAAAGGGAGCGCTGAGGTGGACAGGAACATGGACGTGGACCTTAAAGTCTATGTGAACGGCAATCTGGTCTCGGAATCCTCCGGTACTGCGGAATACGGCAAGGGAGTGGATTTCCATGCCGCAGTTTCCGAAGGCGACATGATCAGACTGTCCGCATCGTCCGGAGATCTTAAGGCGGAAGGGGAAGTGAGGGCGGCACGCAGCGTTCCTTTTGAAATCATTGACACGTCGCTCGTGCAGCGGCCCGGAAAAGAGGACTATACCCGATGCGTGGTGAAGGTCAACGATCCCGGAGGCGAACGCAACTTCTACATGTTCGAGGCACTGCAGTCCACTTTCTACACGCTCAGGGACGAGCCATATTCCGGCCCGATGAAGCAGGGGGACACCGTGGAGGTGTCATTGCGGGCGCTGGATATAGACTGCAGGAACGAACCTTTGCTGAACCGTAATGTCAGCGCGGACTTCGACAGCGAAAGTTTCTACAGGCAGTTCTGTCTGTTCACCGACGAGACGTTCGAAGGAGGCAGCTATACTTTCAATCTGCTGCTGCCCCGGATCAGGACTTTCGAGGCGGGGCACGGTGCGCTCCACGGCGTATATGTGGTCGACACGCGCCGCTCCCTGAGCCTCAGGCTCCTTTCTTTCGACAGGCAGACATACAATTACATCAGTTCATGGTTATTGAATGAATCCGACCTTGACGGCAGTCTCTTTGTGGATCCCGTCCCTTATCCGGACAATGTCGAGGGAGGAGGAATTGGTTTCATCACCGCGATGGGAGGTACGGACGTAATCGTGCAGAGATAGTTCTTTTTTTTCGGAGAAAAACTATATTTACACCGAAATTGAAATTATGTTATGAGGTATCTGATTAATTCTTCGCATGATCCGTACTACAACATGGCCTTTGACGAATTCAGTCTTCAGGGACTTGATGTCGACGAGCCTGTTTTCTATGTGTGGCAGAATGAACCGTCCGTAATCATAGGCCTGAACCAGAACGCCTATGGAGAGGTGAACATTCCGTATCTGAACAGTCATGGCATTCATCTGGTGCGCCGTGTGACGGGCGGAGGCGCCGTCTATCATGACCTTGAAAACATCAACTATACCATAGTCGGCCGTTCACAGTCTCTTGAAACCGACTATCCCGGCTACATGAACTACATGGTGGATGCTCTGCGGGAGCTGGGCGTCCCGGCCGAATTGAGCGGCAGGAACGACATCCTTGTCGAAGGACGCAAGGTGTCCGGTTACGCCAAGAGAGTCTGGCACGACAGGCTCATGGTCCACGGCACTCTCATGTATGACGTAAATCTCGAGGAACTGACCAATGCTCTTGCCGTTCCGGGCAGCAAGCTTGAATCGGCCGGCATAGCGTCCGTCCGCTCCCGGGTGGCCAATCTCAAGGACTATCTCCCTTCCCTCAAGTCGGTCGGAGAGCTGATGTCGGAACTCACCCGTATTCTTTCCCGCGACTATGCCGATGCTGAAATCGTGCTGACCGGGGATCAGCTTGCATCCATACGCAAGGAAGCGGACGAGAAGTTCCGGACCTGGGAATGGACCTACGGCAAATCCAAGGAAGCCAGGTTTTCTGAGAAGAAGAAATTCAAGTGCGGAACGGTGGAAGCCGAATTTTCCGTTGATCACGGGGTTATCTCGGATCTGGTGTTCCGGGGCGATTTCCTTGGCAATCTTCCGGTGGAATCTCTTGCCGCCGAACTTGAAGGCTGCCGCTACGACAGGGCTTCCATTGCCGCTGTCCTGAAGGAACAGCCTGTGGGGAAGTACTTCGACGGACTGACGGACGGCGAGCTCACCTCTCTGCTGTTGGGCGAGTAACTTTTCAGCTGCCCTGCAGCATGGCATGGATGCAGCATGGCATGGGCGCAGGTGCTCCCATGGATGCAGGTGCTCCAACAAAAAAAGCTCCGGGAGAACCGGAGCTTTTTTTGTTGGAGCTGTGCCTTATTTCTTTTCGCCGACGTGGAAAGCGACCCTGAGGTCATCTATTTCCTTGTCGGTAATCGGATGGAGCGTACCCATGGGTTTGGCAAGGATAAGCGACTTGGCGGCGAACTCGGCAACCTCCAGGCGGTCGAACGCATTCATCAGAGTGTCTGTGGCGACAAGCACGGAATCGTTTGCAAGGAAAACGCAGGGACGGCTTTTCAGGGAATCCGCTATCTCGCTGACATTGTCAAACTGCGATGCAAACGGGAATTTGGGAACATCCTGCAGGAATATCCATGTCTCGGGAATGGTCCTCACGTCGAATTTCGCATCGGTAGTGCAGAATCCCATGAGGGAAGGGCACTGCGTCATGATGATAGCGTTGATGTTCGGGTTGCGCCTGTAGATTTCCTGATGCAGGGCTACGGCGTGCGAGGCTTTCTTGCCGGCCTCTATCATGCCGTCCTTGATCTGGACTATGTCGTCCTCGTCAATGTCCCAGCGCTGTGCACCGGCGGGAGTGATGAGAAAATCATCGCCTTTCCAGCGGGCAGACACTGTGCCGTATGAGCTGCTCATCAGCTTCTGGTCGCAGGCTCTGCGGACTATCTTCACAATCTGGGTGCGGATGGCCCTCTCATCGGAAGGATAGGTCACGTCCATGAAATGGCGGAAGTTGCTCCCGTTCAGGTGGCTCTTGTGCCTTGCTATCTGCTCGTCGGTAAGATAGGTGGGCTCTCCCAGAGTCTTTGCATTGATGATTGTCCTTGCACAGAGCTCGAGAGTCTCGAAACGCTGGTAGGCGTCCGCTATGTCTTCACCCATGAGCACGATGCCATGGTTTTCCATGATGACGGCCTTGTATTCGGGATTCTTCTGGAACTCTCCGGCGATTTTCTTGCCGAGGTTCTCGCTTCCCGGCACATCATAGGGAGCGAAGCCGATAGGCCCGCAGACATCTTTCACCTGGGGAAGGATATTCGTGTTGGGAATCTGCTTCGTTATGCTGAATGTAACCAGTCCCGGAGGGTGTGCATGGATTACCGAGTGCAGGTTCGGGCGGATTTTGTAAAGCGCTCTGTGGAACGGATATTCCGAAGACGGCCTGTGCGGACCTATTACGGTTCCGTCGGCCTTTACGCACATGATGTCGCTCACCTTGAGCGAGCCTTTGTCGATGCCGGTAGGGGTAATCCACATGTCGCCGTTTTCGTCCATGATGGATATGTTTCCTCCGGAGGTGGTAGTCATGCCGCTGCGATAGATCCTGCTGATGATTATGCAAATCTGCTCAGCCGGATGCATCAAAGTTGTATTCAACTGTTTCATATTAATATGACTTTTACGCTGCAAAGATAATCATTATTCATTCAGATTCATCTTATTGGCTGTCGCGATTCAGTTCAGCTCGCCGGAGTGGGAAAGGAGGTATTTCTCCGCTTCCGCACACCACAGGCCGTTGTTTGCCGCGCATATTTCCGCAAGGCGTGCGTAGACATGGTTTGTCCTGCCTTTCTCCTCAAAATCGGATATGGCCGTGAGAGGCATCTCTATGTGCGTGTATATCAGTTTTTTGCCTCCCGGAATCTGCGGAAGGTTCAGAGTCGTGTCTATGACGGCGTTGAGTCCTCCCACGTGTGTCACAAGTCCTGCGGGGTCAAGACCTTTCGCCATAAGGTGCAGGGCTTCTTTCATGTCGTCGGTGTTTCCGCCGCTTGTACCTACGAGGTGGGTGGAGTTGTAATGGACGTTGTAGAAGTTGATCGTCGCGGAGAAGTCCGGTCTTGAAGGGCCGGAGAAGAAGTTCAGACATCCGTCAAATCCGAGAATCGCATCGGCCTGGGCTATGACGGCCGGTACGGGAGCCATCACCACGACCTCGTCGTAACCGCTTCCTCCGGAAAGGGCTTTGAGCTTTTCTGCCGGATTGTCTCCCGAAGTGTTGACATAGTGCAGATCGATTCCGCGGCTTGCGGCGTATTCCTTGGTGTACAGGGAGGCGGCACGGTCAAGTCTTGTCTGATCTATGTCGGTGACCACGAACAGGGAAGGGTGTCTGTCCTCTCTGTGGAGCACGTAGTTGATGCAGGCGAGGCCCATGGGACCCACGCCGGCGAGAAGCGCCAGCTTTCCGTTCTCTTTTATTTCCATGGAGTGGACGTAGGAGCCCGGAGTGGTATGGTAACATGCATGCATCGCCCCTACGACGCAGGAAAGGGGTTCGCTGAGCGAAGCCGGGTAGAAAGCCTCCCCTTTGTAGGGAAGCAGGCATCCCTGCTTCATCACCTCTGCGGGGATTACGATGTAGGTGGCATCGCCTCCGATGTAAGGATAGGAATATCCCGGAGCGCTCAGAATCCCCACCGGACCGTCTTCGTACGTGAGGGCGGGCTGGATTGAGAACTTGTCGCCGGGCCGGAACTGATCCTTCCATACATTTCCGACTTCAACGATTTCACCGGCGAACTCATGTCCTATGATTACCGGATTCTCGGCCACATTGTCCGGGACTCTCTTGTGTTCCGCACCCTGATGGGCGGCCTTGTAAGAGGACATGCAGATGCTGTCGCTTACGACCTTCGCAAGGATTTCGTCATCTTTTATCTGGGGAAGCTCGAACTCCTCCAGACGGAGGTCGTCCTTTCCGTATAAACGTACTGCTTTGGTTTTCATATCGGGTTCTTTTTTATGACAGCATGATTTGTCCGCCGGTCACAGGAATTGCCTGTCCGGTTTCACCTGTCTGGTCTATTGCATAAAGTATCGCCTTTGTGACATCGGCAGGATTGCATCCCTTGTGCATGGGCACTTTCGAGAGGTAATATTCCCTCACGTCCTCCACCGTCTTGGCGCCGGGTACCTTTCCGGCGTTCAGGTACTGGATGAACAGTCCTTTTTCCGGATCGCTCCACAGCGGTCCGTCCAGGAAATTGCCCGGGCATACGGCGTTGACCTTGATATTGTACGGGGCAAGCTCCAATGCGAAGGACTGGGTGAGGCCGATGCCGCCGAATTTGCTTCCGGCGTATGCGAAGTTGGCCTTCGAGCCTTCCAGACCGCTCTTGGAGTTGACCTGGATTATGTCGGCGAAATAAGACGGATCGTATTTCGTCAGAATCTTCATCACATGGCTCGCGACCTTGGAGCAATAGAAGAAAGCATGGTAATTGATTTTCGTGACGAACTCGAAGGTCTCCGGAGTGAGTTTCTCCAGATCGCCCGCACGGGCTACTCCGGCGTTGCTTACAAACACGTCCACAGCTCCGAAGTTGATGATGGTGGTGCGGACAAGTTCACGTATGCTTTCAATTTCGCTCACGTTGACCTTTACGAAAACAGCCCTGTTCCCGGAGGCGGTTTCGTTGAAAGCGGCCGCGGTCTTCTCGCCGGTGACTTCATTGAGGTCGGCTACGACTATGTTCGCACCTTCCTTGAGAAGTTCCCTGGCTATGCCCTCTCCGAATCCCTGGGCCGCCCCGGTGACTATGATGGTCTTTCCTTCCACCCTGCCTTTGGAACTGCCTGCGGCAACTTTTCTGCGGTAATTCTCCACTTCCCAGTTGTCTATGAAGCTGATCCACTCAGGCTCCATTCCATGCTCTCCTCCGAAAGCCTGTGCATACCAGGCTATCTTCATCGCATCGGTATACACGTCCGTGATGATGCCGGCGTTTTTGGCGTCGTCACCTACGGCCACCAGACCTATGCCCTTGACCATTATGGCCTTCGGACAATGTCCCTTCCGGGCTATGTATTCTTCGATTTTCTTCTCAGCCTTGGCAATCTGCGCTTCGGTTTCTTCTTCCTCAATGTAGAGGTACTCCGATTTGCAGTAGACGATGATGTCCGGAGAAAAAGGCTGTTCTATCATCGAGAACTTCGCCTCATTCTCTATCATTGCGGTGATGAGCGCGCTGTTGGTCACTTTCAGGGTCTTCAGACCTCTTCCGCCGCGGCTGAGAATGGCTCTCAGGGCGGGAACCACTTCCGTCACGCCCTCGCCTATGGGAGCGTCTCCCTCAGGAAGGGGAGTCACCTTCGCCCCGATGCGCGACATCATGTCCGAGTAGATGCCGTCTATCTCTTCCGGAGTCTCTCCGCCTACGAACACGCCGTGGTTCTGGAGAAAGATTATGGACGGCTCTTTGCCGTTGTGTTTCCTGTATTCCGCTATTCTGTCGTGGACCTTCTTGAACAGCGTGTAGCCGGGGTCGGTGTATTCTATGTACAGAGCTTCCGGGAACAGTTCCCTGCAGGCCGACTTTGCGTTTCTGGAGCACATCACTCCGTTGACCAAGGTCGGATGGGTGTGCACTATGAAACTGTGGCTCATGCAGTTGTGTAGGGAGGTTTCGACGGATGGACGCCGTCCCTTCGTTATGCAGGCGGCGGCAAGGTCATTTTTTACCTCCTCTTCCCGCTCGGCTGTGTTTCCGCTGTAGAGCTTTTCGCCCATTTCGTTCAGCAGGGAGCGGTCAAGTATGGCAAATCCGTCTTCCGTGATGTCGGAGAGCGCGAATCCGCTCGCCTTCACCCAGAGTTTTTCGTCGGTCTTGTATGAGGTGTTGCCGCCGCCGGCAATCACGTAATCGGGATCTGAACCGTATTTACGTGAAAGGGCGACAAGCTGGTCTATTTCTTTCATGCCGTATTCTTTTGATTTCCGTTTCCGGAAAGGGTTTTTAAAAACTGACAGTCCTTCGGATAAGTTCGTCTCCTTCCTCGGCGGAAGGCAGTTTGGCCTGATGGGCCGCGACGGCACATGCTCCGCGGTAATTGATTTCGCGAAGCTTTTCGCTCAGACTGTCATGGTCGCGGGTCCTCAGCTTTATCGGCTCCATTGCCGGGGTGTTGTGCTCTGAACCGAAGGTCACTATGAAACCCTCGTCCTCAAGATATGAGGCATATCTTTCCAGAACCGCTGTCGTGTTTCGGGTTGTGATGAACTCCGCCGAGCGGAATCCTCTCTTTTTCAGGGTGTCGGCCGCTTTCATCAGATCCTCCTCAAAGTCGGTGAAGCCTCCCTTTGCGTCATCTCCCAGGAACGGGTAGGTGGGGATGCCTCCGGCTGCCTTGATGATCATCTGCACGGTCTCCATGGGAAGGAATGCCTTGGGATCTTCCGGAACGAATGCGGCCCCGCCGGCTTTCAGGAGGTTGCCGCGGATCTCGTTCTCGACCTTGGCCGCGTCGGACGGGTCGCTTTTGAGCGCCTTGCCTCCGAAAAGTTTCTCATAGAAAGATTTGCGTTCGGCCTCGCCGATGTTTTCGTCTATCGCCATCCTGAGGGCTTTCGCGAGATGACGCTCACGAATCGACCCTCTGGTCAGTTCATCCCTGACTTTTCTGAAATCTATGTTGAACCCTGCCTTTATGCTGTCAAGATAGGTGTTGAGCTTTGCGCACATCTTCTCCACCTGTGCATTGGATTCGGCTTTCACGTCGGCGAGCATTTTTGCCGCTTCGCCGCCGAGGCTGACCGGGTAGTCAAGCCCTTTGCCGCTGAGATAGGTACGTCCCGGATTGTTCGGGTCGTTAACCCTCACGCCGGCGGACTGATCTTCGACGTTCAAGGAAATGAACTCGATGTTGAAAAGAGGGAAGAGGCGGCGTTTGCCGCACTCTTCGCTCCATTCCTTGTATCCGTCGAGAGAATAGAAGTCGTTTATCCCCACCACCCCGACTTTTTCAGCCGCAGCCATGTCCAGGGCCTGCCTGACATCTTTGAAAGCGCTGAACGAATAGGGTGTATGCAGGTGAGCGTTTACATCTATAATCCCAGCCATGGTCTATACGCCTTTTTTCGCCCTCAGAATCTGCTGGGCGGCGGTGAAGTTCTGACCGGGGACATAGTCCTTGAGCGGAACGATCTTCTCGTTGACGGCATCCAGGAACCAGCTCGGCTGAGGGAAGAACGCTGCCTCAAGCTCATGGCTCGGAGTGATCCAGTTGCGGGATCCGAGAACCACGGGCGCAGCGTCCAGATAGTCGAAGCAGAAGTCCGCGATGTTCGCCGCAAGATCGTTGAGGAACGACCCTCTTGCCGTGGCGTCTCCGGCTATCACGATTCTGCCGGTCTTCTTCACGGATTCTATGACCTTGTCGTAGTTGAAAGGAACAAGGCTTCTCGCATCGATCACTTCCGCCTCCATTCCGTATTTCTCCTTGAGCAGATCGGCGGCTTCCAGAGCGCGGTACAGGGTGGCACCTATAGTCAGGAACGTGATGTCCTTTCCTTCTCTCTTTATGTCCGGTTCACCGATGGGAATCTCGTAGTAGCCCTCGGGCACTCCTTCCTTGTGGAACTGTTCGCCCTTGTCGTAGATTCTCTGGCTTTCGAAGAATA
>CAYTYL010000061.1:0-10615 GCA_964441715.1 uncultured Muribaculaceae bacterium
AAGGAGAATCCACATTGTCAGAGAATGTTCATGCTTTGTTCACGCATCTTTTCCCGTTCGTCCTTCATCTTGACGACGGTTTTCTGTATGCCCGCATGGTTCGCCTTGGACCCTGTGGTGTTTATCTCCCTTCCCATTTCCTGGATGATGAAACCAAGCTTGCGTCCCGGGTATTCTTCGGATTCTATCGTGTCCATGAAGTATCTGCAATGCTGTCTGAGCCTGACTTTTTCTTCGTTGATGTCGAGCTTTTCGATGTAATAGACCATTTCCTGCTCAAACCTGCTCTGATCGTATTTCTGACCGAGTTCTTCCAGATTTTTAAGAATCTTCGCTTTTACGGCATCGATTCTCTCTCCCTCGAAGCTTTCTACTTCGTCATATAGGGCCAGAATGTTGCGGACTCTGGATGTCACGTCTGCATACAGCGCCGCGCCTTCCCTGGTTCTGTAATCGTTCACCATGTCTATGGCGGAATCCAGAGCTTTCTCAATTTCAGGCCAGTCTTTCTCATCGAGCGCCGCCGCGTTTGCGGATGAACTGTCCATTATGTCGGGGAAGCGCAGGATTGAAGCGATGACCGCATTGTCAAGCCCTTCCGCGTTTATGCCGAGGCCATCGGTCAGAGACTTTATCTGGCGGAAGTATTCAGACGCCACCTCTTTGTTGATTGTCCTTGCGGAACTTCCTGCATGAGGTTCCCATGTGGCGAACAGGTCGATCGTACCCCTTACCAGTCTTTCGGACAATTTCTTGCGGATGGCAAGTTCCTTCTCTTTCGGAAAAAGGGAAGTCTTGATGCTGATGTCGGCGTTTTTCCCGTTCAGGGTTCTTATTTCTATCGTCAGTTTTCCTTTGCCCAAGGCGGCTTCGGCTTTGCCGTAGCCTGTCATCGATTTAATCATGTTTTTCATTTTGTGCCCTCAAATTTAGGAATAAATGCTCAAAAAATTTTAACTTTGAAACTTTCAGTTCGATTTTACTGGCTTATATATGGAAGACAAGAACAATTCACAGGAACCTAAGAAGCTCAATTTTCTGGAAGAAATAATGGAGTCCGATCTTGCGTCCGGCAAGGTTGAAAGCATCATGACGCGATTTCCTCCGGAGCCCAACGGATATCTTCATCTCGGACATGCCAAAAGCATCTGCATAAATTTCGGCCTTGCTCAGAAATACGGCGGCAAGACCAATCTGCGTTTTGACGACACCAATCCTACCAAGGAGGATGTGGAGTATGTGGATTCCATAAAGGAAGACATAAAATGGTTGGGATTCACCTGGGAAAACGAGCGTTATGCGTCCGACTATTTCGATCAGCTTTACGAATGGGCGGAGCAGCTCATAAAGGAAGGTCTGGCCTATGTCGATGACCAGACTCAGGAGGAAATAAGCAAGGGCCGCGGTACGGTGGACAAGCCCGGTACGGAAAGCCCGTTCAGGAACAGGAGCGTTGAAGAGAACCTTACGCTGTTCCGTGAAATGAAAGCCGGCAAATATCCCGACGGAGCCAAAGTTCTCAGGGCCAAGATAGATATGGCCAGCCCGAACATGATGTTCCGCGATCCTCTTCTGTACCGTATCAAACATGCAAGACATCATCGCACGGGCGACAAGTGGTGCATCTATCCCATGTACGATTTCGCCCATGGACAGAGTGATTCGATAGAACATATCACCCATTCCATCTGCACTCTTGAATTCGATGTGCACAGGCCTCTTTACGACTGGTTCATAAATACTTTGAGGATTTTCCCCAGCCATCAGTACGAATTCGCCAGACTCAATCTGACGTATACCCTCATGTCCAAGCGGAAACTTCTCGAACTGGTTCAGAAGCGCTATGTGAGCGGATGGGACGACCCGAGGATGCCTACGCTCTGCGGTGTACGCCGCAGAGGATATACTCCGGACGCCCTCAAGATGTTCTGCGAGAAGATAGGCGTCTCCAAGCGCGACCAGCTCATGGACATCCAGCTGCTTGAATGGTGTGTCCGCCAGGATCTGAATGCGCGTTCCAACCGCTATATGGTGGTCCGTGAGCCTTTGAAGCTTACCATAACCAACTGGGAGCCCGGAAAAGTCGAGTGGTTTGACTGTCCTTTGAATCCTGCGGAACCGGAAGGAAAGACAAGAAAAGTGCCGTTTACGGGAGAACTTTACATCGAGAAGGCGGATTTCATGGAGGATGCTCCCAAGAAATTCTTCAGGCTCAAGCCCGGCGGTGAAGTCAGACTTAAATACACCTACATAGTCAGATGCGATGAGGTGGTGAAGGATGAAAAAGGCAATGTCATCGAACTCAGGTGCAGCTACGATCCTTCCACCCGTCCGGGGGGAGGCGAATGGCGTTCCGTCAAAGGAACTATCCACTGGGTATCTGCTTCACATGCGAAAACCGTGGAACTCAGGCTATATGACCGCCTTTTCACCTTGGCTGACATGAATTCCGTTCCTGAAGACAAGGATTACAAGGATTATCTGAATCCGGATTCGCTCAGGATAGCCGAAGGATATGCTGAGCCGGCGTTGACGGAGGATGAGAGCGGAATCGCCGTCCAGTTTGAAAGGGACGGATACTATTTCAAAGATCCTGACAGTACCGCAGGAAAATACGTATTCAACAAGACGACGGCTCTTAAGGATTCGTACAAACCGGGCGAATAGTTCAGAGCTGCATTCCGTGCTTCATCGGATTTTGACATTTGCGGCAAGAAATTCCGCACACCACTGTGACAGTCCGCAGTCCGTGCATTTGGGATTTCTTGCCGTACATACATATCTGCCGTGCAGAATGAGCCAATGGTGCGCCTTTGCCCGGTCTTCTTCGGGGATGTGCCTTTCCAGGTCCTTTTCAACGGCCGACGGTGTTTTTCCCTTTGAAAGACCGAGTCTCCGCGATACCCTGAAAACATGGGTATCTACGGCGATGACGGGCTTGTCATAGACGATGGACGCCACTACATTGGCGGTCTTTGCCCCTACGCCCGGAAGATTCAGCAGTTCGGGAATCTCCGAAGGAATCTCTCCGCCGTAATCCTTCACAAGCATTCCGGCCATTTCTATCAGATGCCTGGTCTTGCTGTTCGGATATGAGATGCTCTTTATGTAGCCGAACACTTCGTCGAAACCGGCCGAAGCCAGGGATTCCGGATCCGGAAATCTGTCGAACAGAGGTGGGGTGACAAGGTTCACCCTGCGGTCCGTGCACTGGGCGGAAAGGATGACCGAGATCAGAAGATGGAAAGGGCTGTCATAATGAAGTTCCGTTTCGGCCGAAGGTCTGTTCTCCCTGAACCATGCCGATATCGCGGCGTAACGCTCTTTGAGGGTCATATCGTCAGAGAAAGGTCTATCACTTCATCCTCTTTCCGTTCCGCGCAGCTTTCGTTCCTGCATACGAACACCCGGCCGGGATACTTTTCGAAAATGTTTCTGTTGTGAGTTACCATGACGATTGCGACGCCTTCTCTGTTGATTTCTGAAAAAAGTTTCAGTATGCCGTCTGCGGTCTCGTTGTCCAGATTGCCGGTGGGTTCGTCGGCAAGTATCACTTCCGGTCTGTTCAGCAGGGCTCTTGCTATGGCGATTCTCTGCTGTTCTCCTCCGGAAAGCTGATGCGGCATCTTGTGGGCTTTGCTTTTCATGTCCACGTCTTCCAGAACGGACGTGATGCGTTTTTCCATTTCATCGCGTTCTTTCCACCCGGTGGCTTTCAGGACAAATTCAAGGTTGTCATGGACGCTCCTGTCCGTAAGCAGCTGGAAATCCTGGAACACGACTCCGAGTTTGCGCCGCAGAAACGGGATGTCCTTCCTTTTTATTCCGGAAAGGTTGAATCCGCATACTTCGCCGCTTCCTTTTCTGAGAGGGTTTTCCGCTGTCATGGTGCGGATTATCGAGGTCTTGCCGCTGCCGACCTTTCCTACGATATACACGAAATCCCCTTTTCGGACATCCATGTCCAGGCCGTAGATCACCACGTTCTCGCCGTTGATGATGTCGGCACCCCTGAATTCTATTATATTGCCTTCCATGATGCAAAGATATGCTTTATCTCAAAATGCCTTGCAGGTTATTCCGACTTATTTTATAAATTTGTCTAAATATGCTTTCATAACTATGAATATAAGAAATGCGGCGGTCGCTGCCGTCCTGACATTGTTTTCATTTTCCCTCCAGACAGCTGCGGCCTTTAACGCCGACGATGACGTACAGCGCTTCCGCAATGCGCTGTCTCTGTACGAAAGAGGCATGTACAGCCGGGCGAAAAGTATTTTTGACCGGATTCCGGACGTCCAGGCGAAAGGATACTCGGTGCTGTGCTCGGTCAACATGAGGGAAGCCGGCTATGTGGCCGACATGAACGGATTTCTTTCGGAGTATCCGTATGCCGGATTTGAACCCATGCTTTTCTGGCAGCACTCCCTGAATCTTTTCGATGACGGCGATTACGGCGAGGCATTGCGCTGGATAGAACGTATCGGCGAGAAAGACATCGACAAAAGCGACAAGGCGGAGTTCCTGTATAAAAAGGCCTACTGTTACTTTGAGCAGGGTGATGAAAAGTCTGCGCTGCCGATTTTCGAGCGTGTCGCCGGGATGCCCTACAATGATTACACATCTCCGTCACGCTACGGGGCAGGATATATAAACTACGAAGACAAGCAATTCAGGGAGGCCCTCTCATGGTTCGAAGAATCGGTGAAGGATCCCCGGTTTCAGGACGTGTCGAGCTATTACATAATGGAGTGTCATTTCATGATGAAGGACTATTCCTATGTGATTGAAAACGGTGACAATCTGTTCGACGTCATTCCTGAGGAGAGAAGGCCGCGCCTTGCCAGAATCATTTCGGAATCATATCTTGTCCGCGGCGATACCGCCAATGCAAGGAAGTATTATGACGAGATAGGAGACGCGCGTGCGAAGAACCGCAGCGATTATTTCTACGCCGGGACCCTCATGTTCACGACGGGGGATTATTCTTCGGCGATAGACAATTACGAAAAAATGTCCGAAAGGACGGACTCGATAGGCCAGATAGCCAATTACAACCTCGGTTACAGCTACATACAGACCAAAAACAAAGTGGCCGCGCTCGGCTCCTTCAAGGCGGCTTCGGAGGCCTCATACGATTCCGTGATTACCGAAGATGCCTTCTACAACTACGCCAAGCTTGCTTTTGACCTGAACAAGGACAATACGGCATTCAATTCGTACATAAAAAAGTATTCGGACAAGGTGAAAGGCGATGCCATATACGGTTACATGGCGCTTTCGGCATTATATGACCACGACTATGCCGCCGCTGTGGAGGCTTACAACAAGATTGACGAACTGGACCGTGACATGCGCAGCAATTACATGAAAGCCAATTATCTGCGTGCGGAGCAGTTGATTTCCGGTTCTTCATGGCGCAATGCGGTTCCTTGTCTCAAGGCTGCCGCCTACTATTCGGACAGAAGCTCCGCGCTCAACCGGCTTTCCCGTTACTGGCTTGCCGAGTCATATTACAGAAACGGACAGTACGGCCCGGCCAGGGAGATGTTCAGCGAACTTTACAACGCTTCCGCCCTCTACGGAAGAGAAGAGGGGAGTCTGCTCCCGTACAATATCGCATATTGCTATTACAAAGAAAACAAGTATCCCCAGGCCATCCGCTGGTTCGAGGATTATTCAAAGCAGAGCGGGGCATCGCTCAGGAACGACGCTCTGGTCCGCAAGGCCGACTGCCTCTTCGCCGAAAAGGATTACAAGGCTGCCGCCGAGGCCTATCTGTACGCTTCCGATGAGATTGGAAATCCTGATGCAGTTTATCCTTACTATCAGGCCGGAATCGCATATGGACTTGCCGATGATGTGAAAAAGAAGATTTCATCGCTTGAGAGGATATCCGGAGCAAATCCCGGATCGGAATATTTCGATGATGCGAGCTACGAACTTGGAAGAGCATACCTCAATTCGGGGCAGGACGCCAAGGCGGCTGAAGAATTCAACAAGATCGTGTCGGGCAGTTCCAGCAAGGATTTCATAGCCAAATCTCTCCTCGATCTCGGAACCATCGACAGGAATGCCCGCAAATATGACAGCGCGCTTGCCTATTACAAAAGGGTGGTAGCTGAAATGCCCGGAACGGAGTATTCCGGTGACGCATTGTCCGCCATCAACCTCATATATCAGGCAAAAGGCGAACCGGAGGCCTACCTTGCCTATGTGGAAGGCATTGACTCTCCTGTGCTTAAAAAGGATATGGACATGGAGGAGCTGGTATTCGGAGCGGCGGAGCAGTCCGCGCTTTCCGGCAGCTGGGAAAAAGCCCTGGCTCTGCTCCGGAACTATACGGAACGCTATCCTGACGGTAAATACGGAGACAGGGTCAATTTCTATATGGCCGAATCCTACAGAGGACTGGGCAGCAAGGAGCAGGCGGTGGATTATTACTCCAAAGTGCTGAACGGACATGAAGATACATTCAAGGAGACTTCGGCGCTTAACGCGGCCGTGCTTTCCTATGAAACCGAACAGTTCCCTCAGGCTCTTGAGTACTACCGCAGGCTTTCTTCAATCGCGCGTACGGAAGACAATAAGCGTGAAGCTGCCCGAGGCATGATGGAATCGGCGTACAATGCCAAGCTTTACGGCGATGCCATACGGTATGCCGATGCATTCTCCTCGGAGGGAGGAATTTCGTCTGCAGACAAGCAGGAAGCTGTCTACATCAAGGCAAAATCCTTGCTTGCCACCAGCGACAGAACCGCTGCCATGAATTTGTTCAAGAGTCTTGCGGCCGATCCGAAATCCGCCAGAGGAGCCGAAGCGTCCTATATTCTCATCCAGAACAGTTATGATGAAGGCAAGTTCGCGGAAGCGGAGAAAATGGTCTACGCTTTTTCCGATTCAGGTACGGGTCAGAGCTACTGGCTTGCCAAGGCTTTCATCACTCTCGGAGACTCATTCGTGGAGAGAGATGATTACAGGCAGGCCCGGGCCACCTTCGAAAGCGTCAGGGACGGATACAAGAGTTCCGGAGCGTCCGATGACGTCCTCGACAATGTCAACATGAGGCTGAAGAAGCTTGAGGAAATGGAGAAGTAGTCAAATCAAGAAAAAACGGATATGAAAAAATATATGTCAGCGGCGGTTGCCGCCGTGTTCTCTCTTTCTGTCGTCCAGGCCTTCGGGCAGGATCTGAACCCGACTGTAGAAGTTACCAACTCTTACAGCGGAAAGGCCATAGAGGCGCATAAGCCTATGCAGAAAATGGCGGTTCCCGACTCTTTGCGCAAGTTCGATCTGGACTTCAGCTATTCGGTACTGAGCAATCCTTACAAGGGCGGATATGATTTTTCTCCTTATCTGCTTGACATGAGGCCCGACAAAAACGCATACAAAGGGCACAAGCTATATTTCCGTGCAGGGGCAGGTTACACGTTGAATCCTGAACTCGATTTTGTCTACTCTCCTGTGCTCCAGAACAATTCGCTGAAACTCAACGTATTCGCATACAACCGTTCATATATCGGAGACTATGCCGCCATATCCGCGAAACAGGATGGCGAAGGGTATGTGCTCAAGAAGGACGGAGATGCCGGCTATTCCGGAAGGGACATGCTGACAAAAGCCGGAGTCGGCGGACGTTATGATTGGAAACGGACTTCGGTCGATTTCGGGGCCGCCTATTACGGTATCCACACCAAGGATTTTTCCCTAACGTCGAACTATAATGCGGCCGATATTTTTGCCGGCATCCATTCAAGTCCTGCAATGGAAAAGGAATCATATTTCTTTTACAATGCGGAACTCTCATACCGTGCCGCATCTGACGGAAGCACGGTGCATGCGGAATTGCCAGGAAGCACCGGTCCTTCAATGAAGAATTCCCTGAAAACAAATGATTTCTCATTCAAAGCCGAGCTCGGACCGGTCCTTGACTTCCGCAGGCGCGTGTCTGTCGAAGCCGGTACCGATCTTACCACGTATTCCGATCTGTTCAGCGGACAGAAAGGTCACTTTTATGTAACGCCCAGGTATGTCAGAAGCGGAGGGACCGTCAATTTCCAGGCAGGAGTCAAATTCGATTTCGCTTTGAAAAGCGGAGACAGATTCAAAGGAATCCGTTCAGGCCATGTATTCTATCCTGACGTGAAGTTTGACGCCAGGCTGATAGAAGACAGGCTGGACTTCTATGCTTCCGCTGTCGGCGGCATTGACAGCAACGGTTATGCGGACATGAAATCCGGCCGCCATTTTTTCAATTCCGTCTATGCCGGTTCTCCGCTCTTCTCGGACAACACGATCGAGCAGATAAACGTGTCGGCAGGTTTCAGAGGCAATTTCGCATCCGTGTTCAGATATGACATATCTGCGGGATACGCATCCTTGGAAGGGATGGCGCTGGACAATGTCATGATAGCCTCTCCTGTCAGCCTGCCCGGCATCGTCTACGAAGACACCGAACTGATTTATGCCAGACTTAAATATGTCCTGGAGACCAGGGCGATTCTTATAGACGGAAGCGTAGGCGCCGTCAATTCCAAGCTCTATGACGACGGCAAGGCCGGCATCGCACCGGCTCCCGTTTCCGGAGACATCAGAGTGAAATACAATTGGAACCGCAGGATCTACGCCGGCGTTTATGCCGCCGCTTCCGCTCAGAGAAAGGGATGGGCTGAGGTATATGGTACGGACGCCAGACATGAGGTCAAGGTTCCCGGATATGTGGATCTCGGCGTGGAAGGAGAATATGCTTTCAAGAAAAACTTTTCGCTGTGGATCAGTGCCCGCAACCTTCTCGGAGCGAATGTGCAGAGGAGTCCTCTATACGTGGAGAAGGGTGTCAAGCTGACTGCAGGGGTTTGCATTAATCTTTAAGTTTTAGTATTTTTGCATGTTTGCATGACATGCTAAAATAAGCTGAATTTCGAAATGGACGAAAAGGAAATGTGGAAGGCGGAGGAACAGTATTCCGCCAGCAGCATACAGGTTTTGGAAGGTCTTGAGGCTGTTAGGAAAAGGCCTTCGATGTACATCGGAGATGTAGGGGAGAGAGGTCTGCACCATCTTGTCTATGAGGTTGTGGACAACAGCATAGACGAGGCGATGGCCGGATTCTGCAATGAGATAGAAGTCACCATACTGGAAGACAATTCGATTTCCGTGCGGGACAACGGGCGAGGCATTCCTACCGGGATGCATCCGAAAGAGCACCGTTCCGCTCTTGAAGTCGTGCTGACGGTCCTGCATGCCGGAGGAAAGTTCAACAAAAACAGCTATAAGGTTTCCGGAGGACTTCACGGTGTGGGCGTATCCTGCGTGAACGCGTTGTCCGACAGTCTTGTCGCCGAGATTCACCGCGAAGGTAAAATCTACGTGCAGAAATACTCCAAAGGCAAGCCGCTGGCTCCTGTACAGGTCGTGGGCGACTGCCACGATACCGGGACCATAATCACGTTCCATCCGGACCCTACGATCTTCACCGCCTCTATTGTATACAAATACGATACTCTTTCCGCCCGTCTGAGAGAGCTTTCCTACCTGAACAAGGGCATAAAAATCACTCTCGAAGACAGGAGGGAACTCGTGGATGAATACGTCACCGATGCGAACGGCGATTCCAAAGCTACTGGCAACAAGATCTACAGAAAAGACGTGTTCTTCTCCGAACAGGGACTCAAGGAGTTCATAACCTACCTGGACGCCGGAGCCGAACACCTCATTCCTGAACCGATCTGTGTCACGAGCGACAAGATCATTCCCATAGACATAGCGCTCCAGTACAACAACGGATACAGCGAAAAGATCTATTCCTACGTGAACAACATCAACACGATAGAAGGCGGCACCCATCTTCAGGGATTCAAAATGGGCCTTTCCAGATCTTTGAGGAACTATGCCGACAAGAACAATCTTCTGGCCAAGGCCAAAGTGGAGCTTGCTCCCGAGGACTTCAGAGAAGGTCTCACCGCCGTAATCTCCGTCAAAGTGGCCGAACCTCAGTTCGAAGGTCAGACGAAAACCAAGCTCGGGAACAGTGAAGTGACTTCCGCCGTATCGCAGGCCACTTCGGCTGCCATGGATCAGTATCTGGAGGAGAATCCCAAGCTTGCCAAGATAATCATTGAAAAAGTGGTGCTTGCCGCTACGGCACGCAATGCCGCCCGCAAGGCCAGGGAGATGGTCCAGAGAAAGTCCGTCATGTCCGGAGCGGGCATGCCCGGAAAACTTGCGGACTGTTCCGAGCGCGATCCTGCCAAATGCGAGCTTTTCCTTGTGGAGGGTGATTCCGCAGGCGGAACGGCGAAGCAGGGAAGGGACCGCCGCATACAGGCCATACTTCCTTTGCGCGGAAAAATCCTGAATGTTGAGAAGGCGGCCGCTGACAGAGCGTTCGAAAGCGAAGAAATCAGAAACATCTATACGGCGCTCGGAGTCACCGTCGCCAAGGAAGGCGAATCCGGTGAGAAGGAAATGGATCTGAGCAGGCTGCGCTATCACAAAGTCATAATCATGACCGATGCCGATGTGGACGGAAGCCATATCGCCACGCTTATCCTCACCTTCTTCTTCCGCTATATGTTCGACCTTATCAAGAACGGCTATGTCTATCTTGCCA
>CAYTYL010000062.1:0-10469 GCA_964441715.1 uncultured Muribaculaceae bacterium
AATCATATCCGAAAAAACAAGAAAAACCGGAAAAACTTTACAGTACTATGATGAGCTGTTCCCTGTCGTCGAACATGTTTTCATTGAAACAATATGGCCCGGCGATCTGATCTATCACCTTCATCGGCAGCAGGACGACTCTTTCGAACAGCGGATCCGGCGATTTCCCCTCCGTAGTTATTACAGAATATTTAAAACTTTCCCCTGGCTTCAGCCGCCTGACGAAAAGGTCGAGAAGCGCATCTTTGCGGAAGAAATCTTTTGCGACGCATTGGGAAGCCAGTTCGTAGAAATTGATGTCTCCCGTATTGGTCAGAAAAATCAAGGACCTTTTTATGCTGCTTCTGTCTTTCGGGTCGAATTGGACACGGGAAACCCAGGTCACATAGTCTTCCCGGGTTTTGTTTGTAATCGTCCTGTCGTATCGCCTGTAGTTCTTTCCGCTCAGTTCGTTGCTGTGGAAGTCGCCGACGGTCAGGCTCAGAGTGTCCGTCTTTATTTCCACCTGTGCGCTTGCGCCCGCGAAGGGAATCATGCAGAGCACGAGGAGCAGCAATGTCTTTCTCATCTTCATCCGTTCAACAGTTCTTCGGCGTCCTGTCCCGGAAGGCTGGTGTGCATCCCGAGCTTTCCTGCGGTTTCAAGATTGGCTGGAGAGTCATCTATGAACAGACATTCGGATGGCTTGAGACCGTAGCGGTCGAAAAGAATGCGGTATAGCTTCGGGTCCGGTTTTATGCATTTTTCCACACCTGACACCACTATGCCGTCGAACAGTCTGAAGAAATCATACTTCCGCATGACTCTGGGCAAAGTCTCGGCTGACCAGTTGGTGAGGCCGTAAATTCCGTATCCGTCCTTCTTGCATTTTCTCAGAAGATTCACGTTCCGTTCTATGGCTCCGCCTATCATTTCGTCCCAGCGGGAGAAATAGATTCCGATCGCTTCGGAATATTCCGGATGTTCGGCTTCGAGCCGGGCTACGGCTTCCGCAAAAGGGCGTCCGGCATCCTGAAGGGCATTCCATTGCGGAGTGCAGATGCGGGAGAGGAAATACTCCATTTCCTCTTCCGTCTTGAAGTACTTTCTGTACAGGTGGCGGGGATTCCAGTCAATGAGGACGCCGCCGAAATCGAATACGATATTTTTTATATTTTTGTCGAGCATAAATCTTAGGCCTTTGACGGCAAATATAGTTTTTTCCATGGACAAAGAAGATGAGAGAAAGGACATACATAGCCATAGATCTTAAATCTTTCTATGCGTCTGTCGAATGCGTCGACAGAGGCTTGGATCCGTTGACCTCCAATCTTGTGGTGGCCGATCTGTCCAGGACGGAAAAGACAATCTGCCTTGCCGTATCCCCTTCGCTGAAGGCATACGGAATCCCGGGACGGGCACGTCTTTTCGAAGTCGTCTCCAAAGTCCGTGACATAAACAAGGCCCGCTCCTCCGTCTTGCGGGGCGGGAGCTTCAGCGGCGAAAGCACGGACAGCACGGAGCTCGCCGGAGACCCCTCCCTGAAACTGGGGTTCATCGCGGCCACGCCGAGGATGGCCCGTTACCTGGAAGTGAGCGGCCAGGTATATTCCGTCTATCTCAAATACATAGCTCCCGAAGACATCCATGTCTATTCGGTGGATGAGGTGTTCATGGATGTTACGGAATACCTGCCGGTTTACGCATGCACGCCGCATGAACTTGCTATAAGGATGATCAGGGACGTGCTCAAGACCACCGGCATAACGGCCACCGCCGGGATAGGGACGAACATGTATCTGGCCAAGGTGGCCATGGACATAGAAGCGAAACATCAGAAGGCTGACTCGGACGGAGTGAGAATAGCGGAGCTTGACGAGATGTCCTACAGGGAAAAGCTTTGGGATCATGTGCCGCTGACGGATTTCTGGAGAGTCGGCAGAGGTACGGCCGCCAGGCTTGAGGCCGCCGGCATCAGGACCATGGGAGACATAGCCCTGCGCTCCGAAAATCCGGACTGGGAATCGTGGTTCTACAAAGTGTTCGGGGTGAACGCCGAGCTTCTGATAGATCACGCATGGGGATGGGAACCTTGCGGCATGAAGGATGTGAAGGCCTACAGGCCTCAGTCGTCGAGTCTCGGCATCGGGCAGGTTCTCCAGAAACCGTTCACCTTCCGCCAGGGACGTGTCGCGCTGCTGGAAATGGCGGATTCACTTGCGCTCGACCTTGTGGAGAAGCGTCTTCTGGCCGGACAGATTGTGGTTTACGTCGGGTATGATTCCTCCTCGGATACGTCCGTTTACTCCGGTCCGTCCGCACTGGACCATTACGGCAGGAAGGTGCCTGCTCCGGCCCACGGGTCTATGCGTCTTGACTGTAAGACCTCTTCGGCGAGAATCATCTCCTCGGCTGCGGCCGGTCTGTATGACCGTCTGGTGAATCCGGGGCTGCATGTGCGGAGGCTCAACATCACCGCTGCGGAGGTGGAGAAGGAAGACGAGGCCGTCGTGCAGCCGGTTCTGGACCTTTTCGGAGGAAATGAAGATCCGGAGAGGGAGCGGCGCAGGCAGGAGGCGATAATCGGCATCAAAAAGAAATTCGGAAAGAATTCCATATTGAAAGGTCTCGACTTCGAAGACGGTGCCACGGCCAGGGAGCGGAACATGCAGATAGGAGGACACAAGGCATGAGCGGCGGCAAGTACGGAGACATCATCGGGCATGGACACCATGTGTCCTCACGTCATCCCCGCATGTCCATGTATTCAAGGGCTGCCCAGTTTTCCCCCTTTGCCGCGCTGTCGGGCTATGACGAGGTGATCGGAGAAGAAGGACGGCTGACCGAAGAGCGCATTTTTCTTGCCGAGGACGAGAAGCATGAGCTGGACATCAGGCTGCGCTCTCTTGCCGGAAAGAAAAAAGTGAGCGTGACTTTCTTCAGGGAAGACGGACGGAAGTCCGGAGGCGCTTACGTTACGTTTACGGGCATCGTCAAAAGCTTCGACACCGCCGGCGGTGAAATAGTTTTTACGGACGGCACCCGTATAGCCGCCGGAGCGGTCATCGGCATCGATACCGTGCCTGAGCCGCCGCTTTAACCCATGACCGCATCCGGCAGCATCATGAGCACGAAGCCGTGCCGGTTGATTATTGCAAAAATACAATTATATTTACCGAAAACCATTGACTTCCCATGTTTAAAAGAATTGCCTTGTGCACGGCTGTCGCGGCTGCTGCCATGTCGCTTATGTCCGTTTCCTTTACGGCTTCGGCAACATCTCCGGGCGGAAGACACGCCGCCCCCGAACCTTTGTACACGGATCCTGTCTACAACGGTTCCACGGATCCCATGGTGTGCTACAATCCGTGTACGCGCACGTATTTCATGTACTACACCGGCCGGCGCTCCAACGTGCCGGGACTCGGCGGGATAGAATCCGTACACGGCTCTCCCATAGGCATAGCAGAATCCGCCGACGGAGGCGTCACGTGGAAATACATAGGAAACGCCATAATCGATTATGCTCCGGATGAAAACCCCACATACTGGGCCCCGGAGGTGATATATCACGAAGATCGTTTCCACATGTTCCTGACTTATGTCCCCGGAGTGTTTTCCGACTGGGACCACCCCCGCGACATAGTGCATCTCACAAGTTTCGACGGAGTGTCCTGGCACACTGAGTCCGTGCTCGATCTGGCGGTGCGCAAAGTCATAGACGCATGCGTCTCGAGGCTTCCCGACGGAACGTGGCGCCTATGGTACAACAATGAGCCGGACGGGAAAACCATTTTCTATGCGGACAGCCCCGACCTGTACAACTGGACGGACAAAGGCAAGGTGACTTCCATAGAGACTACGGGCGAGGGCCCCAACGTGTTCACCCTCAACGGACGCAATTACATGATTGTGGACGAATGGAAAGGGCTTTCCGTCTTTACCTCCGACGATTTCACGGAGTGGACGAAGCAGAAGGGGGACTATCTTGTAAGCGGCCTGAACGGACAGCGCCGGGGCAACCATGCCGATGTGGAAGTGGTCGACGGCCACGCATACATGTTCTATTTCAGCGGCATTCCAACGGAGAACGGACGCGGAGGCTCGGCGGTCTATGTCACCGAACTCAAAACGGACAGGAAGGGAAGGCTCCTGTGCGACACTTCCAAACCGTGCATGATCGATCTCATGGCGGACAAGCCGGAGATGGAATACGGGACGCCCATAGCTGACATAGCGCTTTCCGATCCATTCATTTTCCCGGATGTGACGGACAGCACCTATTACATGTACGGCACGGGCGGCGGAGGCCGCGTCATGGGCAGGGCCAGCAAGGATCTTGAACACTGGAGCGAACCTTTCACCGTCATGGATTTCCCCTTCTATCATTGGGCGAATCCCCATGCGGCCAGCTGGGCGTCTGAAGTGCATCTGTACAAAGGGCGCTACTATCTTTTCACTACCTCGCACAGCAGCTCCCCGATGGTCAGCATTCCCGGCAGGGGAGACATCCCCCACAGGGCCACCCAGATCTATGTCGCGGATTCTCCGCGCGGTCCTTTCAGGGAGTTTACGGATTTGACGGGGGACTGGCCGGCCCAGACTCCGTGGGGATGGGCGGCGCTTGACGGCACTCTCTATGTGGAAGACGGAGTTCCGTACATGGTTTTCTGCCATGAGTGGCTTCAGACGGTGGACGGGACTATGGACTATGTGAGACTTCCGGAAGATCTGGGAGTGCCGTCCGAACGTCCGCACCTGCTTTTCAAGGCTTCGGATGCCAAATGGACGGGTGAAATGCTTGAACTCGGCAACAAGACCGACGGGCTGGACATAGGCGGAAGAGTTACCGACGGACCATGGCTGTTCAGGACCGGGACGGGCAGGCTCGGAATGCTCTGGTCGTCGTGGTACAAAGGCAGGAAGGATGCCTATGCCATAGGTGCGGCATATTCCGAAAGCGGCACCCTTGACGGACCTTGGGTACAGGATGACGAACCTCTGTTTTCCGACAATTCCGGCCACGGCATGCTTTTCAATACCTTCGACGGCAGGACGAAACTTTGCATGCACCATGCGGATTCCTCTGAAAGGCATCCCGTCCGCCGTCCAGTCATGGCGGACGTGGATTTGAGCGGCGACAAGATAAAGGTGAGACCGGGCGGAATAAAGGTGCAGCCGGTCGGAATAAAGGTGGAGCCGGGCAGAATAAAGGTGGAGCCGGGCGGGGAAGAACTGAAGGATGTCCGGAGTCATCGTTTCGATTCCGCAAAGGAGACCGATTTCCATGAATTCACCCTTGACGACCTTGGAATGCGGTATGGGGACAATTGGGAGGGCTACAAGTACCTTGTGCTTGAAGTCCGCTCCTCCACTGCGCAGCGTTTCCTTCTGGGCATCGACACCGACAACGGACTTCACGAAAAAAGAACCCATGTCCTTCCTGAAGCATGGGTCAAACTCTGCATTCCGCTCGAATATTACAGGGAAAAGCCGCAGCCCGGCACCGACCTTGCCGCCACTGTGAACAAACCTCTTAACGGTGTGGGATTCATGCACATAGAAGGCGGTACCGTAGGCCCGCTCACCGGTGTCAAAGGCTTGACCGTCAAATATTATACTCCTCTCGACAATCCTTTGGTTGAGATTCGCTCCGCAAGGCTTACAAACGATTATGAAACCCCTTCCTACATGGAGGAACGCCCTTATGTGGATGAATTCGGCCAATGGGCCTATGAGGATTTTGAAGGAAAAGTCCATTCGGAAGAAGAGCTGAAAAAAGTTTGGGAGGAGGAAGAACGGAGTCTGGAGGCCGATGCTTTGCCGAGATCCAAGTATGGAGGCTTCCTGGAAAGGAATGTCGGAGGAACCGGCTTTTTCAGAGTGCAGAAGGTTGACGGACGCTGGTGGTTCGTCGACCCTGACGGCTATCTTTTCCTTTCGGTCAGCGGAGGAGGGCCTGATGCCGGCGGAGGAGGCGGCGCGTCCGGAAGAGAAGGTCTGGAACACATGTTTGCGGCATATCCGCCCGAGGTCGGAACTCCGCGCGGAGGAAAGCGTATGATGTCTTTCGGAGAATGGAATCTTCACCGCCGTTACGGCATGGACGAAGGATGGCATGACAGATGGGCGGACCTCACCGCAAAACGGATGAGCTCCTGGGGATTGAATACAGGCTCTCCAAGGCCCTCGTCCTTCCCTTATCTAGGGCATCTCCGGCTAAGGATAGAGTCCGTATACGGCATTCAGGACGTGTATGCCGACGGTTTCGAAGAGGAGGTGGCCGAGTCGCTGAGCTATCTGAAAGATTCAAGTAAAGACCCTTATCTGATAGGATATTTCCTTCAGAACGAACCTTCGTGGCTGGAAACGGAGCCTCGCGTCTGCCAGCTTATTCTGGACGATCCGCTCGACCGCCCGATCAAGCGCAGGCTTGCCGCATACCTTGAAGAGAACGGAGACAATGACAGCACCCGTACCCGCTTCATCCATGACACATACCGCATATGGATAGGAACATTGAGCAGCTGCGTGCGCAGGTTCGATCCCAACCATCTGATACTGGGCGTGCGCTTCGGACACAGCAGCGTTCCCCATGACGACATCCTCAGGATTATAAAGGATTACTGCGAGGTCTATGCTTTCAACACCTACAGGCTTTCCCCGAACAAAGCATATCTGGATGAAGTATCCGCCAAGACGGACATGCCCATGATAAACGGTGAGTTCCATTTCGGAACCATCGACAGGGGCATGGCGCCCGGACTCGTGCAGGTGGCGGACCAGCAGGAAAGGGCGGTGGCCTTCAGGTATTTTGCAGAAAACGGATTTTCCCATCCTGCGCTTGTGGGCATAGCATGGTTCCAGTACACGGATCAGGGACTTCTCGGAAGGAGCGACGGAGAGAGGTACAACATAGGCATAGTGGATGTGACGGACATTCCATATCCCATAGTCAAGGGGATAAGGGAGGCCTCGGAGAACCTCTATGAAGTCCATTCCGGCAGACGTGCCCCTTATTCGCGCAAACCTGCCGGCCTTCAGGGGAATGAGGACGATCTCGTTTCAAAATCCAACCAGTAGCGCGGATTTGCCCTCTTGCATTTGTTTTAAGCGGAATCTATATTTGTCTTTATGAAAAGAACTTTGTTGACGGCTTTCGGCATCATCATTCTTGCCGTTCTGCCATTTGTGTGCTCCGCAGATGATAAGGCGGACAGCGTCAGGGCCGCCGTTGCGGCGGACAGGATGTATGCGGCCGGTCTTGACCGGATATATGACGCACCGGCTGAAAAAGCCTCGGCTCCGGAAGGCTGGGAATGTTTCTATGTTTCCCATTACGGCAGGCATGGCTCCCGTTATGCCTACACCGGCGCGGCCTACACATCCTTTATGGAGGTCCTGCGCAAAGGTGCAGCGGACGGCAATCTGACGTCCTACGGACAGGAGACTCTGGACAGCCTGGAGCAGCTTTACCCTAAGGTCCGGTACAGGGTCGGCAATCTGACCCGCAAGGGTTGGAATCAGCACATCTCCATTGCACGCAACATGGTGCAGGGAAATCCGTCGGCTTTCGGAGAGGGAAGCAGGATCGATGCCGTGCCGTCGAATTCCCCCAGGGCGATAGTCAGCATGGGAGCTTTCTGCCTTGAAGCCGGACGGCAGGCCCCGCAGGCGGAAGTATACGAGCATCAGGGCCTCTATGAACTTCAGGCCACATCTCCGAACATGGGAGAGAATCCTCTTGTCCTGACCGGGGCGGAGACGGTGAATCCATATCCCGTTTCCGTGTCCGAGATGTTCCTGAGCGTCCTTCCGGACTACCTAACGGTTCTCGGAAGATTCTTCACTCTGCCCGGTAAGGTGTCTTCATATATCGCCGTCGACGGTGCGGACGAGGCCGATGTGATGTTCTGGCTGTTCGACTGCATGTACATGCTTGAAGCGGGGCAGTACAGCCTGGATTTCGAGTGGACGGTGCCGCAGATATTCACCGACGGAGAGTTCGCCCGCATGTGGGAGGCCGACAACTACAGCCGTTTCGACGAATACATCCGCTACAAGACTCCGTGCTGTTCCGTGTGGCTGGACTTCGTGGACAAGGCCGACGGCAGGATCGCATCCGGCGAGAGAGGGGCCGATCTCCGTTTCGGCCATGACCATGTTCTCATGACTCTGCTGATGCTTGCCGACATAGACGGTTTCGATGAATTCCCCGCAAAGGCCGAGGACCTTCCGGGCGTGTTCCGGACGTACAAGTCTCCCATGGCCGGCAATATCCAGCTGCTGTTCTACCGTCCTGTGGGCAGCGCTTCTGCTGAAGCCGGTCCGTTCGGCTCCCCGGTCAAGGTCCGTCTGCTTCTGAATGAAGCCCCGGCCGCCTTCCCTTCTTTGCGGACGGATGCCGACGGTTGCTATCTGTGGTCGGATGTCCGCACCTATCTGCTCGGCCGCATCTCACGCTATGTGCAGCTGCCGCGCTGAAGCTATGACATGAGAATAAAGATCGCCTGCGATAAATTCAAATAGGACATCGGACTTTCTCAGTATTTTATATTGAAGTAATCCGACAGCTTCCTGTAGCAGTCCTGCGCAGTCAGACAGGTATCGGTTAGGTAACCGTTAATATGTCCCCACTCCTTGAGGCCCCGGTAATAGAAGAATTTGAGTTCTTCGGTGATGATGAACGGGACGATGCCGTTTGCAAGACACTCCTTGAACATGAGAAGCCGGCCGACACGCCCGTTCCCGTCCTGGAATGGATGGATGGTCTCGAACTTCTGGTGAAAGTCAATAACGTCCTCCGGCGTCTTTTCCTTTTTGGCATTGTAGAGTGAAAGCAAGGCTTTCATGCGGGCATGAACTTCCCCGGGGGGGGCAGGTGGCGTTACCGCCCACCTCGTTGGGAAGCTTCTTATAGTCGCCTACGTTGAACCAGGATTTGCGGCTGTCGGAAGTCCCGTCTTTCAGAATCCGGTGGATTTCCTTTATGAACGTCTCGGAAAGCTGCTCCTCTGCTCTGTCTATGACAAGGTCAATGCAGCGGAAATGGTTGGTGGTTTCTATTATGTCGTCAACGTTTACGCACTCGTCCGTCATGCCGATTGTGTTCGTTTCGAAAATGTATCGTGTCTGTTCGTGGGTAAGTCTGCTGCCTTCGATGTGGTTGGAGTTGTAGGTAAGTTCAATCTGGGTGTGATGATATATGCCCCCGCTTATCTTGCTTTCCTTCTCTTCCCGCAGCCGGTTCAGGAGCGGTGACACTTTCGCCTTCCCTTTTCTCGGGAGGGGAGCGTCTACGGGAATGTTCCATGTTTTTCCGGAAAGAAAGGCTCCTTTTAGTTTTCCGGCGGCGCACCAGTTACGGATGGTTTTGTTAATGCGATTGTGCGGCTCGAAGATGCAGGTGTTTGACCTTACCGTCCGGCCCGCTCCGGAGGAAGGGCATTGATGAGAGTGAATTGATGAGAGTGATTAAAGTTTGCAGAGAAGAACAAAAACGGAACAGGGCTGTGACATGCTTTAATTATGTCACAGCCCCTTCTTGTGAAAGGCAAGACTTTGCTTTTTGCGTCTTCATATGGCCTTCCGCCGCAAAAGCGCAGTTGTGTAGCAAAACTATTGCTCAGTCACGGCACGGACGGGAATTCCGCATTCCCTGGAACTGCTGTTAATGCTGTTTTCTACTGTGTGGCTTTCTTCGTTAATTAAAAGATCGCAGATTTGAATCTTTCCGTCACTATAATCCGTCAATTGCGAAGAGGCGTATTTTCCTTGAGTTTCTTTACTTGTATTACCGCCCTGCTTGTAATGTCCGGCGAAAGGAAGGAAGATGGATGCTTTCTCGTATCCTTCTTTCTTGCTTGTAACTTTATATCCCTTTACTCCGTTGATTGTGGCCAATTCCCAATTGCAGTTGTTTTCGTCAGCTAACTCTTCCAGCTCTTTTTTCGTGGGTGTCCTCCACTGAGATCCCCAGTTTTCCGTAGCCGCATCGTCTTTGGGGTCAAGGGTAACCTTACTGTCCTCTTTAGTATATTTGTTGGGCGTATAGAGGGGTATTCCCAACGCACCTGTTGTTTCAGTATAAAACTTATAGTTATTCAATGTATAGCTGGTTTTCGGAGTGGTCTCGCCCCAGGCGTAATAGTTTCCGTAGTCTTCAGCTTTGTTGGCGCCGACATTGCGGGATGCCCATTTCACAGAAAGGCCGAGGTCCACTACTTCAGGGTAGTAGGTGGTTTCCGGCATGGCGAGGATTACATTTTTCTTTATTTCAGACCCTGACGAAAGTGTCATCTTCCCGTAATCTTTACCACTGTCGTCATATATGACCACTTCGAATCCTCCGCTGACAGCCGGAAGGACGATGTTGAAGACCGTGCCTTCCGTCTCCGAGAGCTGCACGCCACCGCAGTTGAGGGTGACTTTTTTACCGCCGTTTTCGGAGAGTACCTTCAAGTCCGAGGTCTCCGGATTCACCACGGCCT
>CAYTYL010000063.1:0-9823 GCA_964441715.1 uncultured Muribaculaceae bacterium
TCGTCCTGTCGCGGGCTTCTATGATGACTTTGTCTCTGTTGACGGAAACTTCATCAGCCGACTCCTCACGATAGGTCACGCCTTCATCCATATTCTCGAAATGCACTGTTCCTGCCGTCTCGATGATGGTGATGGCGTTGTACGGGTCCCACTCGCAAATGAGATCTCCGTTGGATACGGTGTCTCCGTTCTTTTTGTATAGAACTGAGCCGTAGGGGATATCGTATTGCGAATATGTCATGCCGGTTTCCTCGTTCACAATTCTGAGTTCCGTCATGCGGCTTACGACAACGTCACGGATGCTTCCGTCTTCATCGGCCCTTTCTATAGTCCTGAGTTCAGTGAATTCAAGCTTGCCGTCATATTTGGAGCTTATGGAACTGTCAACGGCTTCTCCTCCTGCCACACCGCCGGCGTGGAATGTTCTCAGAGTAAGCTGCGTACCGGGCTCTCCGATGGACTGTGCGGCGATGACTCCGACAACTTCTCCTTTCTCCACCATTCTGGTAGTGGCGAGGTTACGGCCATAGCATTTAGCACATACTCCCTTGCGGGATTCGCATGTGAGCACGGAACGGATTTCCACCTGTTCGATAGGCAGAGAATCAATCAGTTCGGCATCTTTCTCCTTTATCTCCGAACCTGCGGGAAGGATAAGCTCACCGGTCAGAGGATTGAATATGTCGTGGACACACACCCTGCCGAGAATTCTTTCTCCGAGAGACTCTACAACTTCATCCTTGTTCTTGATGGCGGTTGCAATAAGTCCTCTGAGTGTTCCGCAGTCTTCTTCGTTTATGATGACATCGTGCGACACATCCACCAGACGACGTGTGAGGTAACCTGCGTCGGCCGTCTTAAGAGCGGTGTCCGCAAGACCTTTACGTGCTCCGTGGGTACCGATGAAGTATTCAAGCACCGTCATTCCTTCCTTAAGGTTGCTGATGACAGGGTTCTCGATGATCTCGGCTCCCGAGCTTCCGGATTTCTGGGGTTTTGCCATAAGTCCGCGCATTCCGCAGAGCTGTTTGATCTGCTGGGTCGATCCGCGGGCTCCTGAATCAAGCATCATGTACACCGGGTTGAATCCCTGCTGATCCTTGGAGATCTGCTCCTGGACGATTCCGGCGAGTTTGTTGTCTATGGAAGTCCAGAGGTCGATGACTTTGTTGTAACGCTCGTTGTTGGTGATGAATCCCATAGCGTAGCTGTTCTTGATGTCTTCGACCTGCTTGTAGCCTTCGTTGATGAGCCTGGTCTTTTCTTCAGGCACGAGAACATCTCCGAGGTTGAACGAAATGCCGGCCCTGAAAGCGCGGTCATATCCGAGGTTCTTGATGTCATCGAGGAACTTCGCCGTACGGGTGACACCTGTGTTCTTGATGACTTCGGTGATGATCTTCCTGAGGGCTTTCTTGCCGAGAACTTCGTTCACGTAAGGCACTTCTTCAGGAACATACTGGTTCACGATGATTCTTCCAGGAGTGGTTTCCACCATCGCGTAACCTTTTGAAAGGTCTTGCTTGTCCTTGGGGAGACGTACGTTTATCTTCGCGTGAAGATCGACCGCATGTTCGTTGAGGGCTATTATCACCTCCTCGGGGCCATAGAAGTTCATGTTCTCTCCCTTGGCGCCGGGACGTATCTTGGTGATGTAGTATAGTCCGAGGACCATGTCCTGCGAAGGAACGGTGATAGGAGTTCCGTTTGCCGGGTTCAGAATGTTCTGTGATCCGAGCATCAGGATCTGAGCTTCCATTACGGCCGCATTTCCGAGAGGAAGATGGACAGCCATCTGGTCTCCGTCGAAGTCTGCGTTGAACGCGGTACATGCGAGAGGGTGCAGCTGTATTGCTTTTCCTTCTATCATCTTGGGCTGGAAAGCCTGGATACCGAGTCTGTGAAGGGTAGGTGCACGGTTCAACAATACCGGATGCCCCTTCATCACGTTTTCAAGAATATCCCAGATTATGGGATCTCTCCTGTCCACTATCTTCTTGGCGGATTTTACGGTCTTTACTATGCCTCTCTCTATCAGTTTTCTGATGATGAAAGGTTTGTAGAGTTCCGCGGCCATGAACTTAGGCAGTCCGCACTCGTGCATGTTCAGTTCGGGACCCACCACGATTACCGAACGTGCCGAATAGTCAACACGTTTTCCGAGCAGGTTCTGACGGAAACGTCCCTGTTTTCCTTTAAGGCTGTCCGAGAGGGATTTGAGAGCCCTGTTGGACTCGCTCTTCACCGCGCTTGACTTCTTGGAATTGTCAAAGAGGGAATCGACGGCCTCCTGGAGCATACGTTTCTCGTTGCGGAGAATCACTTCAGGGGCTTTGATTTCTATCAGCCTTTTAAGCCTGTTGTTTCTGATTATGACCCTTCTGTACAGATCGTTCAGATCCGATGTCGCGAAGCGTCCGCCGTCCAGAGGAACAAGAGGACGCAGATCCGGAGGGATCACGGGAATCACCTTCATGATCATCCATTCCGGTCTGTTGATTCCTTCTGATTCCTCGAACCATTTGACTATGTTCAGGCGTTTGAGAACTTCCGTTTTCCTCTGCTGCGAGGTTTCGTTCGCCATCTGTGCACGGAGGCTCTTGGCAAGCTCCGGAATGTTGATTTCCTTAAGGAGATCATAGATTCCGTCCGCACCCATCTTGGCTATGAACTTGTCGGGGTTGTCATCGGAAAGGTTGGCGTTGTCAGGGAATTTTGCCAATACGTCCAGATATTCGTCCTCATTGAGAAGCGCCATTTTGTCAAGTCCTGACAGACCTGGATTTATGACGACATATTTCTCGTAGTAGATGACGGATTCGAGCTTCTTCGACGGCATGCCGAGGAGAGCGGAAATCTTGTTCGGCGCTGATTTGAAGTACCAGATGTGTGCCACGGGAACCGTAAGGGTTATGTGTCCCATTCTTTCCCTGCGTACCTTCTTTTCCGTAACTTCCACACCGCACCTGTCGCAGACTATTCCGCGGTATCTGATTCTCTTGTACTTGCCGCAGTAGCACTCGTAGTCTTTGGTAGGGCCGAAAATCTTTTCGCAGAACAGACCTCCCATTTCCGGTTTGTAGGTTCTGTAGTTAACCGTTTCCGGTTTCAGAACCTCTCCGTAGGATCTTTCGATTATATCCTCCGGAGACGCCAGTGAAATGCTGATTCTCTGGAAATTGCTTTTGACCTTATTGTCTTTGTTATTGAAAGTTGGCATAATTGCTTCTAAACTATCGTGTTATTTAATCCAATGTAACCTTTAGACCAAGTCCTCTCAGCTCGTGCAGGAGTACGTTGAGCGATTCCGGAATGCCCGGAGTCGGCATGGGATCTCCCTTTACGATAGCTTCATAAGTCTTGGATCTGCCGTTAACGTCATCGGATTTCACGGTCAGGATTTCCTGAAGAGTGTTCGCGGCTCCGAATGCTTCAAGAGCCCACACCTCCATTTCTCCGAATCTCTGGCCTCCGAACTGAGCCTTACCTCCCAGAGGCTGTTGTGTTATGAGAGAATAAGGACCGATGGACCTTGCATGCATCTTGTCGTCGACCATGTGCCCGAGTTTGATCATGTAGATGATTCCAACCGTGGCGGGCTGGTCGAAGAAGTCTCCTGTTCCACCGTCTCTCAGCTGAGTCTTACCGTATCTCGGAACCTCCGCCTTGTCGGTATAGCTGTTGATCTCGTCCATGCTCGCTCCGTCGAAAATAGGGGTGCTGAACTTGAGTCCGAGCTTTTGTCCGGCCCATCCGAGAACAGTTTCATAGATCTGGCCGAGGTTCATACGGGAAGGCACGCCCAGAGGGTTGAGCACGATGTCCACGGCGGTACCGTCGCTGAGGAAAGGCATGTCTTCCTCTCTCACGATCTTGGCCACGATACCTTTATTGCCGTGACGGCCTGCCATCTTGTCTCCTACGGTAATCTTTCTCTTCTTTGCAATGTAGACTTTGGCCAGCTGCATCACTCCGTTCGGGAGTTCGTCACCGATCTTCACCTTGTCAAGAATCCTCTTGCTCTTTGCGGCCTCTTCCTTCTTCGTTATGCAGTAGTTGTTTATGAGGTCGCGAATCATCTTGTTGAGATTCTTGTCTGCGGTCCACTTGTTGGAATTGATGTTGTCGTAGTCTATGGTCTTAAGCTGCTCTGCGGTGATGTCCTTTCCCTTGGGGATGATTTCAACTCCGTACAGGTCGCTTATTCCGACGCTCTTCTTGCCTTCGGTCAGGGTCACAAGTTTTTCAAGGAATCTCTGATAGAGAGCCTCTATCTTCTTGTTGTAATCCTCTTCGATGCTTTCAATCTTTGCCTTTGCTTCGGCTCTCGAACCTCTTCTGCCGGTTTCCTTTGCGACTTTGGCATAGAGAGATGTCTTGATGACCGTGCCGCTGAGCGAAGGATTCGCCTTCAGCGAAGCATCCTTGACGTCACCTGCCTTGTCTCCGAAAATGGCCTTGAGGAGCTTCTCCTCAGGTGAGGGATCGCTCTCTCCCTTCGGAGTGATCTTACCGATCATTATGTCTCCCGGCTCTATGTGGGCACCGATTCTGACTATGCCGTCCTTGTCGAGGTTGCGCGTAGCGTCCTCGCTGACGTTCGGAATGTCGGAAGTGAGTTCTTCCATTCCTCTCTTTGTCTCGCGTACTTCAGTCAGGTACTCGTCCACATGAATGGATGTGAGCACGTCCCAACGGACCATTTTCTCGGAAAGAACGATGGCGTCCTCGTAGTTGTAGCCCTTCCAAGGCATGAACGCTACCATAAGGTTTCTTCCGAGAGCAAGTTCTCCGTTCTGGGTGGCATATCCTTCCGTGAGAACCTGTCCTGCCTCCACCTTGTCGCCCTTGCGGACTATCGGCTTGAGCAGAATGGTCGTGCTCTGGTTTGTCCTTCTGTATATGGGGAGATGATATACCGTCACTTCAGGAGCGAAGCTTACGAACTTCTCGTCATCGGTCCTGTCATATTTGACATGGATTTCATTCGCGTCGACATAGACTACTTCTCCCTTCCTTTCGGCGGTGACCTGAGTTCTGGAGTCTATGCAGACTCTTTCCTCAAGTCCGGTGCCTACGATAGGCGCTTCGGGACTGAGAAGCGGAACAGCCTGACGCATCATGTTCGCTCCCATGAGGGCACGGTGCGCATCGTCATGCTCCAGGAACGGAATTAGGGATGCGGCCACGGATGCCATCTGGTTAGGAGCCACATCCATGTAATCCACCTGTTCTTTGGAGACTACCGGGAAGTCAGCTTCGAGACGGCACTGGATTCTGTCATCCTTGATGTTGCCGTCGTCATCCATTTTGACATTCGCCAAAGCCACATATTTGTTTTCCTCTTCTTCGGCGCTCATGAACTTCCAGCCCGTGTCCGAAAGATCCACCTTTCCGTTCTCAACTTTGCGGTACGGTGTCTCGATGAATCCGAGATCGTCGATTTTGGCATATACGCAGAGTGAGGAGATAAGTCCGATGTTCGGACCTTCAGGAGATTCGATAGGGCAGAGCCTTCCGTAATGCGTGTAGTGCACGTCCCTGACTTCGAATCCCGCCCTGTCTCTGGAAAGTCCTCCGGGACCGAGTGCGGAAAGACGTCTCTTGTGGGTTATTTCCGCCAGAGGGTTCGTCTGGTCCATGAACTGAGACAGCTGGCTGGTGCCGAAGAACGAATTGATTACTGACGAAAGAGTCTTTGAGTTGATGAGATCTATCGGGTTGAACTGCTCGCTGTCTCTTACGTTCATTCTTTCGCGTATGGTCCTTGCCATTCTGGAAAGTCCTACGCTGAACTGGTTTGCGAGCTGTTCGCCTACTGTCCTCACGCGTCTGTTGCTCAGATGGTCGATGTCGTCCACCGTAGCCTTTGAGTTGATCAGGCGGATGAGGTATTTTATGATTTCATTTATGTCTTCCTTGGTGAGCACACGTACGGAACGGTCGGTCTTGAGACCGAGTTTCTTGTTCAGTCTGTACCGTCCTACATCACCGAGGTCATATCTTTTTTCAGAGAAGAAGAGCTTGTCTATGACATCCCTTGCGGTCGCTTCATCCGGCGGTTCCGAATTTCGGAGCTGTTTGTAGATGTAGTTGACGGCTTCTTTCTCCGTATTTGTCGGGTCTTTTTGCAGAGTATTGAATATGATTACATACTCGCTGTCGTTTGCCTCGTTCTTCTGCAGAAGTACGGTCTTCACTTCTTCATCGAGAAGTTTCCGGATATTGTCATCGTTGATTTCATCGCCGCGTTCCATTACGGTTTTTGTACGCTCGATGGGTATGACCTCACCGGTGTCTTCGTCCACGAAGTCTTCATTCCATGTTTTCAGAACCTTTGCGGCAAGCTTTCTGCCTTTGTTGGCTTCAAGCGTTTCCTTGTCGGCCTTGATTTCCTCGGCCAGACCGAATATGTCTATGATGTCCTTGTCGGAATCATATCCTATGGCTCTGAGCAGAGTCGTGACGGGCAATTTCTTTTTCCTGTCGATGTAGGCGTACATGACATTGTTGATGTCAGTCGCGAACTCGATCCATGAGCCCTTGAAAGGAATTATGCGGGCTGAGTACAGCTTCGTTCCGTTCGCATGCAGACTTTGGTCGAAAAATACACCGGGCGAGCGGTGAAGCTGAGATACGATTATTCTTTCTGATCCGTTGATTACGAACGTACCGGCCGGCGTCATGTATGGAATGTTGCCGAGGTATACGTCCTGGACTTTCGTGTCGAAGTCCTCGTGCTCCGGATCGGAGCATGAAAGGCGGAGTTTTGCCTTCAGAGGCACGTTGTATGTGAGGCCTCTTTCAAGACACTCTTCTATCGAATACTGCGGAGGGTCAATGAAATAGTCGATGAACTCGAGCTTATAGTTGTTCCTCGTGTCTTCAATCGGGAAGATTTCCTGGAAAACCTTAAAAAGACCCTCGTCCCTTCTGTTCTCGGGAGTTGTTTCAAGCTGGAAGAAGTCCTTGAATGACTTCAGCTGAACTTCAAGAAGATCCGGATATTCCAGAATTTTTGAAGTAGCGAAATTTATTCGTTTGTTGGTAGTCTTTTTTGACATATTCTGCCTGTGAAATTGGAAAAAATTTTTATATGCAAAAAGGTTTAGAGCCTATTATCCCCGGCTCTAAACCTGATTCCGCATCCCCAAAGGGATGAGATTTATTTAATCTCAACCTCTGCGCCGGCCTCTTCGAGAGAGCTCTTGAGCTGCTCGGCTTCAGCCTTTGAAATTTTTTCCTTCACTGTCTTGGGAGCGTTGTCTACAAGCTCCTTAGCCTCTTTAAGTCCCAGGCCTGTGAGTTCCTTCACAGCTTTGATGACTGCGAGTTTGGCTGCGCCGGGAGATTTGAGGATAACATCGAATTCGGTCTGCTCAGCTTCAGCTGCTGCGCCTCCTTCAGCGGGACCGGCTGCCACTACTGTAGCTGCAGGCTCGATGCCGTATTCATCTTTGAGAACTTTAGCAAGTTCCTGAACATCCTTAACTGAGAGGTTAACGAGCTCTTCAGCAAGTGCTTTTACGTCTGCCATAATTATTGTTATTTTAAATTGTTATTGTTAATCTTGAATTATTCAGCGGCGGGAGCCTGTGTTTCAGCTGAGGTCTCTTCTGCCTTTTCTCCTTTGTTCTCAAGCGCTGAGATGACTCTGCGGATAGGGGACTGGAGAAGGGTGATGATGTCGCCGATAAGTTCTTCTCTTGTCTTGATGGCGGCAAGCTCGTTGAGAGATTCCGCTCCGAGATAGAGGCAATCCTGTACGTAGGCACCTTTTATGACCGGTTTCTCGAAGCCTTCCTTCTGAAGTTTCTTGATGAGTTTTCCCGGTGCGGAAGGAACTTCCGTATACATTATGGCAGTATTGCCCTTAAGTACGTCAAGAAGCTTCTTCTGTTCGTCGTTGCCTACCTGGCCGAGTACGTGTGAAAAGAGAGTGTTCTTGACGACTGTGAGTTTTACACCGCTTTCAAAGCAACCGCGGCGAAGCTTTGTAGTCTGTTCAGCGTTCAGTCCCGAGATGTCCGTAACGTAAAAGTTGGGATATTTCTGGAGTTGTGCTGAAATTTCCTCAATTATCTGTGCTTTAAGTTCTTTTCTCATAGCTTCTGATATTTTTATTCAGCACTTGCCGCTTTAACATCAAGTTTGATACCGGGGCTCATGGTCGTGCAGATCGAAGCCGACTGCAGGTATGTACCTTTGAGTGACTGGGGTTTCTGTTTAATAATTGCAGAAAGGACAGTCTTTGCATTTTCGGTAATCTGCTCTTTGGTGAATGATGCTTTACCGATTGCGCAGTGTACGATGCCCGTCTTGTCGACTTTGAAATCGATCTTTCCGGCCTTCACCTCCTTGACCGCATTTGCGACATCCATTGTCACAGTACCGGTCTTGGGGTTAGGCATGAGACCTCTCGGTCCGAGGATACGTCCGATAGGACCGACTTTCGCCATGACTGAAGGGGTGCATATGACCACGTCAACATCGGTCCAGCCGCCTTTGATTTTTTCTATATATTCGTCGAGACCTACGTAATCAGCACCGGCGGACTGTGCTTCCGCCTCTTTGTCAGGGGTGCAGAGAACGAGCACCTTCTTCTCCTTTCCTGTTCCGTTGGGGAGAGTGACGACGCCTCTTATCATCTGGTTCGCTTTACGCGGGTCGACTCCGAGCTTTACATGAAGCTCCACCGTAGCATCAAATTTTGTATAGGTGACGTCCTTTACAAGACCGCATGCTTCGGAAAGTTCATAAGCTTTTGAAGAATCAACTTTTGCTTCAGCTGTCTTCTGGTTCTTTGTAAGTTTACTCATGATGCATGTGGATTATTTGATGTCTGCGGGAAATTCGCCTTCAACTTTTATACCCATGCTTCTGGCGGTTCCTGCGACCATGCTCATAGCTGACTTGAGCGTGAAAGCATTGAGGTCTGACATTTTGCCTTCTGCAATGGTTTTCACCTGATCCCAGGTGATGGTAGCGACCTTTGTCCTGTTAGGTTCTCCGGAACCGCTCTGGATTTTCGCCGCCTCTTTCAGGGAAACAGCCACCGGAGGCTGCTTTACTACGAAAGAGAATGACTTGTCTGAATATACGGTAATGACTACAGGCAGTATCTTTCCGGCGCTCTGTTGTGTCGCCGCGTTGAACTGCTTGCAGAAGTCCATGATGTTCAGACCCTTTGAACCGAGTGCCGGTCCAACTGGCGGGGCGGGACTCGCGGCTCCTCCTTTGATCTGGAGCTTGATGAATCCGGTAACTTCTTTTGCCATGATTGTTTACTCTTTAGTTACTTGATTAAAGTTGAGATCCAGCATTGTCTTTCTGCCGAAGATCATTACTATGACTTTTATCTTGCTTCTGCTTTCATCGATTCCGTCAACCGTACCGTCGAATCCGGTGAAAGGACCGTCGGTAATCTTGACGGCTTCGCCAATCTGGTAATCTACTTCAGTGTCTCCATCACGTACGGTCTCTTCGTCCTGAATGCCCAGAATACGTTTCGCCTCGTCCTCGCGGATAGGCACAGGTATTCTTTCACCATTCTTGCTGTCGTCCTTTTTCTCTGTGAGAAAACCGGACATTCCCGGGACGAGATTTCTGATGATGTACTGCAGTTCGGGAGTAAGTTCAGCTTCTATAAGCACATAACCCGGAAAAAGGAGTCTCTCTGTGGATACTCTTTTCCCGTTTTTGATTACGTATTTTTTTTCCACCGGAACCAGAACCTGAGAAACCACGTTCTGAAGGCCGCTCTTCTCGATTTCTTTTTCGAGATATTCCTTTGCCTTTTTCTCCTTGCCTCCTGCAGTCCTAA
>CAYTYL010000064.1:0-9387 GCA_964441715.1 uncultured Muribaculaceae bacterium
CGCAATTGACACTAGCTCCTGAAACTAGCGCGTCTACCATTCCGCCACCCGCGCAAAGTGGATTGCAAATATATAAAATTCTTCCGAGAAAAAGACCTGTTCCCCTCTTTTTTTCATCACATTCTTTTTTCCGGGACTGTTTTTACTCCGCACTCATCTATATGACGGCCCCTACAAACACCGTTCTTTCCCGCTCGGCCGTCCTGAAGAGCACCTTCATGTCTGCAAAATCCACTTCCATTTCCAAATCATCCAAATCATCCTTTCCCCAGTCGTAACCGGCCGCGTCGATATACTCCCCTATGGCAACCGTCTTCAGGATTTCCGGCCTCCCGTGTCCGCCCTCATCCAGAACGTCCATCATGAGCGAAGACCTCAGCTGACGGAGGAGATTGATTTCAAAAAAACCGTCGGCATCAGCCCTTACCTCTTCCGAATAAGGTCCTTCCGACACCGCCCCTCCGGGAAGATAGCCTTCCGTTTCCGAGCGGAAAACCAATACATGGCTTACCCCTGTCCGCACGCGCCCTTTGAAGGAGAGCTTCAGCCGGCAATACCTTTTGTTCAGACGGATTTTCCGTTTTGCCGTCTCCCCTTCCGCGATGAAGTTTTCCGACTGCATACGCATGGGAGCGCAGATTCCCTCCGGCCTGTATCCTTCAAAAGGGGTTCTGACGGAATCCGCAGGAGAATAAACATCCATCATGACCGCACCCTTAGGTACAGCGGCAACATACACGGCAGCCGAATCCGGGTAGTCTTTCCTCCTCAAGGTGTCGCAGAATCTGAATCCGCCGCTGTTGCACAAGGTCAGCAGAAGATTCCCCCCGGTGCTGTCAAAAGCCTCGGAAAGATCGAAGCTTATGTAGCAGGGGCAAAGTTCCCTGTCTTCCTTTACCGAACAGCCGGAAAGGAAGCATATTTTTAGAGCCGCCGCACAAAGGAGACAGAGAACCGGCCGAAATCCGTTCATAGACCAAACACTAAGCTAAGTTACTAAAACACAAGGCTCAGCGCCAGTGAAATATCGTTGGGCAGGACATAGAACTTACTTCCGCTGTCCAAGGTGACTCCGCATTCGGGGCATTCGTACACCGTATATACATCCAGTCCTCCCCAGGCCCCGGCGGACAATTCCAGATTAAGAAACGAGGTAAGCATGTATGTGAACCCTGCCGCAAATCCCGCCCCGTAGCGGTCCCCCTCCCTGGTCTTGAGCGAGCGCACGCCGCCGTTGTTATATTCCTGATACTGCGCCTTGCCGGAGAGCCACCAGCCCGAATAGACATGCCACGGCCAAAAACGGGCCCCGGCGGCAAAGCTCCGCTGACGCCGGCTTGCCAAATGGTCATCCTCGCCCTTTCTGTACGTAAACGGATTGTAGCGGAATCCGGCATTTACGCTCCAGCGGCGCGCCACCGAACAAGACAGTTCGCCGTTAAGGGTAAGCATGTCGGCGTAGCCGAGAACATCCGTGGAAAGGGAAACTTTCTGTGAAAAAGCGGAAAGGCACACAAAAGCCGCGATTGCGGACGCTATCATTCTTTTAATCAGCATATCTTGAGAAAATCTGTTCTATCATTTCCGATTTGGAGGGATAGCGTTGCTGAAGCCTGTCCTTCAGATCAGAGACATCCTTGACCTGAGGCTTGAGCACGCTGAAAAAATGGCGGGGCTTCATGCCGCGTTCGCTGAGGTACTGAAAAATCTGGGGACGGAACCAATATTTCAGCCCTTCGGACTGGGACACTCCACCGTACCTGTCGTGATAGAGGTGCTCCTGAAGGAAATAGGCCCACATCTCGCTCACCGCGCAATGCCCCGCGCCGTCACCGTCGCCGCTGCCGTAGGCTGTTTCGCCAAGAGACTCGGCAAGTGAAAGCATAAGATATTTCATGTACGGATTCCACCAGTCATTTCCGACGGAAACGTAATGGCTGACATGGGCGAGCTGATGGCAGCAACGCCTGTATATTTCAGCATAGCTGTCAGCATTCCTGAGCCCGAGCGTCATGTCGGGAAGGAATACTTTTATCAGCCTGGCATATTCCCCGAGGTACTTGGCAAAAATTTCCTGGTCGAGGACGGCCCCGTGATGAAGCATGGGCGAACTGCCTGCGGACAGTTTCCGGAATATCCATATCCTGAGATCCTCGACCGGACGGCCTATCCCCAGGTCATCTTCGGAGCATCTTTGGATATAGTCATATACGGCATTGTTCACCGCACAGCGGCTGAAAAGGTTTCCGTCGGAAGATGAAGTCACGGTATAGTCGATTCCTTCGCCGGATGCTTTGCCGAGAGCGGAAGTCGATGCCCTGACAAGAAGAAGATTGAGTCCTATGGAAAAACCCTCCCTGTTACGGAATCTCAGCCGATAGCGGACCTTTGAGGAGAACCTGCGGGACATCTGGTAATATCCGTCCCTGTCAGTATAGGCCGACGAGAATTTGACGAAAGAATTGCAGACTATCTTGACTCCGGAAACTCCGAATGGTTTTCCTCCGTTGAAGTCCTCATCCTTTATGCATATCCTGCCCTTCGGCCCGGAGCCGGAGGCTTTGGTGTCAGGGGCAAGCAGTTCCGCGTTGCCGCTGATTCTGTACGCTTCCCGTTCGATGGCATCCCAGTCCATGCCGCCGGCCGATTTCGTAACCTCCGTCGGAATATAGCATTCGTCAAGGATTTCGCATCGTATCCCGTCGGGAAGAGTAAAGTCATGAGGGACAACGGCATATTGCCAGGTGATGCGTTCGTCGGACAGCAAAGGGTCATGATAATAGTCTCCGTCTTTGATTATCTGGTAATCAAGAGGATGATCCATGAGGTCGAGTCCCATTGCGACAAGTCTGTCCATTTCGTCTTCATTTTCAGGCAAGAAGCGGACATACCTGTCAGTCGGGCTCACATCTTCACGGGGCGCCTTGGTAGGATACAGATTCCTGATTGCCTTGGTAATGTTCTTCACGGAATAGGGATCGTCCAGCTGCCTTCCGAGTTCGATCATTCCGTGGCCTACGTCCTCTCCCCAGCTTTTGTCCTCGTTCCCTTCCGGTGCGGAATCCTTCGCGCATCCGGAAAAGAGCAGTACCGCAGCGGACAGAGCCAGTCTGAGCATTTTTTCTCCATTTTTCCACATAAGCATTATTGTTTCTGACGCAAAAATACGTCCGCCTCCTCAAGCATCACAATTTTAAACGCTTAGTTTACAAACAGATGATTCCGCACACGCTTGACACGAGACGTCAAAAAACTTTTCTCTTTTTATTTCAGTCCCGGCTTTTGACGGGTTTTATCCATCCATCTCTTTCCCAATCTTTTGCGTACTCGGAATACACATTTCCGCTTCACAGCCGTTTTTCAAGAGGGACAGTTCAGCCGGCTTTCAGAAACTGCTTCACCCGCCCTCGGAAACTGTTTTTTGCAGGTTTTACGGGAATAATGCCTATTTTTGTTTAAATAACTTTTAAACATTATTATCAATATCTACACTATGAAAAAATTATCGGGCATAACGGCGATACTGCTGGCCCTGTCATTGCAAACGGCTCATGCGCAAAATCTCGCAGAACTCGTCCATAAGGACAGAGAGGCTTCCGACAACATATATCATCCGTATTTTGCGGCAAAAGGAGAGCTGACCCCTGCGCCGGACGGTTTCCGTCCGTTCTACATAAGCCATTACGGCAGACACGGTTCCAGGTACCTCACAGGGGACTATTATTTCACCGGGGTAAGAGAAGGCCTGGAAAAAGCCGACTCCGCCGGCCTGCTGACCTACAAAGGAAAAAAGCTGATGGAAGAGTTCACGAAATATGTCGATGAACACAAAGGGGTCTACGGCCAGCTAAGCCCAAGAGGCGCGAGAGAACACAGAGCCATAGCCGCACGCATGTTCGAGCGGTTCCCTTCCGTCTTCACAAACCCGTACAAAACGGACATCGCCTGCGTTTCAAGCACCGTTCCACGCTGCCTTGTGAGCATGGCAAACTTCACCACTGCCCTGAATGACTGCAATCCGGCCCTTGATTTCAGTTTCACCACAGGAGACAAGTACCTGGAACTGCTGTCAAAAGGATACGATGACGAAAGGGTATCGGAAGGAGTGAGGCACATGAGCGATTCCCTTCGTAAAGCCACCTTACATTACGAAAAAACCTTCGCGGTGCTTTTTACCGACCCCGCGAAAGCTGCCGAGCTGATAGGAACTCCGGAAAGATTCCTGAACCAGGTTTTCAGCAGCGGAACGGCATGCCAATGCCTTGACTATCTCGGTGTTGATCTTCTCAAGTATTTCGACATCGACGAACTAGCCGCCCTGGCTGTCATAAGGAACAACGTTGTCTATGGCGACCTCGGCAACTCGCTGGAGTACGGCGACATAACGGCTGCACCTTCCGCCGCCCTGGTGAGGGACATAGTTGAAAAAGCCGACGAGGCGATAGAATACGGAAGCGAAAAGGCGGCGGATCTCAGGTTCGGCCACGACGGCGGATTCGTGTCTCTGCTATCGATGATAGGAACGGAAGGCAACTACGAACGGTACCCTCTGGCCGAAGCGTCCGAGCATTGGTTCTCATATAGGATGGTCTGCATGGCGGCGAATCTGCAGTTCATTTTTTACCGCAACAGGGAAGGTGAAGTGCTGGTGAAGATTCTGCACAATGAAGCGGAAACTTCCGTAAGGGAAGTCCCCGCTTTCCAAGGTCCATACTACCGCTGGACGGATCTCCGCAGCTATCTGCTCAGAAGAGCGTCACAGTTTTCTGCTCAATAGCCGACAGCAGGTTGTTCGCCAGGCGGCTGGCTCCGAATCTGAACAGACTGCGGTCTATCCACGCATCTCCGAGAATGGATTTGACTATGGTGTAGTAGCATACGGCGTCCATGGCGGAAGAGATTCCGCCTGCCGCCTTGAATCCTACTTTCCGTCCCGTTTTTTCATAGTATTTTGCTATGCAGCGGCACATGACGTATGCCGCCGCGGGAGTGGCGTTCACCTCCACCTTGCCGGTAGATGTCTTGATGAAATCCGCCCCTTCTTCCATGGCGATGAAGGAAGCGACGGCGATGTTCTCAGGCGTAACCAACAGACCGGTCTCCAAAATAACCTTGAGTATGACAGGCCTGCCGGCACGTGCGGCAGCTTCGTCCACACAGCGGCGCATCTCGCGTATCTCTTTTCTGGCCGAATCGTAATCCCCGGCAAGGAAAGAGTTGAGTGCCAGCACTATGTCCACCTCATCGGCACCGTTTTCCACTGCAAGAGAGCATTCCTTCATCTTGACTTCAAGAAAGCTCTGCGAAGAGGGGAAACATCCCGAAACAACCGTGACATGTACGGAAGGATCCACCCTATGGGCACGCACGACAGAGGCGAAGTTGGGATATACACAGACGGATGCCGGCAAAGGATAGGATGGAAAGGCTTGTCTGAACTCGGACAGTTTCTCAGTGAACTTTATGACCGAAGGAATGGTGTCATTCGGCCTGAGCGTAGTCAAATCGATGAATGAGAAACATTTCCGCAGAATCTCAGGGGACATTACATCCTCCAGATTCCCTGACAGAACTCCCAGAGCCCTGTCCATCTCAGCTTTATCCGGAGTATATCCGTATATTTCAAATAAATTGTTCATATCTCAGTTTCTTTTCATTCTATCCCTTAATCTGTATCTTGAACCCTTCGTCCGCAAGGGGACGTGTCAGCCGGGCCATCTCCTCCACGCTGAACTTGACCAGCCCCTTCATGGGAGTCTCCCTGTCAATCGTATAAACCATTATCTCCCTGGGATTGAGTTCCCTTACGATATCCATCCACGGCTTCAGGACTTCATCGGAAGAACTGTCAAAATCCCCGCTCCTCAGGAACATAGTCTGGAGGATGAAATCGCCCTTGAACTTCTTCAGGTCTTCAACTATGCTGTCCACGTCATACTCACAAGAGGGCCTGTTTATCTTTGCCGCCAACGCCGCCGTGGGCGCATCAAGCTTCATGATAGGATTGTCCACCTTCTCGAGAGCCCTGAATACCTCGTCCCTGCAGACCCTCGTGGAATTGGAAAGCACGGACACCTTGGCTTCGGGATAATACTTGTCCCTCAGGTCCAGAGTAATGTCTATCATCTCCGGAAAGTCCGGATTCAAGGTGGGTTCCCCATCTCCGGAAAAAGTGACGGAATCTATCCTGACGCCTTGACCGGCACACTCGGAAAGCTTTGATTCCAATGCATTGTGCAGATCTTCCGCTTTCGGGATGACTCTGTCTCCCAGTCCGTCCCTGTTCCATCCGCATTCGCAATAGATGCAGTCGAAATTGCAGAGTTTGCCGTGTCTGGGCAAAAGATTGATGCCCAGCGAAGAGCCGAGCCTTCTGCTGTGAATTGGACCGAAAACTATATCTTCTCTCATCATAGGCTTCCAAAGTTTATTTTTTTAACGGAAGAGGGGCGGCCTCAGGATGCGACGGCACATACGGAAGAGGAAGACGGGGACCGTTCTCACCGGTGTCCGGGGAAGAAAGGCTGTCCGGCATTTCCGCCCTTATGATCATAGCAGGGCCGGAGAAGACGGTGTCGAGCTGAGGAATCCTCAAGATGAATCTTTCCGCTCCCCTGCCAGTACCCGTACATACGGTATCATGAGGATAGTAACCGCTGAATACGTCCCGGGCGAGCTTGAAGCCTTTTCCGCTGCGTTCCCTCAGCTTCTCTTCCTCTTTGCTGATTGAGGAATGCCTGTCCAGACTGTCAAGTCTGTTCACCATGTCCAGACTGTCCTGAAGTATCCGTTTCGTCTTGTCCATGATGACAAGGAACTTGTCAGGTTCCCGGAGGTACTCCTCAACGGAATATCTGTAATCGTCCGGAGAGTAGCCGTAGCGGTCAAATATTTCACCGTAGACGAAAAGGGAGTCGGCAGCCTGCCTCAGGTCGGGGTGCTCCTCAACCCACTGGTCCGTCATGAACATCCTGGCATACATCTCGGACAGCGTGTCGCGCGGTATCAGCCGCGGCCTGCCGCATGACTGTAAAAATGCGGCCGCCATAAAAATCAGAAAAATATGCCTGAGTGGACGGAACATCGGATTTACCTGAGCGCAGCTCCGTATTCATTGGTGAAAACGGAGAGGAGCTTCTGCATCATCTTCTCTATCTCCGCATCCGTAAGGGTTTTATCCGGATTCTGGAAGAACAGCGACAGTGCGTATTGCTTCTTGCCCGCAGGTATCTTGTCACCACGATAGACATCGAACAGTCCGACCTGCCTGATAAGCTTCTTGCCGGCCTTCATCGCACTGTGATAAAGATCTGCGTATCTGACGTTTTCATCTACGAGAATCGCCAGATCCCTCTTGACGCCGGGGAATTTGGGCAGTTCCTGGAACTTGACCTTAACCCTCTTTACAAGCTCGAACAGCGACTGCCAATTGATCTCGGCCGCAAATACAGGCTGTTTTATGTCAAACCTGCGGCATAGCGCCGGATTGACCGTTCCCATGACCAAAAGCTCCTTTTTCGATCCGGGAAGACGGTAAGCCATTCCCTCCGAGAAAATGTCTTCGGGCGCGGGAGCCGTTTCAAGCATGTATATGTCAACTCCGTAGCGCGACAGAAGAAGTTCGACATAGCCTTTAAGCTGGAAGTAGCTTCCCTTGCCGGCATCCGTCCTCCAGGATTTCTCGGCATTGCCGCTCATCATAAGAGCGAAGCACTGATGTTCCTCATAGGAGGCCAACGTCGTGCCGTCGCCTTCGGGAAGTCTCTGATAGACAGAACCGTATTCAAAACTGCGTATCGTGGAGGTCTGCCTGTTGATATTGTAGGCAATCACTTCAAGACCGCCGAGAAGCAGAGTCTGACGCATCACGTTCAAGTCGGAGCTCAAAGGATTGACTATGCGGACGCATCTTTCCTCGGGGAATGTCTTAAGCGCTGAATAATACTCGGACTTTGTAAGAGAGTTGTTCATGGTCTCCACGAAACCGTTGGCCGCAAGAAAGTTGGAGATATAGTTCCTGACCGCTTCCGGCTCCGGTGAAGGCGTAGGAGACACTGACATGTGCATGCTTTCAGGAAGTTCCACATTGTTGTATCCATAAATGCGGAGCACTTCCTCTACCACATCACATTCCCTCGTGACATCCACCATATAGGAAGGAGCTGCGACCTTGGCTCCGCCGGCCCTCTTCTCCAGAAAATCATAGGACAGCCATCCAAGTATGTTTTCTATGACATCGTGACCGATTTTCTTGCCTATGAGCGCCTCCATCCTGTCGTAGTCAAGATCGATGACAGCCTTTTCAATCTTATGCGGATAGAATTCCTGCATCTTTCCGCTGACATGTCCGCCGGCAGTCTCGAGAATGAGCAGAGCGGCCCGCCTGGCTGCATATTCACTGATGAGCGGATCTGCGCCCCTTTCGTAGCGGAACGAGGCATCTGTCTGCAATCCATGTAGTTTGGAAGTTTTCCTTATCGAGCCGGGATCGAAATAGGCGCATTCCAGGAAAACATTCCCGGTGGAGTCCGTGACTCCGGAATCCTCGCCGCCGAACACTCCGGCAAGACACATGGGCCCTTTTTCATCGGCAATCACGATGTCCTGTCCTTTGAGCTCACGCTCGACCCCGTCAAGCGTCACGAGCTTTTCTCCCTCCGACGCACGGCGGACCGTCACCTTGCCTCCGCTTATCTTGTCTGCATCGAAAGTATGGAAGGGCTGTCCAAGCTCAAACAAAGCGAAATTGGACACGTCCACGATGTTGTTTATCGGGTGAAGGCCTATGGAAAGCAGCTTTTCCTTAAGCCAGTCCGGTGAAGGCCCCACCTTGACGTCCTTTATGGTGATGCCCACATATCTGGGAGCAGCCGTGGGATCGAGCACTTCCACAGGAATGGCCTCCCCTTCGCCGTCTTTGTATGCGGACACGTCGGGATATTTCAGCTCGCAGGGAATGTTGTTCTGCCTCATATAAGCGTAAAGATCTCTCGCCACACCGATATGGGACGCCGCATCCACCCTGTTGGCCGTTATTTCATATTCTATCACGGCATCTTTCTTCAGATGAAGGTATTCCCTTGCCGGAGTGCCTACGGCAGTGTCATCCGGAAGCACCATGATGCCGTCGTGGCCGCTCCCGATGCCAAGTTCATCTTCCGCACATATCATCCCGAAAGATTCCGTTCCCCTTATCTTGGATTTCTTTATCTTGAAATCGCCCGGAAGCACCGTTCCTATCCTGGCGAACAGCACCTTCTGACCTGCAGCCACGTTCGGGGCACCGCAGACCACCTGAAGAATCTGCCCGGAACCGTCATCAACTTTGGTGATATGAAGATGGTCTGAATCAGGATGATTCACACATTCGAGCACTTTCGCCACAAC
>CAYTYL010000065.1:0-9297 GCA_964441715.1 uncultured Muribaculaceae bacterium
TTTACGCCGACGAGAGCGTCCCGGTCGGAGAAGTCGTCGCGGTGATGAACATAGCCAAGAGAAATCATTACAAAGTGATTCTGGCGACGCAGCCGGAATAACGGACAATTGCAGAACATGTCGGATTACAGACAGGACAGGAAAAAGCAGGATACCGAAGGCAAGGTCATAGGAATAGTCCTTACCGTCGCCATACATCTCTGCATACTCGTGTTCGGAGTTTTTTCCGGCATAAAATACCTGTATCCCCCTCCGCAGGAACAGAGTTTCGTGATTGACTTCAGCGAACAGCCGGAAGAAAAACCGATGGAAGTGCTGAACGGTTCACAGCCGAGGGCCGAGACCATAGACAGGACAAAAGGCCTGGAACTTGTACAGCAGTCCAAGGCTCAGGAAAAAGGGAGCAGGCAGAACGAAGCCAGGGAAGCGACGGTTGATGATTTCGGCGATGTGGAAAAATATGAACCTCCAAGAGAAAAGCCCATAAACAACAGGGCGCTTTTCCACGCTCCGGACAACAAATCAGACAAGGACACGCTCGCCCCTCAGACAGCGGCCGAACCGGACAGGGAACTCAGAGCCGGACATGCGTCGGGGAACACTGCCAAAGGAAAACTGACCGGCAGTCCCAATGCCAGACTGAAAGGACGTTCCACGGTGGGAGTTCTGCCCAAACCGGCATATACGGAACAGATTTCAGGCAGAGTGGTCGTGACGATATGGGTGGATCAGTATGGTTCCGTGCAGAAGGCCGTAGCGGGGACTGAAGGGACCACGATAAGCGACAAGAAGCTTTGGACGGCAGCCAGAAACGCTGCGCTCGAGTCCCATTTCAGCCCGAGCGGAGATGCACCTGCACTGCAGGAAGGGACGATTACATATATATTCAATCTGAAATAATAAACAGACACACATGGCGTGAGCCATGAAATAAATCATAACATTTAACAAAGCCCGCAAGAAGGGCAATTCATTATGGAAGAAAACGAAAAGAGCGGGTATTCCGCTGAAGGAAGGAAACTCAGGCCGAGAAGGCAAAGGGTTCCCGAGAGAGCTTACAGTTCTTCAGACAGAAGCTATGCCGACAACGGCGAAAGAAAAGAAGGCCGTGCGTCCTACGGTGACTCGGACAGAAGAAGAAGTTACGGCCAGGACAGAAGAGAGGGCGGAGAAAGAAGGCCCTACGGAAGGAGCTACGGCGACTCCGACAGAAGAAGAAGCTTCGGAGCCGGAAGGGACTCTGACAGAAGGCCCTCGGGCAGAAGCTACGGTGACTCCGACAGAAGGAGCTACGGCAACTCGGACAGCAGAAGCTACGGCGATTCCGACAGGAGAAGAAGTTTCGGACAGGACAGAAGGGAAGGCGGAGAAAGAAGGCCCTACGGAAGAAGCTTCGGCGACTCCGACAGAAGAAGAAGCTTCGGAGCCGGAAGGGACTCTGACAGAAGGCCCTCGGGCAGAAGCTACGGTGACGCCGACAGAAGAAGATTCAGCAGCTCCGATGAAGGTGGCTATCGCCGTGACAATCAAGGCGAAGAGCAGCAGGAGACAAGACGTTTCTCCTCTGAAGGAAGAAGATTCGGCCAGGACAGAGGCTCCAGAGGCGGATTCCGCTTCGACAGCAGAAGAGGAGGCAGAAGCTGGGGCGGAAAGCAGGAAAGGAGAGGCGGTTTCAAGAAAAACCCGTACAGCTTCGACGACGACAATGCCGGAATACAGAACATGATCAACAGCAAGCCGCAGCTTTCGGAAGCGCAGCTTTCGGACAACGACATGGCAAAACCGGAAATCAAGGAGGAAATCCGTCTCAACAAATACATAGCCAATTCAGGCGTATGCTCACGCCGCGAGGCCGACCAGATGATTCAGGCCGGAGTCGTGACGGTGAACGGTGAAGTCGTCACGGAGCTCGGCACCAAGGTCAATGTTCTCAAAGACGAAGTCAAGTTCAACGGCGAGACGCTCAAAGGCGAACAGAAGGTGTACATCGTCATGAACAAGCCCAAAGGATATGTCACCACATCAAGCGACGCCCATGCCGAAAAAACGGTCATGGAGCTACTTAAAGGATGCGACTACAGAGTATTCCCTGTGGGAAGGCTCGACAAGAACACCACCGGAGTTCTCATGTTCACCAACGACGGAGACATCGCCGAAAAGCTCACCCATCCTTCATACAACAAGAAGAAAATCTACCAGATAATCCTGGATCAGCCTGTCAGTGAAGAGGATCGCGATAAAATCCTGAACGGAATCACCCTCAACGACGGTGACATCAAGGCAGATGAGCTTGAATACATCGACCCCGAAGACCACAGGAAGATGGGCATCGAAATCCATTCCGGCAAGAACAGGATAGTGAGGAGAATCTTCGAATCCCTCGGCTACGACGTGAAAGCGCTTGACAGAGTCTATTTCGCAGGCCTGACCAAAAAAGGTCTCAAGAAAGGAGAATGGAGATACCTCACCGAGGGCGAGGCCAACATTCTCAAGATGGGAGCTTACCTGTAATGGCCGAGAATTCCATACGCAAGCACAAGGCTGGATTTGTCAACATAATCGGGAATCCCAATGTCGGCAAATCCACTCTTATGAATGCTCTAGTGGGTGAAAACCTGAGCATAGTCACGGCCAAAGCCCAGACCACAAGGCACAGGATCATGGGCATAGTCAACGGAGAAGATTTCCAGATAGTCTATTCCGACACCCCCGGCATCCTGAAACCCAACTACCGGCTCCAGGAAAACATGATGTCCTATGTGGACAATGCGCTGGGAGATGCGGACGTCGTCCTGTACGTGACCGACACCGTAGAGAAAGCGGACAAGAACGCAGAATACATAGAAAAGCTGAAAAAGCTGGAATGCCCGGTAATCGTGGCGGTGAACAAGATCGACATCAGCGATCAGCCTCGGGTGACCGAACTGATGAAACGGTGGCAGGAACAGCTTCCGGAGGCCGAAGTAATCCCGGTGTCCGCCAAAGAGAAATTCAACCTTGAAAGCATTTCTGCGGTGGTCCTCGACAAGATCCCCTATGCGCCGGCATGGTTCGACAAGGATGCGTTCACCGACAAGAATCTGAGATTCTTCGCATCGGAAATCATCAGGGAAAAGATTCTGCTCAATTACGGTCAGGAAATCCCCTACTCCTGCGAAGTCGCCGTCGAGACCTTCAAGGAAGGCAAGGAGCGCTACGACATCGGTGCAGTCATCTATGTGATGCGTGACTCCCAGAAAGGGATACTGATAGGCAAAGGCGGGTCGGCCCTGAAGAAACTCGGCACGGAAGCCAGGCTTGAAATGGAAGAGTTCTTTCAAAAGAAAGTTTTCCTGAGCCTGTTCGTCAAGGTGGATCCGGACTGGAGAAGCAGCAGGAAAGAACTAAAGAAATTCGGATACGAAGAATAAGCAAAAGGATGACAGATGAGCGACAGATACGATGATATAGATAACGACGACATAAACGAAGAGCCGATCGATGATAATGCTGAACCTTCGGGCAAGTTTTCGAAACTGCTCGGAGAGGACAGCCGCAAGTACAAGCTGTCAGGGATGTTCAAGGACTGGTTTCTTGACTATTCATCGTATGTGATTCTCCAAAGGGCCGTACCTCACATCGTCGACGGGCTCAAACCGGTGCAGAGAAGAGTTCTGCACGCCATGTACAGGATGGACGACGGCAGCTACACCAAGGTCGCCAACATCGTGGGACAGGCCATGCAGTATCATCCGCACGGAGACCAGTCCATCCTCGGAGCCCTGGTGCAGCTCGGACAGAAAGGCTACGCCGTCGACTGCCAGGGTAACTGGGGAAACATCCTCACCGGGGACAGCAACGCAGCGCCAAGATACATCGAGGCAAGGCTGAGCAAATTTGCCAAGGAAGTCATCTTCGATCCCAAGATAACGAACTGGATGACATCCTATGACGGACGAAACCAGGAACCTACCGAGCTGCCCGTGCGCTTCCCTCTCCTGCTCGCCCAGGGCACGGAAGGCATAGCCGTGGGAATGGCATCCAAAATCCTTCCGCACAACTTCAATGAACTGATAGACGCATCCATAGCGATACTCAAGAACCAGCCTTACGAGATTTTCCCCGACTTTCCCACAGGAGGCCTCGCCGACTGCGGGAAATACATGCAGGGCCGCAGAGGCGGTACCATAAAGGTTCGCGCCAGAATCGGAAAAATCGACAAGAACACCGTAGTCATAACGGAAATCCCTTACGGAAAAACCTCTGAAATCATCAAGGATTCCATAATGAGGGCGAAGGAAAAGGGCAAGATAAAAATCAAGAAGATCGAGGACATGACCACCGACAAGGTGAACATCATAATCCATCTTCCAAACGATGTGTCTCCGGACATAACCATCGACGCCCTGTACGCCTTCACGGACTGCGAAACAACCATAGCGCCGAACGCCTGCGTCATAAAGGACAACAAGCCGCAGTTCCTTTCCGTCAACGACATACTCGAATACGACACGGAACACACCCGATACCTTCTCGGAAAACAGCTCGAAATAAAGCTCGGCGAACTGGAGGACGACTGGCACTACAGTTCTCTCGAACGGATTTTCTTCGAAAACAGAGTCTACAAGATTCTGGAGCAGGACCAGAAGACATGGGAGATACAGCTTGACGAAGTCTTCGCCAAGATGAAAGAGTATCAGGGACTGCTGCACAGGGACATTCTCATGGAGGACATACTGAAGCTCGTCGAAAAGCCTGTCAGAAAGATCTCCAAATTCGACACCAAGGCGGTCGATGAGAAAATCAGGGACATAGAGGAACAGATCGGCAAGGTGCGGCACGACCTCGACCACCTCACCGACTACACCATAGAATGGTTCTCCTCTCTCAAGAAAAAATATGGCAAGAACTTCCCGCGCCTCACGGAGATTACCGGTTTCGAGACGATTGCGGCCACCAAAGTCGTGAACAACAACGCAAAACTCTACGCAAACTACGAAGCGGGATTCGTGGGGATAGGACTCAAGAAGGATGACGGAGGAGAGTTCGTGGGCGAGTGTTCGGACCTGTCTGAAATCGTGGTGATAGGAAAAGACGGAAAATACCGCATAGCCAAGGTGAGCGACAAGGCTTTCTTCGGTGAGAACCTGCTCTACGTGGGATTCTTCAACAGGAACGATGAAAGAACCATATACAACGTGATCTACAGGGACGGAAAGGAAAGCATCTACTACGCCAAGCGTTTCGCCATCACCTCCGTAACACGTGACAAGGAATATGACATAACCCAGGGCAAAAGCGGGTCCTCGATCCTATGGCTGTCGGCAAACCACAACGGGGAAGCCGAAACCGTGAAAATCTACTTCCGTCCCCGTCCGAAACTCAAGAAAAGTTCCATCGAATATGACTTTTCATCTCTGGCCGTAAAAGGCAAATCCTCACGGGGCAATCTGGTCACCAAGTTTGCAATCCAGAGAATCCAGCTCAAGACCAAAGGCGTATCCACCATAGGCGGCAAAGACATCTGGTATGACCCGGACGTGCAGAGACTCAACGAAGACGGAAGAGGGGTCTTCCTCGGCCAGTTCAGCGGAGACGACAAGATTCTGGCAGTCTTCAAGGACGGAACTTTCTACACCACAAGCTACGACCTGAGCAACCGATATCAGGGAGAAATTCTGACGATAGAGAAGTACGACCCGGACAAGACATTCACCGCCCTGTACATGGACGGTGCTGCCAAGTCATTCTACATCAAACGTTTCTCCTTCCCGGAGAGTGAAAACACACCGCAGCTTTTCATCTCCCCGGCCAAAGGTTCCTATCTCGTGGCATTGTCCGGGGACAGGTTCCCCCAGGTCCTTGTGAAGTTCGCCGGCAAGAAAGAAGATGTCAGACTGGACGCCGAAGAGTTCATAGCCAAAAAGGGATTCTCGGCGAAAGGGAAAAGATGCAGCTCCAATGATGTAGAGAAAGTGGAATTCATCGAGCCTTTGCAGAAGGAAGTGCCGCAGGAAGAAGAGAAAATGCCGGCAGACGAGGACATTTCTCAGACCGGTTCTCCGGACAGCGACACGGACGGAAACGACGGAGAACCGGAAGAGCCGACACTTTTTGACATTTAACCGTACAGGACCATGATCATATCTTTGTCAGGATTTATGGGCAGCGGGAAAAGCACCGTCGGAAGGGAGCTTGTCAAATTGCTGCCCGGTTACAGACTCATAGACCTGGATGAATATATCGAAGGCAAGGCAGGCCGGAAAATTCCGGACATATTCGAAAAAGAAGGAGAACAGGCATTCAGGAACATGGAGAAGAAAGCCGTGGATGAAGTACTTGCGGAATCCTTTCCTGACAGCGGCATCATACTGTCTCTGGGCGGAGGAACCCTCACCGACCCGGTAGTGGCCGGCAAAATAGCGAAAGAGACTGAAAACTTCTACCTGAGAGCCGGAATAGACACTCTCGCGGGCAATCTGGAAGGGGCATCCGAAGGCAGGCCCATGCTCAAAGGGGACAACCTCAGAAGCAGGATAGAAAAACTGATGGACCAAAGAAGCGGAGTCTATGAAAGGACGGCCGCCCACATAATAGACACCGACGGCAGAGACTGCGCGGACGTGGCCGCGGAAATCGCATCTCTCCTGAAGAAGGTCAGATGACGCTGTCCGTCCTTTTCTTTATGTCCTTGAGCCTCAACTGCAAAGTGGAAGAGCCTCTGTAATAGTTCTCCACTATATAATAGCACACGTCCACCGGAAGACCGTCCCGGATGTGCTGTTCGAATCCTTCCGCCATGTTGAAGCCTATGGCCGGCACCGAACGGTACGGCTCGGACTCCTGGATAAGCTCCAGCTTAAGATGCTGTCCGGCCGGGCCCACTTTCCTGCCGTTTCCGTCATCATAGACGTTGTCCGTCTCGAACACCGGAGAAGTGTTGCCGGGGCCGAAAGGCTGGAAGAGTTTGAGAATCCTGAAGAACCTCGGGGTTATTCCCGAAAAGTTCAGTTTCGCATCTATCTCCACCACAGGCACGGCCATGTCCGGATTGAGATGCTCGCCCACATACTTTTCTATCCTCCTTGTGAACTCTCCGAGATTTTCTTCCTTCATGGTGAGACCGACGGCATAGATGTGTCCTCCGAAATTCTCCAGCAGATCGGAACAGCTTTCAACAGCGTCATACAAGTCGAAACCGCCAGCGCTGCGCGCCGAGCCTGTGATGAACTCATTCGACCTGGTAAGCACGAAAGTAGGTTTGTAATAAGCTTCCACAAGCCTTGACGCCACAATGCCTATCACCCCCTTGTTCCAATCGGGATTATACACGATGGTGGCGTTTTCATCGGAAAGGCTCTTCCCGGATTCCACCATCTCCAGAGCCTGACGGGTAACTTCGCGGTCTATGCTCTTGCGCTCGTTGTTGTAGTTGTTGATTTCGCAGGCAATGCTCGTGGCAGTGCGGTCATCGGCTGCAGTGAGCAGCTCGACGGCATGCCGCCCCGTCTCCATGCGTCCCGCCGCGTTGATGCGAGGACCTATCTTGAAAACTATATCGTCTATCGTGACGTGGGAGGCCTCTATGTTCGACAAGGCTATGATGGCCTTCAGCCCCTTTCCGGGATTCTCGTTAAGCTGCTTCAGGCCGAAATGGGCCAGCACCCTGTTTTCATCGACCATGCTCACGAGATCGGAAGCTATGCTCACTACGAGAAGATCGAGCAGCGGAACAATTTCTTCGAACGGTATCCCGTTCCTCGAAGAATAGGCCTGCACAAGCTTGAACCCCACCCCGCATCCCGAAAGATCGTCAAAGGGGTAATGACAGTCCTCACGTTTGGGATCGAGCACCGCGACCGCCGGCGGAAGGGCGTCTCCCTGCAGATGATGGTCGCAGATGATCATGTCTATGCCTTTGGATGACGCTTCGGCCACCTTCTCGTTGGCCTTGATGCCGCAGTCGAGAGTGATAATGAGGCTGAAACCGTTTTCTGCGGCGAAGCTTATGCCCTTGGAAGACACTCCGGAGCCTTCTTCATAACGGTCCGGAATATAGAAGTCCACCTTGGAGGTAAGCCGCCTGAGAAATGAATAGACAAGAGCCACAGCAGTGGTGCCGTCCACGTCATAATCTCCGTAAACAAGAATCTTCTGACCTTCGCGTACCGCCTTTTCTATTCTTGAAACAGCCTTGTCCATGTCCTCCATAAGGAACGGATCATGCAGGGACTCCAGTGAAGGACGGAAAAAAGCAGTCGCATCCTTGAAAGTGGTGACCCCCCTCTGCACAAGCAGGGAAGCGAGTACGGGGTCTATCCCCAGCTCTGCCGAAAGTCTTGAAACCAGAGCCGGATCACCGGACTTTTTCATCACCCATTTTCTTTCTTTCCGCATATTTCCGTCAAACCGCATTTATACAAAGATACCCATTATATTTCAAAATGAGAATTATAATTAGTACTTTTGCTTATCATTACAAAAGGTTAGAAATGGCAGCCTATCAACTTAGCGAACAGGAAATACAAAGAAGACAGTCTCTCGCGAAACTGAGAGAACTCGGCATCGAGCCCTATCCGGCTCCCCTGTATCCGGTGAACGCGACGGCCGCAAGCATCGCGGAAGAATACGATCCGGAAAAGAAGAATCTTTCTGATGTCTGCATAGCCGGCAGAATCATGTCGCGCAGAATCATGGGCGCGGCATCGTTCATCGAACTCCAGGACGAGACCGGCCGCATACAGGTTTACATAAAAAGGGATGAAATATGCCCCGGAGAAGACAAGACCCTCTACAACACGGTCTTCAAGAAGCTTCTCGACATAGGGGACATCATCGGCATAAAAGGCTTCGCCTTCATCACGCAGACCGGCCAGCTTTCCGTACATGCGAAAGAGCTCACGGTGCTCAGCAAATCGCTGAAGGTACTTCCGATAGTCAAGGAGGCGGACGGGAAAGTGCATGACGCCTTCACGGATCCCGAGCTGCGCTACAGACAACGCTACGTGGACCTCATCGTCAATCCCCAGGTCAAGGAAGTGTTCGTCAAGAGAGCAAAGATCATAGCCGCCATGCGCCGGTACTTCGACGAAGCCGGATGCCTGGAAGTGGAGACTCCCATCCTCCAGTCCATCCCCGGAGGAGCGACGGCCCGTCCCTTCATCACCCACCACAATGCCCTGGACATAGACCTCTACCTGAGGATCGCCAATGAACTGTACCTCAAACGTCTGATTGTGGGAGGATTCCACGGCGTATATGAATTCGCCAAGGACTTCCGCAACGAGGGCATGGACAAGACCCACAACCCCGAATTCA
>CAYTYL010000066.1:0-8868 GCA_964441715.1 uncultured Muribaculaceae bacterium
ATGTCCATTATCCTGCCCTGCAGATTCTGTCTGATGTTCAGGATGCCCCTTCTGCCGAACTCGCTGAGCTCCACCTTTCTGGTGTAGGTTTCACCGAGCTCGTAGTCGTTCTCGCCCCTGTCTTTCAGCTCTTCGAGCGAAATCTCCGTGTTGGGATTCTCGACTTTGTCCACAACTGTCAGGTTCTGATAGATTTCGCAGTCTCCCTTGTCCACGTTTATGATGACGTCGAAGTTGTCGGCCGAGCCGTAGGTTTTGGTTATTTGGGTTATGAACACGTCCTTCAGGACGCCCATCATCACAGGCCTGTCGATATGCTTCTCGTCTTTGAAAGAAGCGAACGCGCTTTTCAGATCTATTTTCTCTTCTGCCATGTCGTTATTATTTCTTTTTTATTGTCTTGATTCAGTGTGTCCGGGGCCGGCTGTCCCGATTCATGCCCGTTTTCAGTCGAAAACTATTTCCGGTCTTACGGAGTTGATTTCCGTGAAGGGGAATCTGTCTTCGTGCGTGACCTCTTCCTTTTTCTTCTTGCCAGGGACGCTTTCCCTGGATGTATATCGCAAGGTTATGCCTTCGCTGTCCGAGTCCACGAGCGTTGCCTTAAGTTTCCGTCCGCCTTTGAAGCGAACCTCCACAAGGCTGCCCTTCGCCTTGGTGAACTGCCTCGGATCCGAAAACGGCCGGTCCAGTCCCGCCGAAGTTATCGTCAGCGAATAATCTTCGGTTTCGCTGTCCCAGATTTCATGGAAAACTTTGTCCAATGCCACGCAGTCGTCAAGGTCTATGTCCCTGTCCATCGCCTCTATGGTGACAGTGATGTTCCTGTCACCGTCGACTTCCGCATCGACTATGAAGCAGCCCCTGTCTTCCACAGGCTTGGTGAATTTTTCAATTATTTCTTTTTCAAGAGGATTCATCAGATCTCAGTATGTCCCGTTTTTGCATTTAAAAAAGATAGGAGACACTTTCCGTCCCCTATCTTCCTTTCTCGTCTGCAAATATAAGAAGAATATTTTTAAAAGACCGTATTTGTTTCCAAAAAAGCCCTGAAACAGTTCGAATGTTTCATTTTTATTTTAAGATTTGCTCTAAAAGTGCTTAATTTGCGCCTTGACGAATATCCGATCGAAATACAGGATAAATAGAGAAAATTAAATATGGAATTGACAGCCAAGCAGCTTGCTCAGATTTTGAAGGGAACGGTGGACGGCGATCCGGAAGCCAAAATAACAGGATTTGCCAAAATAGAGCACGGAAAACCGGGGAAACTTTGTTTTTATGCCAACCCCAAATATGAACACTATGTCTATAGCTGCCAGGCGAGCATACTGTTGGTGAACAAGGATTTTGTTCCCAAGGAAAAGGTCGCTCCCACCATGGTGCGTGTGGAGAATGCCTACTCTTCCCTTGCGGATCTGCTGAAATACGTCGCCGCGAAGAAACGTACGGACAGATGCCACAGAGGATTCCGCTCATCGTGGTTCCTCACCACCAAATTCGGTAAGAAAGTCTATCTCGGAAGCCATTCCTACGTCGGCCATCATGCCGTGATAGGGGACTACACGAAGATCTATGAGAACGTGTACATAGGCGATGACACCAAGATCGGCAGCCATTGCATCATATATCCGGGAGTCAGCATCTACCCGGGCATGGTGATAGGGAACAACGTCATCATCCACTCGAATGCGGTAATCGGCTCCGACGGATTCGGAAATGCTCCGCAGCCTGACGGGACCTGGGAGAAGATAGAGCATCTGGGCAACGTGATAATCGGAGACAATTCCGAGATAGGTGCCTGCACTACCATTGACAGGGCCGAAATGGAATCCACCATAATAGGCAAGGGCGTGAAGATTGACAACCTATGTCAGATCGCGCACAATGTGGAGATAGGCGACAATACGGTCATGGCGGCCCAGTGCGGAATCGCGGGGTCCACCAAGATCGGCAAAAACTGCATTCTCGCCGGACAGGTCGGCGTGGCCGGTCATCTGAAGATAGCCGACAACACCACGATCGGTGCGCAGGGAGGAATCATAGGCAACGTCAGAAAGCCCGGCCAGGTGCTGCTCGGGTCGCCTGCCATAGACGCCAAGTCATATATGAGATGCTATGCTTTGTTCAAACAGGCCGGAGAAGAGAAGAAATAGCCGTTTGAGGAAGTATTGAAAATAATATATATATTTGTACCCTTTTCAAGATACGAATGTTACAAAAAACACTTAGACAAGCACATGCGTTTGAGGGCAGGGGACTCCATACGGGAGTCTGTTCCAAAATGACGATCTGCCCCGCGCCGGAGAATACAGGTATAGTTTTCAAAAGGACCGACAAGGATGTGTGCATCGAGGCGGTAGCTGAAAATGTTTCGAGCACGGCCCGTTCCACTACGATTTCGGCCCACGGTGAAGAGGTCCACACCATAGAGCACGTACTTTCCGCTCTTACGGGTATGGGCATAGACAACGCCCTGGTGGAGGTGAATACCTTGGAGACCCCCATATTGGACGGAAGCGCCACACGGTATGTCGAGGCATTCGCCGCGGACGGACTTGTGGAGCAGAAGGCGGAACGAAAATACCTGGAACTTTCCTCTCCGCTGGAAGTGAAGGACGAAAAGAGCGGCTCATGGGTAAGGATGGAGCCTGCCGACAGTGTTTCATACGATGTCACCATAGATTTCGGTTCCAAGGTCCTCGGAGTCCAGAAGGCGCATTGGGATGAGAGCATCCCCTACGACAAGGAAATCGGGATCTGCCGTACCTTCGTCTTTTTCCATGAAATAGAATATCTTCTTGCCAACAATCTCATAAAGGGAGGCGATGTGGACAATGCCATCATCATTGTCGAACATCCGGTTTCCGATGAACAGCTGCGGAAGATGGCCGATTCCATAGGCAGACCGGATCTGAGAGTCGAGAACGGCTATCTTACCAATCTTAAGCTCCATTTCCCCGACGAGTGCGGCCGGCACAAGCTTCTGGACATGATAGGTGACCTGAGGCTGTGCGGAGGTTTCCTTAAGGCGAAGATTACCGGATTCAAACCCGGACATACCATCAATACGAATTTAGCCAAGGCTTTCAGAAAGAGCCTTGTAAAATAAATCTGAAATGAATAAGATACATCCTCTTGCAACAGTCAGCCCCAACGCCAAATTGGGCGACAACATCGAAATCGGACCTTATGCGTTCATAGATTCCGACGTGGAGATAGGGGACGGATGCAAGATTCTTCCTCATGCCACCATTTTCCAATATGTAAAGATCGGAAAGAACTGTTCCGTTTTCCCGGGGGCCGTTATCGGCGCCGTACCTCAGGACCTCAAATTCGACGGAGAAGTCACCTATGTGGAGATCGGAGACAATGTCACCATCCGCGAGTGTGCCACCATCAACAGGGGGACCAAGGCCAGCCATAAGGGAGTGACCAAGGTAGGGGACAACACCCTCATAATGTCGTATGTGCATGTGGCCCATGACTGCCACATCGGCAAGCACTGCATTCTTGTGAGCTATGTGGGCGTGGCCGGAGAAACCGACGTCGACGACTGGGCCATTCTCGGAGGCGGAGCCAAAGCCCATCAGTTCTCGCGCATCGGTGCGCATGCCATGGTGGCCGGAGCTTCCAAGATAAACAAGGACATTCCTCCCTATGTACTTTGCGGACGTGACCCCATCTGCTACTGCGGCATCAACATAGTCGGTCTGCGCAGAAGAGGGTTCAGCTCGGACGTCATCCGCAACATAAAGGACATCTACGAAACCATCTATTTCAGCGGACTTAATGTAACTGACGGCTGCGCCAAGGTCGAGGCAGGTTTCCCTCAGTCGGAGGAAAGGGACATGATTCTTGACTTCATCAGAAACTCAAAGCGCGGCATCATAAAAGCCAATTTCATCAACGAAAAAGTCGACATGGAGTAGGGGATGCTTCTGAGCACGGCATATTTCCCTCCTGTTTCATGGTTTGCTGCGGCGGTGTCGGACAGTGACGCCGCCGCATCCGTTTTAACACTGGAGGCGTGTGGGAGCTTTTTAACACTGGAGGCATGTGAGAACTATCAGAAGCAGAGCTACAGAAACCGCTGCCGGATACTGACTGCGTCCGGAGTCGAGAGCCTTTCCGTTCCGGTGGTCCATGAGGGAGGCACCTTCAAACTTCCGATAAGAGAGATTAAGGTGGATTATTCCACTCCCTGGGTCTTGCGCACGGAAAGGGCAATAGCCTCATCCTATGACAGTTCGGCTTTTTTCGAATATTATCGGGACGGGATCTTTTCCATTCTGGATTCCCGTCCGCAGACACTTTGGGAACTCAATCTCAGACTCATTTCTTTCTTCTTCGACAAGCTTGGCGTAAGTGTCCGCATCGGTTTTACCGAAGACTTTTCCCTGTCTCCGTCCGGACCTGACCACCGTTACGACATACACCCCAAGAAGGCCGATCCCATTCTCGGCAGTCTGGGGCTGAAAAAGCCGTATTTCCAAGTATTCTCGGGGAAATACGGCTTTCAGGAAAACCTGTCGATCATGGATCTTCTTTTCAATGAAGGTCCGGACAGCGTATCATATCTGGTAAGATTCTAAAATGCCCAGCCGAAAGTCACGGCTATGTTGAGGAGGTGCGGATGAATCGCAATCTCCGGGGACGCGTAGCTGTCGTATGTCGAATAAGGGTACAGATACTCGGTGGGATACATGGTGTATCTCAGCGCCGCATCCCAGAAGAAGGATTTTCCTGAGGAGTAGCCCGCTCCGAAGGAAACTGCGTTGGTGTAGGCCGAAGGAGTCTTCTTTATCCCTTCGTCATCTATGTAACGCTCGGGGGTGCTTGTCAGATTATATCCGGCTCTGAGCGACCAGTTAGGGGTAAGAATGAATTCCGCCCCCAGCCTGAACATGTGGGACACTCCCGCGCCGTCTTTTATGCTCTGGTTCGAGCTCGCGAATGCGGAATCGTCGGAACTGTCTTTTTCCTTGAACTTCATGGTGCTGTAGTCAGCCATTTCATAGTCCGCGCTCAGCAGTCCGAAACCCGGAATCGTGTATGCTATGCCGGCGTTGACCCTGTAGGGGGACATCAGCCTGTATTCGTAGATGTACTCATCATCGGGAGTTATTTCCTCGCTGGCGCTCGATGCGCTGAACTGCGTGTCGCCGCTGTACCACAGGTGTTCCGTGATGTAGTTGACGGTAGGCGTCTGGATCGCCGCGCCTATCCTTAGGCCGGAAACGGGCAGCACTATTATTCCGAACTTTCCGTAGATTCCTGTACCCGAGGCGGAATATGCCTGGTGGAAGCGCAGGCTTCTGAAGTAGTCCGTAGAACCGTTTACCGTGACGGGGAAGTCATCGGGATTTTCCGCATACTCCCTCATGTATGAATTGAAGCGATATTCAAGGCTGTTTATCCCGAGATTGGCCCCGAGGTAGACCTTGTTGTCTATGTTGAATCCGAGGTTGAAAAGCATATCGGTCCGGCTTCCTCTGGAGTCCCTGCTGTAGCGTTGGTTGAGATCGCCTCTTACGGGGTACAGACCTTGTCCGCCGATGCCCTGGGTCACTCCGACGTAGTCGCCGTATCCGCTTTCATTGACCATCCCTGAGCGGTAGCCTACCATCTGAGGCCAGAAGAAAGTCTCCTTGTCCCAATAGTATGCGCGGCTGATGTCCGCCACGCTCATCTTGTCGGCCTCATAGAACTTTCCCGAGGCGAGAGCGGCGAGGTAGCCTGCGTATGATGTCATGCCGTTGATTCCTCCTGCCGACATGTCATCGTTCAGATAGCTCACCGTATTCGCGGACAGTCCCACCGACACCGCCTGCAGGCCTCTTTTTTCACCGGTCTTGAAATTGATGATCATGCCGGTGCTCGGAAGGGTGAAACGGGTCTGGCTGCTGTTGCCCGTCGTATATGGATTCTCTCCTCCTACGCGGCCGAAGCTGGAATAGTCCGCCGAACTTCCCATTACGTTGATCTGGGGAGTTATGGAAAACTGGGAGAACAGGTTGACTGCCGAACCGGCCGGGTTTATGTTCATCGAGCCTATGTCACCTCCGAGCGCCGTGAACGCATTGCCCATGGCCATTGTCCTGGCAGTGCCGTAATATTCGTTCTTGCTGAACCTGAGAGCATCGGTGACATTCTGTGCCCGGAGGGAAACAGCCGCCGCCGTGCAAAGCAGGAACACTATCGTTTTTTTCATGATTTCAGATTAATTTCAGTGAAAACTATCTTCTGTGGGATCCGCCGCCGCCACGTGACACTCCGCCGCCGCTTGATATCCCTGAACCGCCTCCGAAACTTCCGCCGCTTGAGCGCCTGTAGCTCGAGCCTCCGGTGTTTCTGTAGCTTCCGGCCGAGGTGTTTCTGTTGGAGTTGACCGTAGCTTCCCTGCGGTAGCCGCTTCCGGATCCGGCGTTCCTGTAAGAGCTTGAAGAGCCTGAGTTTCCGCTGGAAACTGCCGCTCTGCCGCCGGAAGTGCTTATGCCTCCTGCCGGTCTGTAGTTACGTGTCGAGCCGGTCCTGTATCCGCCGGCTGATCTGACGGCTTCGCCGCCCCTGCGGTATCCTGTTGAAGAGGAGACTCCGGCGGATCCTGTGGTGATGCCTGCGGAGGAGCGTGTGCCGTAAGCCTGACGTGTGCCTGACCCCGTGCGGACTCCTGACCCCGTGCGGACTCCTGATCCCGCAGGCGCTCCGGCCGCCCTTCCGGCCTGTGCCGATGTCATGCCGGCTGTCCGGCCTGTTGAGGAAGTCCTTCTCACCGGGGTCAAAGTGCCCCTTCCGGAGGAGCTTCCGCTCCCGGCTGTTCCCATGTTCCTGTCTGCGGAGCGGCTCCTTCTGACCGCACCCGAAGTGCCGCCTCCGTTTACTGCGGATACGCCTCTGCGCCGGCTTCCGCTTACCGCTCCGCTTCCGTCGGCTCTTGCCGACAGGTTGCGCGCGGCCCGAGGCTCATGGGTCCATTCGTAGGCATATCCTCCGCGGCCATGGTAGTAATAGTAACCGCTGTACCGCCGGTCATACCACCGATACGGGCCTGGGCCGTACCACGGGTCCCACCAGCCTCCTGCATACCAATAGCTGCGGTACCGGGGGCCGTACCAGGAATCGTACCATCTTCCCCATCGCCATGAATTCCAGTACCATGAATTCCAGTACCATGAATCCCAGTACCATGAGTCCGGGTACCATGCGCTGTATCTCCAGGGGCTGTACCATCCTCCGTAGAACCACGGGTCGGGTGTCCAGGTGTACCATGCGCTGTATTGCCATGGTTCGTAGCCGAAATATAGGTTTACGTTCGTGACATTTTGTCCTTCTCTGTCAGTGAAGCTGACCGTGCCGGGCTTGAGTCTGTCGGAATGGTTGCTGCTTGTGAACAGAGAATCCGCATCTCCGCTTTTCTTGTAGCCGGGAGAATCTTCCGTCTTTTTGACAAGGGCCGCCACCTCGGCGTTCGAGCTGCGTATCTGCTCCTTGCTTATGGTTTCAGGTCTATAGTAGATACCGTCTTCGTATCGGGAAGACGCAAGTTGGGCGCCTGTCCCGCAGGAGGCAAGCGCAAGCGCCGTCAAAAGAATTGTGGGGATGTTCTTTTTCATAGCCGTATCTCTATAATAAATTATATTTTGTTAACTTTGCTCCTCTTGCGGGGAGCTGAAAGCATAACGTTTCTTCCGCAATGATTTGCAATAATCATACCTTGCGTTGATTCCTCATAGGGAGCGCAAGGTCTGCAAAAAATCGGTGAAAACAAAATCAACGGCAATATAAAATGGCAAAGCAGATAACAAAAAGGTCGGAAAATTATTCCCAATGGTACAATGATCTGGTTGTAAAGGCGGATTTGGCCGAACAGTCGGCTGTAAGAGGCTGCATGGTCATAAAACCGTACGGTTACGCGATATGGGAGAAAATGCAGCGCACGCTGGACGATATGTTCAAGGCTACGGGACATTACAATGCTTATTTTCCCCTTTTTATCCCTAAATCATTCTTCAGCCGCGAAGCCGAGCATGTGGCAGGTTTCGCCAAGGAATGTGCAGTGGTGACCCATCACAGGCTCATGAACGATCCTGACGGAAAGGGCGTGGTGGTGGATCCCGATGCGAAGCTTGAAGAAGAGCTCATAGTGCGTCCCACCTCGGAAACCATAATCTGGAGCACATACAAGAATTGGATCACATCCTGGAGAGATCTTCCCATACTCTGCAACCAATGGGCGAATGTCGTGAGATGGGAAATGCGTACCAGGCTTTTCCTCCGTACCGCGGAATTCCTGTGGCAGGAAGGACACACCGCCCATGCGACCGCGCAGGAAGCTCAGGAGGAGACCGAGCGCATGGTTCACGTATATGCAGATTTCGCACGCAATTTTCTCGCCCTACCGGTGATAGTCGGCCACAAGAGTCCGAACGAACGTTTCGCCGGCGCCCTGGACACCATGACGATAGAGTCCATGATGCAGGACGGAAAGGCTCTTCAGGCCGGGACCTCCCATTTCCTGGGACAGAACTTCGCCAAATCTTTCGACGTGCAGTTCACCGACAAAGAAGGAAAGCAGCAATATGTATGGGCTACGTCATGGGGTGTTTCCACGCGCCTCATGGGTGCGCTGGTCATGGCTCACGGCGATGACAACGGACTTGTCCTTCCTCCGAAGCTTGCTCCCATACATGTCGTCATGGTCCCCATCTACAAGAATGAGGACGAGATGAAAGCCATTTTGGACAAGATGGACGAAATCGGCAAGGTGCTTCAGTCGAAGGGACTAAGCGTGAAGATTGACAGCCGCGACACCTTGCGGCCCGGATTCAAGTTCGCCGAGTGGGAACTGAAAGGGGTACCCGTGCG
>CAYTYL010000067.1:0-8820 GCA_964441715.1 uncultured Muribaculaceae bacterium
CTTCCATGATGTATGCCCATAAACCTGCAAGAAAAGAAGCGTACAAAGGGACAAGCACCAATCCTATGAAGGTTATCCCATAGTTTTTCCAAACGTAGGCAAGGTCACATGAAATGACTTTGCAGAATCTTCTCATATCAAAAATTTCGTTCATGCCCTGACCTCCTTACCGCTAAAAATCGACTTTATCTTTGCCTTATTCTTATGCGCCGCATTGAACAGCGCCTCGATGTTGACCTTGCTCTCAATCCCTTCCGTATTCTCACGGACCTGCACGACTCCTCCCGGCAATTGCTCACTGTACAGAGCATCGGAATCGAGAATCGTTCCGTAGTCAAAAAACAGCTTCTCGGATATTTCACTAAGGGAAGCATTCAACAGCACATCCTGTCTGTCAAGAATGATTATCGGATCTATTATGTTTTCAAGATCCCTGACCTGGTGAGTGGAAATGACGACGGTCGTATCTTCGCTTGTGTATCTCATCAAAGCGGACCTGAACTGACATTTCGAAGGAATATCCAGGCCGTTTGTCGGCTCATCCATGAAAATGTACCTGGCTTTGACGGCCAGTGCAAATGCAATATATGTCTTCTTCAGCTGTCCGAAAGACATTTCCCTCATCTTTTTCCGGGGATCCGTCTCAAACTCACCGATTACTTTCATGAATACGTCATGATCGTAAAGCGGCCAGAACTTTCCGTTTTCCGCCGCCCAATGGTCTGCACGGATGCTGAACGGCCTCAGTTCATCGGAAAGAAAAAACTGCCCGGCCAGAAAAGAAGGCTTCCTGTCCCACGGATTATAGCCGTCAGTGTCTATAGAACCGGAACGGACCTTCTTGAGTCCGGCAAGCAGGGTAAGCAAGGTAGTCTTGCCTACTCCGTTTTCTCCCAGAAGGCCATAGATCCTGCCTTTTTCCAGTCTCAAGCTTATATCTTTCAGTACCGGAACATTTCCGTAACTGAAAGCTATTTTCCTGACATCTATCATACAATATTGGTGTATTAGTTTATTATTACACTGCAAATATAACAAAAATCTTCTTCCTTCTGCAACTGCCCGCAAAAAAAAGAAGATTTAAACGGAATTCCCCTGCTATGCCTGATGTGCGGGGCGCAGCAGATCCAGGACGACCTTCACAGGATTGAAGGTTTCTGCGGGAACCTCCACGAACAAGGTATTCCAGCCGCTCATGGAGCCGTTCCAAAGGCCGGGGAGTTCAAGAGCCTTGAGTTCACGTCCCTGATAGCTTTTTGAGCTGATGAATCCAGCCTCTTCATCGACAAACTTCAGCAGATCGAACCTTCTGCCTTTGTAGTCATGGAGGCAGCACACTATATCCACAGGGTTGAAATGGGTCGCCCTTGCAAGCGCGTCAGCCGAACCCGAATCCGTGCCGTCAATCTGCACGCTTTCCAGAATCTGAAGATTGGACGAGCCGTCCTTGCCGGCGACGATGAAAGGTCCTCCCCCGGGTTCGCCTTCATTGCGGACCATACCGCATACCCTTACAGGACGGTCAAGTTTGGCACGGAGCATCTCCTTGCGTGCGGCAGGATCCGTCGTCAAAGGAAGCTGGATGCACAATTCCCTGTCAAGGAATGACTCTATCCTGTCACACAGACGGCGGCACGAAGCGGAACACGGGTCGGTTTCTCCGTCCATCTCCCTCAGGAAGGAAAAAATCCTGTCCCTCATCATCAAGGCCTCTCCCATGAGAACTTTCTTGTATCTGGATGTAACCGGAAGGAGCCTCTCGCAGGCCACATTGTCTATATTCTTTATGGAGACCAGCTCCTGGCCGAGGTCGTTCAGATTGTAAATGAGAGCGCCGTGCCCCGCCGGACGGAAAAGCAGAGACCCGTCATCTTTACGGAACGGCCTGTTCTTCATATCCACCGCTATGGTGTCCGTGGCCTTGTCCTGATACGTAAAGGTGACGTCATATTTTACTCCATACCGCTTCTCATATTCAGTCTTCACCTCATCGAGCGCAGCCTCGAACAGACTCCGGTGCTCCGGTGAAATCGTCACGACAAGACTTGCCGTGCCATCGGTATTGCGCATGTATTCCTTAGCCTCCACAAGGTGCTCGGCAAAAGCTGTTCTCGCCTCGTCTCCGTAACGATGGAAACGTATGACGCCCTTTGGCTTGCTTCCATACCCCAATCCTTTTTCCCCAAGCACTTTCTCCGCGACGCCGCGTCTGTATTCCGCCGTATCTTCAGGCTCGCCGAACAGAGGCGCGCTGTAGAAAGCGAATTTCTTTATGTTTGAAGCAAGCCTGCCTACAGCGCTGTCCGAAGGCACATCACCGCCTTTTTCGAGCACGGCCAAACCTGCGAAAATATCCTTGAACATGCGGGAAGCAGCTCCTGAGGCAGGCACGAATTTGCATTTCCCGTCGACTTCGGCATTTTCATAGTAATCCGCAGCAGCCGCGGCCTGTTCCTCACTCAGAACTGTTATTCCACGTTCCGGCGTCGCCGGGCCGATTATCCTCATCCAAGGAAATCCTTTGCGGAATCTCTCGACCTGTGCGGTGACTGTCTTGACAGAAGAGCCCCTCAGCTCAATCTGCCTGATATCTTCCTGAGAAAACATAAAATCAATCTATATAAAATTCCCTCCGGTAATTGTACTTCTTTCTCAACTCTTCAAACCCGTCCGGATGGAGCTTGAAGATGAAATCATCCGTAAAGATAGGATAATTATATTGAAGCAGCGAAGCTATTTCGCCCTGTTTCTTCCCGCGCAGATCGAGTTTGACGGCCTCGAACAACGGATGTTCCGTCGCGGGGAAAAAGCTGTAAAGCTGTGTGATGCCGAAATAATGAGCCACGGCACGCACTGCCACGGCGGTACTGGTCTGCTTGCCCTGATATGTATAGCCGGCGATGTGCGGAGTGGAAATGTCCGCCATGTCAACCAGTTCCCTGTCCACGTCAGGTTCATTGTTCCACGTGTCGATTATCACCGGGCCGAGCTTGCTTTCCATCGCATTCTTCAACGCGTCTTCATCCACGACCTCCCCTCTGGACGTATTGATGAAAAAAGCACCGGGCTTCATCAGCTTGAAAAAATTCGCGTCGGCAAGACGGCATGACGTGGAATTCAGGGATACATGCAATGTCACCACATCGGACTCCCTCAGCAGAGTCTCCAGCGGCGTATATTCGAAGGCGCCTTCACGAGCCTCCCGCGGAGGATCGTTCAGCAGAACCCTGAAACCCAGGTTTCTCGCAAGGGTGACGACCCTCTTGCCCACATTGCCGACCCCGATCACTCCTATGACGGCCTTGTCCAGGCTTATGGCATTTCTTGAGGCCGTCCCGTACAATGCGGAAAAGACGTATTGCATGACTCCGTTGGCATTGGCACCCGGAGCATTTGAGTAGAGGATTCCATGGGCATCGCACCATTCGGTATCTATATGGTTGATTCCTATGGTAGCCGAACTTATGATTTTAACGGAAGACCCGTCCAGAAGCCTCCCGTCGCATTTGGTTCTGGACCTGACGATCATCGCATCCGCATCCTTGACGTCTTCCCTGCCTATGGCCGAGCCTTCAAGATAGACGACCTCGGCATAAGGTTCGAATACCCCCTTCAGAAACGGGATGGAGATGTCTGCTACAATTTTCATCTCAGTATTATGTTTTTGACGAATCCCTTTCCGGAATCGTATAGAGGTTCGGCGGCCAGTTCATCATTGATTTGTCCGACGATAGCGTTTTTCCTGAAATAAAGCTGATTTCTGACAACCGATGAAGATATGCCGACGTATAATACGCCGTCTTTGAAATACTTGCGGAGCGTATAACGGGCCGCGCCCGATACTTTGTCCCACGCCTGAAAGATGAACTGACAGTTCATGCCGGGGGAAAGGCCCCTGCGTCTGATCAGAAGCTTCATGACCGAAGACATCGGCAGCACTTCCCTCCTGTCTATCTTATATGGCTTGAACATCGCTGTTACAATCTAAAGTTTCATGAAATTTCCGTCCGCAGCTTCAAAGTATGAGCTTCCCACGGCCACACGCTCCACTATGCCTTCCATCCGGACTTTGTTGCTGTCGGATATGAAAATCTGACCGAAATCCTGTCCTGCGACAAGAGACAGAAGATTGGAGATGCGGTCCATGTCCAGCTTGTCGAAGACATCATCAAGCAGAAGAACCGGAGGGAAACCGCACTCATTCCTCATAATCTCATACTGCGCGAATTTCAACGCGACGAGAAAAGACTTCTGCTGTCCTTGAGATCCGCACCGCCTTATGGGCCTGCCGCCTATCTGGAACACTATGTCGTCTCTCTGTATGCCCGCAGTCGTAAACTTCATGGCAAGGTCCTTTTCCCGGCATGCTGAAAGCAGGGTCTCAAGCGGGCCCTTGTCGATATCCGAGACGTAACGCAGGGATACCTCTTCTTTTCCGCCGGAAATCATGGCGTAGTATTTCGCCACGGACGGGACAAGCTTGTCCACGAACGTTTTCCGTGAACCATATATGGATGACGCAAGCACCGAGAGTCTCATGTCGAAGACAGAAAGGAGTCCGTCATCCGGATTAGGCTCCTTCAAAGCCCGGTTCCTTTGCTGCAGAATACGGTTATACTGCTGCATCTCCGAAAGATATGAAGCATGAAGCTGTGAAATGACGGAATTCGTGAACCTTCTTCTGTCATCTCCTGACTCGCTTACAAGCACCGTATCATAAGGCGAGACCATGACAATGGGAAGTTTTCCTATATGCTCCGAAACTTTGGCATACTGCTTACCGTCCCTTCTGAACTTTTTCTCGGCACCCTGCGATACCTGGACAGAGAAAACGGAATCCTGCCCGTTTTCCATGGCATACGTCCCGGCTATGGAGAAAGAATCCGTTCCATAGCGGAAATTATATCTGTCAGAAGACGAGAAAGCGCTTTTTGTCATGGAAAGATACCATACGGCATCCAGCAGATTCGTCTTTCCCGCACCGTTATTGCCTGAAATACAGTTGATCTTTGGAGAAAACTCAAGTTCCGCCAAAGCGATGTTCCTGTAATTCTGTATTACGATTCTTTTTAAAGATGGCATGTCACGATCGGAAAAACACGTCAGGTAAAAATCCTTATTACTGCAAATATAACTTTCGGCATTTATTTTTGTATTATTTTTTCTTAAATTTGCGGACTAAAATCCGAAAAAATTTATAACAAATATGGCAAAAAAGGAAGACCTCAAAAAGGAGGAAAAACTCCACGAAGAAAAAGTGGAGCAGAAAGTCACGTCCGTTGAAAATTTCTTCAACGAAAACAAAACCGTCATCTGGGGAACACTTGCCGCAATCGTCGTAATAGGCCTGATTGTGTTGGCATATCACAAATTCTATGTGCAGCCCAAGAAAGTTGAAGCACAGGAGCAGATGTACCCTGCGGAGAACGCATTCCGCGAAGGTTCATACGAGACCGCTCTGAAAGGAGACGGCAAAAACCTCGGTTTCGAGGAGATAGCGAAGGAATACGGAACAAAGGCCGGAAAGGACGTTTACATGTATGCCGGCATCTGCGAGCTGAATCTCGGAAACTTCGAAAACGCCATATCATATCTTAAAAAGTACAACGGAAAGGATGAGATTCTCGCGGCGAAGGCCCTTGCGTGCGAAGGCGACGCCTACGTCGGACTTGAGAAATACCAGGAGGCTCTCGGCTGCTATGACAAAGCCGCAGCAAAAATAGACGACATTTTTGCCGCAGCCTATCTGCTTAAAGCCGGAATAGTATGCGAAGAACTCGGAGACAGCCGGAAAGCTCTTACATACTACAAGAAAATCAAAGAAACCTATCCGCAGTCCATGGAGGGAGCCGAGATCGACAAATACATTTCAAGAATAGAAATCGCACAATAATCTTAAGCACGGCAGACAACAATGGGAAGAGCTTTTGAATTCAGAAAGGAAAGGAAACTCAAACGGTGGGGACACATGGCCCGCACCTTCACGAAACTTGGGAAAGAGATAACGATCGCGGTAAAAAGCGGCGGACCGGAAGTTACCGGCAACCCGCGTCTCAGAGCACTTCTCGCCGAAGCCCGCTCGGAACAGATGCCGAAGGAAAACATAGAAAGAGCCATAAAGAAAGCGACCGACAAATCGACAGGAGACTTCAAGGAAGTCGTTTTCGAAGGATACGGCCCTTACGGCATAGCTTATCTGGTTGAAACCGCGACAGACAACAATACCAGAACCGTAGCCAACGTCCGCAGCTATTTCACCAAATGCGGAGGCTCGCTCGGGACAAGCGGCAGCGTAAGCTTCATGTTCGACCACAAATGCGTTTTCAGAATCAAGGAAGACCCTGCGAAACCGATCGATACCGATGAACTTGAACTTGAACTCATCGACCTCGGAGCAGACGAGGTTTTCAAGGAAGAAGTAGAGGACAAGGACGGAAACGTGTCAAACGAGGTCACCATCTACGGAGACTATACGGCATACGGCGCCATCCAGAAATATCTTGAAGAAAACGGTTACGAACTTGTATCGGGAGGATTTGAAAGAATCCCCAACGTGGAACTGAAAGAAGTCACTCCTGAACAGAGAGCCACTCTGGACAAGCTGACGGGACTTCTCGAAGATGACGACGACGTTACCAACGTCTATACTACGATGAAACCGGCCGACAATTCAGAATCCGAAGCATAACGGCCATTCGGCAAAACAAAAAAAGCTCCGCACGAAAACGATGCGGAGCTTTTTTGTCCTCTGCCCGGTCAGGCGAAAATAACCGTCTTGTTCTTATATGTCAATATCTTCCTTTCGATATGCTTGAGGATGGCACGGCTCAGGACGACCTTTTCAAGATCCTTCCCTTTGTAGATGAGTGTCTCCGGCGTATCTTTGTGAGAAATCCTGATTACATCCTGTTCTATTATCGGCCCTGAATCAAGTTCTTCCGTCACATAATGGCTGGTGGCACCGATGATTTTGACTCCTCTCTCGAAGGCCTGGTGGTAAGGGCGGGCGCCCACGAACGCCGGCAGGAAGGAATGGTGGATATTGATGATATTGTGAGGATAACGTTCTATCATTCTGGGGGAGATAATCTGCATATATTTAGCCAGCACTATGAAATTAATCTTTTCCCTTTCCATAAGTTCCATTTCCTCGACCTCAAGTTCATTGCGGTTGTCCTTGTTCAGCGGAAAACAATAGTATGGAATCCTGAAATCTTCCGCCACGGGACGCAGGTCTTCGTGGTTGCTTATCACCATTGGGATCTCGACATCCCACTCCCCTGCCGTATAACGGGCAAGGATATCGAAAAGACAATGATTCTGCCTGCTTACGAACAATGCCATACGGGGTTTGACATCGCTGAAATACAGGCCGAATTCCATCTTGAATCTGGCTCCGAAAAGAGTGTTGATGCTTTCCTTTATCTGCTCCCTCGGGATAATGAAACCTTCAAGTTCCCATTCGAGCCTCATGAAAAGTACATTGTCTATGCGGTCGACATACTGGTCCGTGTAGATGATATTGCCGTTGTTGACCGTTATAAAATTAGTAATTTCCGTTACAATACCCTGTCTGTCAGGGCAATATAACAGAAGCATGGCAGAAACTCCCATAATGTCGTTTTTATGTTTTCGTTTTACTTCCGGCAAAGATAAGAAATGAAAATTTAAATTGGAGAAGAGCAAAACACTTATTAAATTTGGCGATTGGTAGAATATGTGTCATTCGAATCAGAATATATAAAGTACAACAATATGAGCATACAACAGGACAATATCGCCAAGCTTGTCGAGCGGCGAGCGAAAGCCAAACTTGGAGGCGGCGAAAAAAGGATAGAAGCTCAGCATCAGAAAGGGAAACTTACCGCAAGGGAGAGGATCGCGCTTCTTCTTGATGAAGGTTCCTTCGAAGAATACGACATGTTCGTACAGCACCGATGCGTAAACTTCGGAATGGACAGACAGCACTATGACGGAGACGGTGTAGTGACCGGATGCGGCACTATAGACGGCCGTCTTGTCTATGTGTACGCACAGGACTTCACGGTATCCGGCGGCTCCCTGTCGAAGACCATGTCCGAAAAGATATGCAAAGTCATGGATCTCGCGGTCCGCAACGGAGCACCCTGCATCGGCCTCAACGATTCAGGCGGAGCAAGAATCCAGGAAGGCATAGATTCTCTCGCCGGATTCGGCGAAATCTTTGAAAGGAACATCCTGGCATCAGGTGTCATTCCGCAGATTTCCGGTATCTTCGGCCCGTGCGCCGGCGGTGCCGTCTACTCCCCCGCCCTCACTGATTTCACGGTGATGGTCAAGAACACCTCCTACATGTTCCTTACGGGTCCGGCCGTCGTGAAGAGCGTTACCGGAGAAGAGGTCAGCCAGGAAGATCTCGGAGGAGCCGGCGTACATGCCGCCAAAAGCGGGGTGGCTCATTTTGCCGCTGAAAACGAGCAGGACGGAATCCGTACAATCAAGGAACTTCTCAGCTATCTGCCTCAGAACAACATGGAGACCGCCCCGGCTGTGCCCACATCAGATCCGGCCGGCAGGGTCGACGATGCCCTGAACGGAATCATACCGGACAACCCCAACAAACCTTACGACATGTACTATGTCATAGGCAGCATCGTTGACGACGGCAAGTTCTTTGAAGTCCACAAAAACTACGCGAAAAACATCATAGTAGGGTTCGCCCACATGGGCGGACGCAGCGTGGGCATAGTGGCCAACCAGCCCGACGTGCTGGCGGGAGTGCTTGACATAAATGCCTCCAGGAAAGCTTCAAGGTTCGTACGGTTCTGCGATGCGTTCAAC
>CAYTYL010000068.1:0-5295 GCA_964441715.1 uncultured Muribaculaceae bacterium
AACGTGTCGTTCGACAGGCAGAACAAATATGACAAGTCCCTGGTGGAACTGAATTTTACCTACTGGGGCAGTCCTGTCCGCAATATTGACTACAGATTCTGGAACGGGAAAAAATGGAGCGGGATTCTTTCGGCCAAGGACAGCAAGGGCTATGTGGAAGTGGACGGTGATTCAAGGATAGAGGATTACAAGGTCCGTTACGAAGTGAGTCCGGCCCATCTGATGCATATTTTCCGCGAGGTGGGCATGGTTGAAAAAGCGCTCGGCACGGAAAGCGTTTCTTCGGATACGGCCGCCCGTAATGCATCAGTTCCGTCTGCGGAAATGTCAGGAAGGACGCAGTCCATAGATTTTTCGTCCGTAAAGGAAAAGGTATTGGAAATCGCGTCACGGGACAAATATGCCGTCGGGAGGGACAGCACTTCTCTTTCCATAAAGCCGGTCCTGTATCCTGAAAAGTATGAGGCTGCAGTCGAGGAAATATGCGCTGCCGTGAGATCCGGACGTCTCGATTCCGTGAAGTCATGCTTTACTGACGAGGGATATGAAATGTTCAACCGGCTCGCCGGATACGGAAAGGCACGGGTCCTTTCCTACGATGCGCTGCAATGTTACGAGCTGGGGGCTGAGGTTTATTGCCGGAGTGTCCCCATGGCCTTCTCTTTCAGCGGAAACGGCAGGGAGTTCGTGGAGGATCTGGTATTCGCTTTCAACGGCGAAGGGAAAGTATGCAGTCTCAGTTTCGCCCTTTCATCCGCCGCCGTCAAATCCATAACCTCCCATGACAACTGGTCGCCGGAGGCGCGGATGATAATCGTAAGCTTTCTCGAGAACTACAAGACTGCCTATGCGCTGAAAAGGCTCGACTACATAAGCTCCATCTTCGATGATGACGCCCTCATAATCACCGGTCATGTGTTGAAAAACACGGCCGAGCGCCGTGAGTACGGCACCAATCCCTATGTCGTCTATACCAGGCACAATAAGAAAAGCTATATCGAACGGCTTGAGAAGGTATTCGACAGCCAGGAGTTCATCAATCTGCAGTTTTCCGATTCCAAGGTAATAAAGCTCGGCAAGGGGGAGCAGCTTTTCGGGATACAGCTGCGCCAGGAGTATTGGTCGGCAAGCTATTCCGACACGGGATATCTTTTTCTGCTGGTGGACTTGGCTGAACCGGACAGGCCCGTCATCCACGTGAGGACATGGCAGGAAGCTCCTGACAAGGAATACGGAATAATAGGACCTTACCATTTCTGATGAAAAGAATTCTGTTCATATTCGTGCTGTTCCTCGTCCTTCCGTCGGCTCTGCCGGCGCAGGACGGAAACTTCTCCGTGCATATGTTCCGCCGACTGGACTGGGATCTCGACGCCAGGGTGAATTATCCGAAGAAGGACCAGAACGGAGAGAAGGCTGCCCTGATAAAGGTCATGGCCAGCGATGACGGTTACAGCTTTGATGTGGGGATGATCGGCGTGGTCGCCGTGGAGAAGAAGCTTTGCGAGATATGGGTGTATGTGCCGGAAGGGATCAGGAAGATTACCATATCAAATCCTGAATACGGAGTCATCCGGGATTGGAATTTCCCCATTCCCATAGAGGCCGCCTGTGTCTATGAACTTACTCTCGAACTGCCGCGGAAAAAACTGACGGCAGATCCCGTCGTTCTCAGAGATACCGTGGTCAGGGATTCTCTGGTCTATGTTCCCGTGGAGGCGCAGAGGTCCGCGGCCATGTCCGGGCGAGATTTACACGCTCTGGCCACGTATTCCGTGCGTGACAATGCTTTCGGAGTCATGGCCGCATGGTACAGGAAGGCCGGTTTCTATCTGAGATACGAAACGAATTTCAATGATGCGGAACACAGCTATGAATGTTCGACCAGGAGGGATTACAGCGATTATGGTTACATCTGGACAAACGGCCGTTCCAAAGTATCATATTCCGCCTTCAGCGGAGGGGGCGTTGTACGCCTGTGCGGCTTTGCTTCCATGTATGCAGGCATGGGCTACGGGTCCAGAACGCTCCTGTGGCAGGATGAACAGGGAAAATATATGAAAGTTACCGATTGCTCCCATAGGGGCATCGTATTTGATGCAGGCTTTCTTTTGCGAATGCGCAGGTTGGACTTTAGCGTCGGAACGTCTTCCGTCGCTTTTTCCACCTCCTCCGTATATGTCGGGGTAGGCCTGAATTTTTAAAAATGAAACACTCGGAACATTATGCATGTAAATGATCAATCCATTGAAGTAAAGTGCCTTCTTATACAGACGGAGGTTCGGTTCGGGGCGGCTGTCAAGACACCGTCGGATTTCGAACGTTTACGCACCAGCGTGAACGATGTCACGGGAGAGCTTCTGTCCTTGTCCACATTGAAAAGACTCTGGGGATATGTGGGCGGATTCAGTGTTCCGAGGTATTCGACACTGGACATATTGTCGCGTTATGTAGGCTGCAAGGATTTCAAGGAGTTCAAAGATTCTCTGGATACGGAAGATTTCATCGATTCCAGATTTTTCGGCGGGACTCTCGTCCGCTCCGAGGATCTTGAACCCGGGAAAGAACTGATTCTTTGCTGGAATCCCGACAGGAGGGTAAAGATTGAATACATGGGAGATGACCTTTTCCGTGTGGTAGATTCCGGAGGCTCCAAGCTTGAAAACGGAGACAGGTTCACGGCCAAAGCTTTCATCCAGGGACAGCCTTTGTACCTTACCGAGATAATCCGCGGGACGGGAGACGCTTCCGTCAAAGCCTATGTCGCGGGACTGAGGGGCGGACTGACTTCCATTATGGTCCTCCCTTAGCGTCCATTCTCCCCGCCTTACGAGAAAGCCTAATTCACATAGTTGGCAACTTTCTGACCTCTAATGAATCTTAAAGCTTAGGTCAGAAACACTTTTGGAACAGTATACTTTTTATAGCCGATGCTATCTGTAGAATATCTTCTTCTGTATTGTTCTTGCCAAGCGTGATGCGAATGGTTCCCTTTGCCAACGAATTTTCAAGCCCTATGGCCTTGAGGACATGCGATATCTGCGTTGACTTACTATTGCAGGCAGAGCCCGTGGAAACACAGATGCCCAGAAAGTCAAGCCGGTGAAGAATGGCCTCACCATCGGCATTGGGGAAGGAGATGCTTATGTTGCCAGGCGTATGGCGGGCGGCTCCATTGCGATGATAGCTTATGCCGCTTGCTTCAAGCAATCCCATCAGCAGGTTCTCGAGCCGTGTTATGTGGTGGATATGCATGTCCAATTGTGAGACATTTTCTTCCAACGCAGCGGCCATGGCCACGATGGCTGCCACATTCTCCGTGCCGGCGCGAAGTCCGCTTTCCTGCGCGCCACCATTAATAAGAGGTGTCATTCGGATGCCCTGCCGCTTGTAAAGAAAGCCAACACCCTTGGGGCCATTGAACTTGTGGCCGGAGGCCGACAGCAGGTCGACACCCAGTTCCTGCACGTTAACCGGAATATGGCCTACAGCCTGCACGGCATCGGTATGGAATATACAGCCATGCTCATGCGCCATGCGGGCTATCTCAGCTACGGGCTCTATCGTTCCGATTTCATTGTTGGCCAACATCACCGAGACCAAATCACCTTCACACAAGCGCCCTGACAGTTCCTTCAACTCAACAATCCCATCCCTGTTTACAGGAATATAATCGACCTTTGCCCCTAACGATTGGGCAAAGGCACTCGCATTCAAGATGGCATGGTGCTCTATGCATGAGGTATGGATATGGCGATGCTGCAACCACGCATTCTCTATCACCCAGTTGTCGCTCTCCGTGCCACAGGATGTAAAGACGATTTCTTCCGGGCTTCTGGCCCCAATGCATCGGGCTATGGTCTCACGGGCCTGCTTCAGCGCCTTCTTGGGCTCGCGGGCGAAAGCATAAGGCTGCGAGGCATTGGCATACATCGTCCTGAGGTAGACGCTCATCGCCTCTACGGCCTTTTCGCTCATCGGGGTCGTGGCCGCATTGTCCGCATATACAATAGCTTTCCTCATGTCAGTCGAACAAATGACATCCCTCGTCCTTGAACTCTTCTATCTTGTTCAGGATATCCTGCACGCTACAGCCCATATAATCGGCAAGGCAGTCCATGCAATAGTAGTTCTCAACATCCTCTCCCAGAAGTTTCTTGTTGACGCCTATGGTGTCCTTGTCGGAAATCGCTTTCCCGCAAGCTACGCACTTTTCCACTTTAATCATGAATACTCCCGCGTTTAAAGTCCTTGATCATTGATATTCTCGAGTTTGAAAACGGGCATGTCCTTGCCCCTGTATTGCTCATCCATCATTCCCATCTGCTTAAGTATAATGCCACGCATCCTTATCGCCGGACGCAGGCAATACTGCATGAACTCCCTTTCCCGGATATCTTCCTCTGACCGCACATGGGGGAAAAGGAGCTTCAGGAATGCCGTGGCTATGCGCTTGACAGCCTCCGTGTTGCGGGTGTCGGCATCTATCGGGTAGTCAACGATGCGGTCTACGATGGCACGATAGGAAGCATCGTCGCGCAGCATGTTCATGATGGTGGAGAAATATTCCGAGTTCAACGCCCACCCGGAGATTTTCAGTCCCTCCGTCATCCGCGGGATTTCCCAGCCCTCGATGAAACCGTGTATCCTGTCCATCAGCGCGCTGGTCCTGAATATAACGGGAAGGCTCTCAAACATATTCCGAAACACGTCCATGCGGTCTTGCGGAATATTGCCGAGCATCACGAAGCCCGCATCGGCCACATCGTTCTTGTCGCCTATCTTCACCGTACCCTGCTCCATATATCCCTGAAGCGTCTGGGTCATCTCGTTGGGATTGTCAAACTCCACCTTCTGTATCTCATCAAACGCGATGTAGTCGTGATAGAACACAAGTCCGTCCTGATGACGGGTCAGGTCATAAAAGAGCTTGGCGCGGGTCATCTTTCCGGCCGACAGATAGCCATAGCGGCTTACACCGCCAAAGACATAAGACTTGCCAGTACCCTTAGGTGCCAGCTCTATCAGGTTGAGCCGTTTCTCCACGAAAGGCAGCAGGCGCTTGAGCATAGCTAGCTTCTGGTGCTCGTCAGTATAGCCTGCCGCATTGTAGTCAATAGCGCCGAGCACAATGTCAATCCATTCGTGGATGTCAAAGTTCTTACGCACGTCCTTGAAAAATTCCAGGTCGATGTCATAGGGGCAGAAGTTCTGGAAGCTCACGAGCTTGATTTTACCCTTTACCTTGCCATCGTTCTCGGGATAGCGGTAGCCCAACTCAACAACGCCCCACGT
>CAYTYL010000068.1:5305-8742 GCA_964441715.1 uncultured Muribaculaceae bacterium
CTTGGCCTTCACAAGCTCGTCCTTGCAATCGTCCCACACCTGGGGCTCGATGATGGTGTCTTTATTGGACAGGGCGAAGTCGGGCAAGGAGAAGGTAACCTCCTGGTTCTTGATGTTGATGTCGACGGATATGCGCGTCAATATCTTCACCCGCTCGCCTTCCACCACAATTCTGTTCTTGATGCCAATCCATTCCGTCTTGCCTGGAATGTAGCTATGGATGAAGTTGGTTATCTCCTCAACGTCGAAGTGCCCTTCCTCATCCTCAAACATCTTCAGCAGCCAGTCTCGAAGAAACGACGGGAGGCTCAGGGACTTGAAGAAGTTGCTCTCCTTCAAATCCTTGTAAACGACCATATCCTCAAAAAAGTTTCTCAGTTTCTCATTCATGATAGCCTCCTTTAAAAGAACTTTCGTTCGCTTGCGCCTTCTTTCTTCACCTCGAACTTCAGACCCGTCGCAATCATATTATCACCCGAATAGACCGTTGCCTCGTGTGCTCCGGCCTTCTTCAGCTCCGGTATGTCACACGTGTACTGGTAGGGCTTGTCGCCTTTTTGTGCCTTATGCGCTTCGCCGCCGTCCACACTGACAGAGAGGTCGGGCAATTCTTTTGACACATAGATTATTATCCTTGCCTTCTTCTTGAAGCTGACCTCCACCGGATTGCTTACCACCTTACATTCTACCGTATTATCGGCCTTCGTAATGGTGATTACCGGCACGCACACCTCCTCCAGCGTGGCTCCTCCGTGCACTTCGACCCCGGTCATCCTGCCGCCTTTAAAGCGGTCATAGTTGGCCAGGCACCAATAACCGTTCTCTTCGGCGGCATTCTCCGGCCTTTCGCTGACTTCCGCTTCCAGGCAGCACCGCCCGCTGTGGAGCCCGCCGCCCGACACTTCCACCCTGGTCTCTCGGTCATTGATGACGGGCATCCGCGTGGCGCCATGGTCGGAGAGGAGGTACGCCCTGTCGGTCTTGCCGTTGCAGAGCCTCTCCATCACATTGTCCATCAGCCTGTCAAGCGCTTTCAGCTGTCCTGATATATGAATGGGCTCCTTGGTGTGTTCGTAGTCAAAGTTGGTCGTGTCCTCATGCATCAGCTCGTCCATGTCCTTGACATTGGCAACGTGAACGCCTTTTCTGTCGAACGCGTCAAGAAACTCTTTGTTGAACTCCGTCACCGACGGCAGTTCGCAACGGCCTATGCTCACCGCCATCAGCATTCCCCTGTCATGGCACTGCTGCTGCAAGTAGCTCAGGTATTCCACGCTAAGCGCGTCAACAAAGTAGGCCGCACAACGATTGTCTATCCTTAGCTTGTCAACATAGGTGGCTCGTGGCTGGAGTATGCTGTTGTAGTCCCTTGCCGTGGCCTGGCTGTCAACAAGCGAGCGCAAGGCATCGCTAATCCTGTTGAGCACCTTGCAAAACTTATATTCGTTGAAATAGCTGTTTAGCAGATGGTTCTTATAGTCGAACCTTTGCAGGTAAGCGGCAAGCTGCGGATACACCACGCCCAGGACTCTCACGAGGTTCTGCCTGTCATACGCGTCCGGGTGACGGGAAATGGCGCAGACAATCTGCTCCTCCTCTTTCTGAGACATGTTGGTCAGATAATAAAGGGCTTCAGCACCTTTGCCCATGGCCTGCTTGCAAAAGTCGGACACGATGGCGATATCACCGCAGACGGCTTTGAGCAATTCCTTCCGCTGATCGTACAGGGTCCTGAAGAGCTTGTCATTTCGGTCCATGTCCAAGATGCAGAGGTAAAGGTTACGGCGTAGCTCGTCTGCACTGTCCGACATGGCGATGACTTTGGAAAGGTAGCGGTCGTAGGCCGCTCCGTGTATCTTCAGGGCAACGAACAAAGCCCATATCTTGTTCCCATCATAATCTGCCGAATTAATTAGGCACTGCTTGAGATTGCTCACTCCGCCGAAGGTCTTGTCCACATAGTTGGACCATCCTTCGCAAGCATTAACCTCCTTTAAGAGGTAGGTCCACTGCTCGTCGGTGCCCACCTCCTTCGGCAGCGGCTCCAGGTCTCGCTCTTCCAGTCTTAGCAAGTCGTAAGTGCAGCTGCATTCCCTGATGCCGATAAGAGAATTGGGAAAGTCGGTCTTCTTGTGGCTGGTTCTGATGAAGATCTCGTCGTCCCCGCCTCTTTCCGATATCATATCGACTTTATTCAGTCCCTCGGCTATCAGCCCGAAGTTTGCCGACAGCTTTCTCTCTACGAATTCAAACTGCACATTCTTCTCCGCTGTTCCGTCGACCATCATCACCTGGTAGGAATCAAACAGCCGTCGGTCGAGCGCTTGCCGGAACATGCTGCCACAGCCCAAACTAACGATGACCACCTTGCCCTGCGTTTCCTGCTCCAGCAGCGATTTGAACGTCTCCACCAGCTTGTCCCGCCCTTCCAGCTTCAGGAAGGTGGACAGGCCAAAGAGGAAAATGTTGCCCGACGCGTGTGCCAGTTTGTTCTTTATCATGTCATAAGCCGGAAGCATGTCGTCATGGCAGAATATTTCCGCCCACCATATTATGTTATGGGGCAAGGTGTACTTCAAGATTACTTCCTGCTCGACCTCCCGCGACGGCACGTCCACCAGCCTTGGCGTATGCCTGTCCGAGTCGAGATACCGCCCGATGCTTTTATAGACTTCATCCAACGTCATAAGCTTCCCTCCTTAGTTGTCTTTGATAATCTCAATGCCAACGTTCATGTTGTTCTTGATGAGACTTTTCAGATACTTCTTGACATCATCGGCATTCATGCTGTCTATCTTTTGAAATGCTTTCTGGTAGCCGTCACTGGCATACTTTTTTTGGGCAAGTCCGTCAATGACTTCGCGAAGCATCGGATTTCCGTCCCAGTTATAAGGATTGCTGGATATATGGTTTGTCAAGTAATTCTTAAGCCTCTCTATCATGTCCTCTCTTCCTTCTACTAGCACCACGGCCTTGTCTCCGAGCAGCTTATCACAGAACATCTTGTCTCTGAGTGCGGCATTCTTCAAGTTGTTCCAGAACTGGTCGCCCACATTGTTCATAAAGTTCATGGCCTTGCTTATACTGTTGCTATCCGGGTTTTGGCTGTCTATGATGGCGAAGGCCTTGCAGCCCTTGTCGTAGTTGTCAGCGTCGAGCATCAGCGCCAGCGGCATGCGGTATTTGTCCGACCATGCCGACGGTGACTCCGTGCCCGTCTTTTCTTTCCAAAGGGCCTTCATGCGTACGGACCCTTGCTTCTGCTTGAACGCAGCCACCTCTTCTTGCAGTGTGCCCAGATAGTCGGTCTGGTCCAACGTGAAGCTGCCGAAGGGCAGACTCTTGCACAGCTCATTGATGTCGTTGTCGCTAAGGCCATCGAGATAAGTGCGGCAATTCTTCTTCACATAAGCGGCCTCCTTGCTCTTGAGATCGAC
>CAYTYL010000069.1:0-8718 GCA_964441715.1 uncultured Muribaculaceae bacterium
GAAGAAACTCGTGAACAGACTTTAGACTACCATGGACAGCTGGCTGAAAAAACTTGACATATACATCATAAAGAAGTTCATAGTAACCTTCTTCATAGCCATTATCCTGATAATCGGCATCGTCATAATCTTTGACATAAGCGAGAAGATTGATGATTTCGTGCAGCGCCAGGCTCCTTTGAAGGCTATCGTTTTCGATTATTACGTCAACTTCATCCCCTATTTCATGAACATGTTCAGTCCTCTGTTCGTGTTCATAACCGTGATTTTCTTCACGTCCAGGATGGCCGCCAATTCGGAGATAATAGCCATTCTCTCCTGCGGCATCAGTTTCCATCGTATGGTGCGGCCATATCTCCTGTCGGCTGCTCTGATAGCATCCATGTCGCTGGCCTTGAACTTGTGGATCATACCCAGGGCCAATGCGAAAAGATCCGCCTTCGAACTGGTGTACACGAAAAAGAAGATTCAGCAGACGGAAAGCAACGTCCATTATCAGCTTGCCCCGGGACAGTTCGTAACCATAGAATCATTCAGCAAATGGAACAATACGGCATACAATATCTCGCTTGAAACAATCCGGGACAACCGCCTCGTCTCCAAGCTCGAAGCGCAGACGGCGGTATGGGACAGCACGGGAAGAAGCTGGCACATGAAAAACTACATGATCCGCAGCTATACGGAAGGCGTCATGTCCGACCGGGTCAGGACCGGCGTGCAGCTGGATACGGTGCTTGCCCTTACGATTGAAGATTTCTACAGGCGCAAGTCCACGGTGGAAACCTTGCCGTTCAAGCAATTGCGTATGCTTATCAACACCCAGCGCATGAGGGGCGACGCCAACATACAATATTCCCAGATAGAGGAGCATCAGCGTTTCGCGCTTCCTTTCTCGGCATTTATCCTGACTATCATGGGAGTGGCCCTGTCGTCGAGAAAACGCCGAGGCGGCATCGGCTGGAATCTCGGCATCGGCATAGCCTTGAGCTTCATCTACATACTGTTCATGCGCTTCAGCCAGATGTTCGTCTATTCGGGAGCATTGCCCCCGGGTGTCGCGATATGGCTGCCGAACTTCATTTTCGCGATAATCGCCGGAGTTCTCTATAGGATAGCTCCCAAATAATAAGACAGCTCTCAAACAAGCCGGAAAAATAAAACTGCTATGAAAGTCAAGATAATAAACAAATCGGAAAACCCGTTGCCCGCCTATGCCACTGATTTGTCGGCGGGGATGGACGTGCGGGCCGATATCGGTGAGAAAATCACATTGAAACCTCTGGAGAGGGCCATGGTTCCTACCGGACTGTACATGGCCTTGCCGGCAGGGTCTGAATGTCAGGTCCGTCCGCGCAGCGGTCTGGCGGCAAAGCACGGCATTACGGTTCTTAACAGTCCGGGGACGATAGATGCCGACTACAGAGGAGAGATCAAAGTCATTCTCGTCAACCTGTCGAATGAAAGTTTCGACATCGAGCCCGGTGAAAGGATAGCTCAGCTGGTCGTTTCGTCACATGAAAAAGTGGAGTGGGACGAGGTCGTGGAGCTTGACGGCACGGCGAGAGGCGAGGGCGGTTTCGGAAGCACCGGGACAAAGTGACCTTTTTTTGAAGTTGGGTATGGATACCGAAAAACTATATGAGCTCTTCCTGAAGACCGGAAAGGTGGCGACGGACAGCCGCCGCATAGAAGGAGGGGAGTTGTTCTTCGCCCTTAAAGGTGAAAACTTCAACGGCAACAAGTTTGCCGCTGCGGCATTGGAGCGCGGAGCGGCATATGCGGTCGTGGATGAGATGCCCGATGTCCCCCGAGGGAGGATAATCCTCGTGCCGGACGTGCTGTCCTCTTTGCAGAAGCTGGCACGTTTCCATCGGGAACATCTGCTTTCCGGGGGCAGACGCATACCCGTTGTCGGGCTCACGGGCACGAACGGGAAAACGACTACCAAGAATCTGCTGAAGGCCGTACTGTCAAAAAAATACCGTGTCTGTGCAACGGAAGGAAATCTCAACAATGACATCGGAGTTCCCCTCAGTCTGCTGAAGATGGACTCTGATACCGAGATTGCCGTGATTGAAATGGGGGCCAGCCATCCGGATGACATAGCGGTGCTTGTCGAGCTGGCACGCCCGGATTTCGGTATCATTACCAATGTAGGAAAGGCTCATCTTCAAGGCTTCGGCTCTTTTGAGGGAGTGAAGAGGGCCAAAGGCAAGCTGTATGATTTTCTTTGCGCCCACGGCGGAACCGCATTCGTCAATGCGGACGATCCCGTCCTCATGCGGATGGCATCTGAAAGAACAGGCATGAAAACGGTTCCATACGGAATGGATGCCGACGGGGCATCGCTTCTTCCGTCAACTGCCGACAACCCGTTCCTGCGGCTCAGACTTTCGGACGGCGTTCCGGTCGATACCCGTCTGGTCGGGGCATACAATTGTCCCAATGTCCTTGCGGCCTTGTCCGCAGGACGGTATTTCGGGGTGTCCGAATCCTTGGCGGTCGAGGCCGTGGAAAGCTTCGTTCCCGACAACATCCGTTCGCAGATGATAAAGACCGGCCGCAATACCCTGATAGTGGATGCATACAATGCCAATCCTTCCAGCATGGCCGCGGCTCTGGACAATTTCCGTTCCGTGGAAGGGAACAGGAAGATAGTGATGCTTGGAGACATGCGGGAACTCGGCCCTGACTCTGTCGCCGAACATGCCGCTGTGATAAGACTTCTTGACTCCATGTCTCTTGACGGCATTTTCCTGGTCGGGGAAGAATTCCGCAAGGCTTCCGATGTGGAGAGGCTCCCGTCTTGCGCCAGGTTGTTTGAATCATCCGAAAAGTTGGCTGAGGAGCTGTCTCGGGAGGCCCCGTCCGGTGCTGTGATTCTCATCAAAGGCTCCAGGGGAGTGCAGATGGAAAAAGTCGTCCCTTTTCTGTAATCCCGGAGCGGCCATGTTTATGCAGCGAAGACTGCATTTAAGATATGGAAATACACAAAACAAAGCCCTGACTTTCGCAAGCCGGGGCTTTGTTTTGTCAAAAGTTCTGTTTATTCGGAGAACAGGGCGGTGGACAGATAACGTTCACCGGTATCGGGAAGAAGCACGACGATGGTTTTGCCGGCATTTTCATCCTTTGCAGCCAAATCCAGGGCCGCCTTCAGTGCCGCGCCTGATGAGATGCCGACGAGCAGCCCTTCCGTACGGGCGACGTTTCTGCTTGTCTTGAACGCATCCTCGTCGCTCACCGTTATCACCTGGTCGACCACTTCAGGGGAGTAGGTTTTAGGCACGAATCCGGCACCGATTCCCTGTATTTTATGTCCGCCTGGCTTTCCGCCTGAAAGGACGGGGCTTGAAGCCGGCTCTACGGCATATACTTTGACAGAGGGCTTGTGCTCTTTGAGGCGTTTACCGGTTCCTGAAACCGTGCCGCCTGTGCCTACGCCTGCGACGAAGATGTCGACGGCTCCGTCAGTGTCTTTCCATATTTCCTCTCCGGTGGTCTCGTAATGGATTTTAGGGTTGGCGGGATTCTCGAACTGCTGAAGAATGACAGCTCCGGGAATCTCCTCCTTGAGGGCGTTCGCTTTGGCTATTGCGCCCTTCATTCCTTCCGAACCGGGAGTCAGCACTACCTGGGCTCCGTATGCCTTCACAAGGCTTCTGCGTTCGATGCTCATGGTTTCAGGCATGGTAAGGATGAGATGATATCCTTTTACGGCAGAGACAAGCGCGAGTCCTACTCCGGTGTTTCCGGAAGTCGGTTCGATGATGGTCGCTCCCGGTTTAAGGATGCCCTTTCTCTCCGCGTCGGAGACCATGGAGTTGGCGACTCTGTCCTTTACGCTGCCTGCGGGATTGAAGAATTCCACTTTTGCGATGACACGTGCCTTTGCTCCTGCGGCTTTGGCCGTAGCTTTCAGTTCTACAAGAGGAGTTTTACCGATAAGCTCCAAAACGGATTCAGCGATTTTAGACATAATTAAAAAAGATTAGGTTGTTTGTCGAATGCAAAAAAAAAAGACAGCCCGAAAGGACTGTCTTAAAGTTAAAGTATGCAATTGTAAAGTAATCTCTATACTACATGCTTATCTCCGGCAGTCCTGAAAGACCTCCGGCAGCAACACATGTTATTATTATGGAGAAAACTCATATTTTCCTTTTTTCTGAGGCAAATGTAGTGAAAATTTTAAAAAACAAAAGATTTTCTGACTTATTTTTGCATTCCGAAAAAAAATAACGCTTATGGCTGCAGAAAAATGGGACAAGCTGTCCATTCAGCTTTATGATGAGATAATCAAGGACAGCGAATATATACCTTCACAGAAGGAGGAAAGCATAGATACCAGGCAGATAGAAGAGGCCGTGGAATTATTCCGTTCCGTCATCTTCACCGGCTACTTCAGGCAGGAACCTGCAACGTATCTCATTTACAGGTTAGCCTCCATTTTGTCCAGGCAGATTTCCATAGCCATAAAGGAAGAGGCGGACAACAAAGGCGAAGAGGTCCCCTGCGACTGTGAGGACAGGGGAATATGCGTGGCGGAGACGATTGTACGGAAACTTCCGGAGCTCAAGCGGATCCTGGGTACTGATGTCAAGGCAGTGTTCGACGGAGATCCCGCGGCCAGGAGCTACAGGGAGGTCATCTTGTGCTATCCCTCCATGTCCGCCATATCCAGCTACAGGCTGGCGCATGCCATTCTGGAATGCAACGTGCCGCTGATTCCGAGGCTGATAACTGAGCAGAGCCATTCTCGTACCGGCATAGACATTCATCCGGGAGCGGTAATCGGCAATTATTTCAGCATAGATCACGGAACGGGAGTCGTGATAGGCGAAACCTCGGTAATCGGGAACCACGTCAGGCTTTATCAGGGAGTGACCCTTGGAGCGAAAAGTTTCAAATATGATTCGGAGGGACGTCCGCTCAACGAGCCGCGCCATCCCATTTTGGAAGATAATGTCACGGTATATTCCAATACCTCGATTCTGGGAAGGATTACAATCGGGCATGACAGCGTGATAGGAGGCAATATCTGGCAGACCGTTTCCGTAGCACCTTATTCGAAAGTCCTTCAGGGTCGCGCTACCGTTACTTTCGAGAACGGGGGAGGAATTTGAATCTTCTTCACTATCTTTGTGAAAATATATTTTTTATGCCTGGAATAATCATCAGGGATGCCGTACCGGCTGACGCAAATTTCATTGCCAAGACCGTATTGTGTGCGATGGGACTTGCTGAATTCGGATTGGAGCATGACGACCTGTCCGCATTCGAGCAGGTGTGTTCCCGGGAGGACACGTTGTATTCCTACAAAAATGCCCGGATCGCCGCTGCCGGAGAGTTGCCTGTGGGCTGTCTGGTTTCATATCCCGGAGAGCTTTATGAGGAGGCCCGGGACAGAACATGGAACAATCTTTTCACCGAGACCGGTTTCCATTTGCCGGAAGATCCGGCTGCCGAGACCGTGAGCGGCGAGTATTATCTTGACTCGCTTGCCGTAGTTCCCGAGTTCAGGGGGCACGAGATAGGGAAGTTGCTTCTTAAGGACGGGATAGAGAAAGGTAAACGTTTGGGGTATAGAAAGATAGGTCTTATCGTGGACAGTTTTCACCCCAAGGTCCGTGATTATTATGCCACTCTCGGATTCATCCCGGGCGATGAAATGATCTTTTTCGGTGAACCTTACACAAGAATGAATCTGACAGTATGAACTATACCGGCATAATAGTGGGGGCTGCGGTGTTCCTTATAATAGGCATATGCCACCCCATCGTCATCAAGCTTGAATATCATTACGGAAAGGCTTCGTGGTGGGTCATGTTTGCCGCCGGCTTTCTCTTTTGCCTTCTTTCCCTTTTTATTGAAGACAGTCTCGGTTCCACGATATGCGGTGCCGCGGCGTTTTCATGCTTTTGGGGAATACATGAGATTGTACAGCAGGAGAAGAGGGTGCTGAAGGGCTGGTTCCCCATGAATCCGAAGAGAAAAGCGTATTATGACAGAATAAGGGAGGCGGGCAATAGAGATGAAGGCAAAGGACGTTAATCTGGATGAGCTCATGGCGGAACATGATATCAGACCGACCGCCAACCGGCTCATGATTGCCAGAATTCTCAGCGAATCCGCCAGACCTTTGTCCATGACGGAAATAGAGGACAGGGCCGATACCATCGACAAGTCCAATATTTTTCGTGCGCTGGTCATCTTTCGGGAAAAGCATTTCGTGCACACGATAGAAGACGGAAGCGACAATGTCAGATACGAACTATGCTATGGAAGCGATGCTCCCGGCGAATCGGTTGACGATGATGAGCATTGTCATTTCTATTGCGAAAAATGTCACAGGACCTTCTGCCTTGAAAATATCCCCGTGCCGGAAGTCGTTCTGCCACAGGGATATGTCAAGCGTTCGGTGAATTATGTCATAAAAGGGCTGTGTCCGGACTGCCGGCGGTGACGGAAGCCCTGTCTATCTGCGGCTGTATCTTTCGGACTGTTCCTTTATCAGCTCCTTGTCGTCGAAGTAATCGATTCTCATGGCTTTCTTGACTTCCGAGAGTGTCCGTGCCGCAATTTCGCGGGCATTTTCGCTGCCTTTCTTGAGAATGTCATACACTGCGGGAATATCTTTCTCGAATTCCTTGCGGCGTTCTCTCATGGGGGCGAGAGTTTCATCCAGTATTTTCTCAAGGAACTTCTTGCACTTCACGTCTCCGAGGCCTCCTTTACGGTAGTGCTCCTTCATCTCGTCGAGGTTGGAATATTCCGGCAGGTATTTCCGGAAATGCTCATCTCTGCAGAAAGCGTCGAGGTAGGTGAAAACTGCGTTTCCTTCCACATGTCCGGGATCCGAGACATTGACATGCTGAGGGTCGGTGTACATGGAAAAGATCTTTTTGTGGACTTCTTCCGCCGGATCCGAAAGGTAGATGCAGTTTCCGAGCGATTTGGACATCTTGGCCTTTCCGTCGGTCCCGGGCAGCCTGAGGCTGGCCTTGTTGCCGGGAAGGATGATCCGCGGTTCGACAAGTACTTCGCAGGAGTAGATGGAGTTGAACCGGCGTACTATCTCGGTGGTCTGCTCAATCATGGGTTTCTGGTCTTCGCCTACGGGAACCGCAGTGGCCTTGAATGCCGTGATGTCCGCGGCCTGTGAAATCGGGTATGTGAAAAAACCTACCGGGATTCCGCGCCTGTGGTCGTCGCCTTCTTCCGTGGATTCGTCCCCGTCTTTGTATCCGCGGAGAATCATCTCGCTTTTTACTGTGGGATTGCGTTGAAGCCGGGCCACAGTCACCAGATCCATATAATAGCATGTTAGTTCCGTGAGTTCGGGGATCATGCTTTGGATGAAGATCGTGACCTTGTCGGGTTCAAGTCCGGCGGCGAGATAGTCGAGTGCGACTTCCAGCACGCTCTGCCGGATTTTTTCGGGATTCTCTATATTGTCGGTCAGAGCCTGTACATCCGCAATGAAGACCAGCATGTCCTTGTATCCGCCTTTGTTCTGCAGTTCTACCCTTGTCCGGAGTGAACCTACGTAGTGACCGATATGAAGTTTTCCGGTCGGGCGGTCTCCCGTCAATATGATTTCTTCTTTCATTTCCATATACCTTAATAATCGCGTGCAAATCTACGAATAAGATTTTTAATATGCGAGGCGGAAGCCTCCCGACATGAGGTGTTCGGATGAATATAAAATTTTTAAATGTCAGGATGTTAATTTTTAGTTTCAAGCGAAAAAAAACAGGCATTTACTTTTCTTACGTCAGAAAATAGCTTATTTTTGCGGCCAAAATCTAATCTTTATTTTAGCTAATATGAAAAAGATCCTTAAAACAGTGCTGTCGACCGTGGCGGGGCTTCTGTGCGCTTTTTCCGCGCTTGCCCAAGTTACCACCGCAGACCTCAGCGGCAGGATTTCCGATGCGGAAGGCTTCGTTGCCGGGGCTCCCGTCATCGCGCTTTACGTACCTACAGGTACTACTTACTACGGAGTGTCCGACGCGAACGGAAACTACCGTATCAACAGCATCACCCCCGGAGGCCCCTATTCGGTCACCGTGGACATGCTTGGCTACCAGAAGGTGACCGTAACGGGAGTTTATGCCGCCCTTGCCGAGAACAACGTGCTTGATTTCAAACTTGAGCAGGAGTCTCTCGGGCTTGACGCCACTGTAATCACCGCGGACGCCCTGAATTCAAGCATGAACATCCAGCGTTCAGGAGCGGGAACATCCATCTCTTCACGCAAGATGTCCACCGTGCCTACGGTGAGCAGAAGCATGAACGACATCATGAAGCTTACTCCTCAGGCATCTTCCACAACTGCGGGATTCGCAGTCGGCGGAGGAAACTACCGCGGATCTTCAGTTACCGTCGACGGTGCCGCGTTCAACAATGCGTTCGGAATCGGCTCTAACCTTCCTGCAGGAGGATCTCCGATTTCTCTGGATGCGATTGACCAGATTTCCGTGAACATCACTCCCTTCGACGTACGTCAGTCCGGTTTCCAGGGCGGTGCGATCAATGCGGTGACGAAGTCCGGTACCAATGATTTCCATGCTTCTGTCTACGATTACTACACATCCGACAAAGTAAGGGGAGACAAGGTCAACGGCAATAAGATCAACAACACCGAGATGCTTAACAATACCGTAGGCATGACGGTGGGCGGTCCGATCATCAAGAACAAACTGTTCTTCTTCGTGA
>CAYTYL010000070.1:0-8591 GCA_964441715.1 uncultured Muribaculaceae bacterium
GCTCAGCCGGATGCGCTGGCCGTACTCGTCGTTAGCCGTAGGGAAACGTCTCGCTATCTGCTTTTTGACGGAAACATGCGCCTTGTAGGGTGGACAAACGTTTCCACCGGGGAGGTCAAAACCCCATATCCGTCTTTGGATCCGGAAAAATGCCGGAAAATGGCTTTTTCCGGCATACATCTCATCAGTGACGGCATCTTCGGAATCTTCAGGAAAAAGTCGATGCCGGAAGCGTTTTCCATAATCGACTTCTACCTGGAAGTGTGCGCCGAATATCCTGTCTATGGCTATGTTCCAGAAGACTTCCGGATGCTCGATGTCGGCAAGCCGGAAGCGCTTGCTTCCGCAGGGGACTTTATCAAAGATTGATTTCCCCGTTCAGTTCATCCGAGTTGCCTGAGGGTTTTTCGAGAGGGATTCTTCTCAAAGCGCGTACGGAAAGGATGATCAGCAGAAGTGAAGCCGCGAAAAGCAGCCAGTACATTCGGGAAGGCATGGCCTCCATCCATGAGTCACAGTCTTTCAGCGAATCAATCTGGCCTACGGCGAGAGCGAGGGTGTTGTTCGTGAAGTGCATGAGCATGGTGAGCTTGAGCGAGCCTGTCCTGTAGTATACATATCCCATGAGGCAGCCTATGGCGAATGCCGGAATCGCCTGCCATGGATTCATGTGTATCACGGCGAAGAACAGGGCCGAGATGATTATCGCCCAAAGGGGCTTCATGCATGATCCGTCCGCTCTCTTATGGTTGAGCAGTCCTCTCAGTATCATTCCTCTGCACAGCCATTCCTCGAAGAACGGTGCGAAGATGCTGACGCTTATGAAGTTGAGCAGGAAATTGCCCTGAGTCATGCTGTCAAGCAGTTTTTCCAGAGCTTCAGGCATGGGAGGCATCAGGGAGTTGACGGCGTCCAGGGCAAAGGCCATGGCCATGGTCGCAAGCATGCATATCAGCATTGTGACGGCCGCCCCGCCTTCCGTGAAGTGGCTGCTGTCTATCCTGTAGCCCGTCTCGAATGTCATCGAGCGGTAGCTTTTCGCCTTGGCGTAAATCATCGCCGGTATGAACATCACCGGATAGCTTATCAGCGTTCCGTAAGTCTCCGCCGCCTCTTTGCCCAAGGGCAGCATGCAGAGTACCGCGACATTGCCCAGCAGCGCTCCGAAAAGGAGCGCCGCCAGTAAAGCGAACATGCCCTTCATGCCCGGTACATACCACGAGTATCCGGAAAGGACATCGAAATTCTGTTTATTGCTTTTCCTGAAAAATGCCATGTCGGAAGATGTCAGCTTGTCTGTTCAGAAGGATGTCGGCTATCTGTAGAGAGGGGACGGGTACACGCCCTTTTCGACAAGTTCCTTGAATTTGGCCACGACCCCGGGTCTGTCTTCTTTGTATGTGACTCCGAACCAATGCGAAGGGGTGGAAAGAACATCGCATTTCCCTTCTCCGGACTTGATGATGCAGTCGATGGCGTAAGGGATGTAGAACTCTTTCTTGAGTTCCTTGGAGTTCTCCTTCAGGAATGATTCGAAGATCTTACCGCTTTTCTCGAAATAGTCGGGAGTGAATCCCCACATGTTCATGGAGCATAGGGCTTTGCCGTCAAGCTCGACATGGGTTTCTCCGTTCACCGAGTTGTCACCGTACACTTTTCCGTCGCTTTCTTTGGCTATGTTCAGATGCTCGGCTATTCCTGTGAGGTGCAGGTCATTGTCATAGGAGCATATGCCTCTGGAAACGCCTCCCGATTCGGACAGGGTGTGGTCGAGCTCGAAACCGACGATGCTGTAGACATTTTCAGAATTCTCGTGCGCGCGCAGCCAGTCTCCGAGTATGTGGAACGAGTCCTTGCCGTAGTAGTCATCTCCGTTGATGACGGCGAAAGGTTCCTTTATCACATCTTTGGCCATCAGTACCGCAGGCGCCGTTCCCCAAGGTTTCTGCCTTTCGGGATTCATCTCGTAGCCTGAAGGAATCTTGTCGAGCTCCTGGGTCACGAAAACGAACTGAAGGGGAGTGCCGTCCGCGCATCTGACGTGGCTGTACTTTTCCCTGACGGTTTTTTCAAACTGTTCTTTGAAATATTCGCGCACTATGTATACCACTTTCCCGAAACCGGAAGCGACAGCATCGTAGATAGAGTAGTCGATTATGGTCTCTCCCGAGGGACCGAGTCCGTCCATCTGCTTCAGGCCGCCGTAACGGCTGCCCATTCCGGCAGCGAGAACAAGTAAAGTAGGTTTCATGATAAATCTTGGATTTAATGTTGTTTGTTGGCTTCAAATTTAGCTAATTTTGCGGAAATAAATTCCAATTCGATGGGTCGCATCAAAGATATATGGAACGGGGAACATCGTTCTTTTGTACGTTACGCTGCCGTGGTGACAGCCGCGTTCCTGATTTATATCTCTTTTCTCGGTCAGGACAGCCTGCTGCGCTGGGCGAAGGCAGGTCTGCAGCTCAGAAGCCAGAAAAGGTCCATCGAGATGTACAAGAGCGAGATAGACGGAATGAACCGTCAGCTCGACATGCTGTCTACAGACAAAGACACCCTCGAAGAATTCGCAAGAGAGAACTTTTCTTTCTCCGAACCCGGCGAGGATGTCTATATCGATGAGGACAGGTAGCCTGTCTATGGATTTCTCTAATATCCCGTGTAGTTCCAGGGAGTGATTTCCTTCAGCTCCTTCTTGACTTTGTCGCTCACTTCCAGAGTGTCGATGAAGCTCTCGATCGTGTCTTTGTCGACAGGTTTTCCGGTGCGCGTGAGAGCTTTCAGAGTTTCGTAAGGGTTGGGGTAGTCTTCTCTGCGGAGTATGGTCTGGATGGCTTCGGCGATTACGGCCCAGTTCGCGTCCAGATCTCTGTGCAGGGCGTCTTCGTTCAGGATAAGCTTGCCGAGGCCTTTCTTGAGGGAGGCGAAAGAGATGAGCCCGTGGGCCAGAGGAACGCCTATGTTGCGGCTTACGGTCGAATCGGTGAGGTCGCGCTGCATCCTTGAGACGGGCAGTTTCAGAGAAAGGAAGGTCAGTACGGCATCCGCCATTCCGAGATTGCCTTCGGCGTTTTCAAAGTCAATCGGATTGACTTTGTGCGGCATCGCGGATGAACCCACTTCGTTCTTGTTTACCTTCTGGCGGAAATACTCCATGGAGATGTAGGTCCATATGTCTCTGCAAAGGTCGATCAGTATGGTGTTTATCCTCCTAAGGCAGTCGAATATCGCGGCCAGGTTGTCGTAGTGGTCTATCTGGGTGGTAGGGAATGAGCGTTTGAGTCCGAGGGATGCGACGAAGCTGTCTGCAAAAGAGAGCCAGTCAATCTCCGGGTATGCCACCTTGTGTGCGTTCATGTTGCCTGTCGCACCTCCGAATTTGGCAGGGTAGCTCAGCGTTCCGAGCTGTCTCAGCTGCTCTTCGAGCCTTGCCTGATATACTCCGAATTCCTTTCCGAGCCTTGTGGGGGAGGCGGGCTGTCCGTGGGTGTGGGCAAGCATGGGGATGTCCTTCCATTTTTCGGCATCGTCGGCTATCATGCCGGTGACCTCCTCAAGGGCAGGGACATAGACTTTTTCCAGAGACTCCTTCAGCATGAGCGGAGTCGCCGTGTTGTTGATGTCCTGCGACGTGAGCCCGAAATGGATGAAGGTAAGGTATGCTCCGAGTCCGATTTCGGTGAAGCGCTCCCTCAGGTAATATTCCACTGCTTTCACATCGTGGTTGGTCGTCTTTTCGATTTCCTTAACCCTTTCGGCCTGTTCGGGTGTAAGTTCGGCCCATATTCTGCGGAGTTTATCTTCCGTTTCCGCGTTCAGGACCCCTTCCAGCTGCGGCAGGGGAATTCTGCACAGGGCTGTAAAATATTCTATCTCAATCCTGACCCTGTATTTTATCAGTGCATATTCGCTGAAGTATTCCGAAAGCGGAGCTGTCTTTCCGGCGTATCTGCCGTCTATCGGGGAAACGGCAAGAAGAGCGTGAGTATCCATGTCTGTTTATGATTTAGTGATGCAAAAATAATCCATATCGTTGAAAAACTCAACTTGCGGCCGTTTTATCCTATGGAGGCATAAAGTTCGACGGTCCTTGCGGCCTCAGCCGCATCGTGGACTCTCAGGATGTCCGCTCCTCTCTGCAGGGCGGCGAAATGCAGAACCTGCGTCTCCGGCAGCGCTTCTTCCGGACTTATGCCGAATTTTCTGTAAATCATGCTCTTGCGGGAAACCCCCACGAGCGTCTTGTGACCGGGCATCCTCAGGCTTGCCATCTCATCCAGCAGCCGGTAGTTCTGTTCCACCGTCTTTGCAAAGCCGAACCCCGGATCCAGAATCCAGTCTGAGATGCCGAATTTCTCCGCCTTTTCCGCGAATGCGAGGAAGTAATCCCTTACGGCCGAGGTTACGGGGCTCAGTCCGTCTTTGCCCTCTTTGCCGTAATCCGTAAGTGTCTGCATGGTCATGGAATCGCCGCGCATGTGCATGGCCACGTAGGGGAGTCCGAGTCTTCCGACAGTCGGGAGCATCCGAGGGTCGGCTTCTCCGGCCGAAATGTCGTTCACTATGAAGCTGCCGGCCAAATCAAATACCTTTTCCGCGACGGACGACCGGTAGGTGTCCACGGAAAACTTCAGTCCGGGCATGTTCCGGACTATTTCCTCCATCAGGGGCTTAAGCCTCTCCCACTCCGTTTCCTCTCCCGCCGGGGGAACTCCGGGGCCGGTAGAACATGCGCCTATGTCTATGATGCCGGCACCCTCTCCGAGCAGTTTCTCGATTCTTGCCATGGCCGCGCCTACATCTGTTTTTCCGTCCGGTCCGAGGCATCTGCTTGCAGGAATGTATGAATTGCCGGTTATGTTTACGATTCCCATTATCTCAATCTTGCGATTGCGCGGGATTTTTTCAAACTCTTCCATTTTTTTGTCGATTAGTCCCCAAATTTGCATATATTTAGCGGATAGAAAAACAAAAAAACAGATTATATGAAACAGATTTCTACAAAAAACGCCCCTTCTGCCATAGGGCCATACAGCCAGGCGATTGCGGAGGGCGGACTGGTTTTCGTGTCGGGACAGATTCCGATAGATCCTTCCACGGGCTCTTTTGTCGAGGGCGGCATTGAAGCTCAGACCCGCCAGTCCCTCACCAATCTCAGCCATATCCTTGAAGAGGCAGGTTCCGGGATGGAAAAGGTGTTGAAAACCACGGTGTTCCTTTCCGATATCGCCGACTTCGCCGCCATGAATACGGTCTATGCCGAATTTTTCAAAGCTCCATATCCGGCGAGATCTGCGGTTGCCGTAAAGGATCTTCCCAAAGGGGCTCTCGTTGAAGTCGAGTGCATCGCCGCCAAGTAATGCTTATAGTAGTTGAAGGACTTGACGGAGCCGGCAAATCCACTCAGGTCAGGAAACTTAGACAATATCTTGAAGAACGCGCAGGGGGATTGGACTATGTCCATTTCCCCCGTTATGATGCGCCTGTCTACGGAGAGCTGATAGGGTCTTATCTCAGAGGAGAATTCGGTGACCTGAATTCCCTTCATCCCAAGCTTGTGGCTTTTCTTTATGCAGAGGACAGAAGGGATGCCTCACAGAAGCTGCGGGAGGATCTTGCGGCGGGGAAATGCGTTCTGCTTGACAGGTACGTTTACTCAAACGTCGCTTTCCAGTGCGCCAAATTTCAAGATGACGATCAGCGTAAAAGTCTGAAGGACTGGATTATAGACATGGAGTACGGCTCTTTCGGGCTTCCGCGTCCCGATTTGAACCTTTTTCTGGACGTGCCTCTGGATTTCGTGCGCTCCAACCTCTCTTCCGGCAGGCAGGGGCACGACAGAGACTATCTGGAGGGGCACAAGGACATACATGAGTCCGACATTTCTTTCCAGAGCCGTGTGAGGGACATGTATTCCATGCTCTGTGCGGAGGATTCCATGTTCAAAAGGATAGACTGCGCTTCTCCCGACGGCGGAATCCTGCCTCCGGGCGATGTGTTTGCTCTGGTAAAATCAGAGGTTGATAAAATATTAGGTTGAAGATGAATCAGATACATTTCTGCGTCAGAAGAATCTGCGCCGTCGTGATCGGTTTGGTGTTTTTCATTGCCGGCATGTTCAAGCTCATGGATCCGGTCGGGGCGAGGCTTGTGGTCACGGAATATCTGAATTTTTTTCATCTGGGATTCCTCGGTTTCCTGTCGGCTTACATCGCAGTTTCTTTCGCTTTGCTTGAAACTCTGACCGGAGCCGCTCTTGTGACCGGAGTGTTCAGAAAAGCCGCGGCGGCATCGGCGTCGGTGCTGACGGGATTCTTTACCCTTGTCACCCTTGTTCTGTGGGCGGCAAATCCGCAGATGGATTGCGGCTGTTTCGGTGAGGCTGTGCATCTGACCCATTTCCAGTCTTTCGCCAAGAATGTGGTGCTGTGTGTTCTGGCCCTCGCGGCTTTTCTGCCCGTGAGGGACTACGGTACTCCTCCGAAAAGGAAATATGTGACCTTTTCTCTGATAGCGGCGCTTGCGGTCACGGTGCTTGTAAAGGCTTCTCTTCTGATTCCCCTGACGGACTTTACCCCGTTCAGCTATTCATCAAAGCTTGCTGCTTCCGAAGATTCGGAACCCGGCGGTGACGAAAAATACATATCCACTTTCGTGTACGAAAAGAACGGCCAGACGGGTTCGTTTACCCTTGACCGTCTTCCGGATTCCACATGGACCTATGTAAGAACTGAGACCAGGCTCCGTCAGGACAACATAGATGAGACCGATTTTCCGGTATTGTCCATATATGACGGGACGGGGACCTATAAGGATACCTTGGCCGCTGAAGGACTTGTGCTTGCGCTGTCGATATATTCTCCGGATGATTTCGGGCAGAAGCAGTGGAAGGCCGCGGCTGATTTTGCCGACATGGCGGACGAGGAAGGATTCAGATCTCTGGTCCTGGTTTCCGGTGCGTATGACGACATAATGGAGGATGTCCGCGAAGCTCTTTCCCCGGAAGCGGCAGACCGCCTCTCAGCCCATGTCTACACTGCCGACTACAAGACTCTCATCTCGCTCAACCGCTCCAACGGCGGGGTCACATATTTCAACAACGGCAATCTCATACAGCGCTGGGCGCGTATCGACATGCCCGAGGATGATGATCTTCAGAAAATCAAATCCAAGGATTCTACGGACATCATGCTCTCGGCAAGCACGAAAGGACGCCTGAAATCTCAAGCGCCCTTCCTCTATTCATTCATACTGATGCTTATCTGAAAAGCTACAGCGTCCTTTTTATCTCCACAATCTGGAAGGATTCTATTATGTCTCCTTCCTTGATGTCATTGTATCCGGCTATGCCTATGCCGCATTCCATTCCGGCCGGAACTTCTTTCGCGTCATCCTTGCCTCTGCGCAGAGAACCTACTTCACCGGTGTAGATGACGATTCCGTCACGGATCAGGCGCACCTTGTTGTTCTTGGTGAATTTGCCCTCTTTCACGAGACATCCCGCGATTGTGCCCACCTTTGGAATCTTGAACGGCTGTTTGACAAGAGCCGTTGCCACGACTTCTTCTTTCTTTTCAGGTTCGAGCATACCCTCGATACCGTCCTTGACTTCGTTGATGGCATCGTAGATGACGGAGTAGATGCGGATCTCGATTCCCTCACGCTCTGCGGCGGCTCTTGCCTCCGCCGAAGGACGTACCTGGAAACCTATGATAATGGCATCGGAGGCCGTCGCAAGCATGACATCCGATTCGGAGATTGCTCCCACGGCCTTGTGGATTACATTTACATGCACTTCCTCGGTGGAGAGCTTGATGAGGGAGTCGGACAGCGCCTCGACCGAGCCGTCCACGTCACCCTTGACGATGACGTTGAGTTCCTTGAAGTTGCCGATGGCGATACGCCTTCCGATTTCTTCAAGAGTCATGTGCTTCTGGGTCTTTATTCCCTGTATCCTAATCAGCTGCTCGCGCTTGTTGGCGATTGATTTCGCTTCCTTCTCGTCGAGCATTATGTTGAATTTCTCTCCCGCGCTCGGTGCACCGTTCAGGCCCAGCACGGAGACAGGGGTCGAAGGACCGGCCTCTTCCACATTCTGTCCTCTTTCGTTCATCATGGCCTTGATTCTGCCGTAGTAGCTTCCGCTCAGCATCATGTCTCCTTTGCGGACTGTTCCGTTCTGGACGAGGATGGTCGCGATGTAGCCTCTTCCCTTGTCGAGTGAAGACTCTATCACCGCACCGCTTCCGGGCTTGTTGGGGTTGGCCTTGAGATCCATCATGTCAGTTTCAAGCAGGACTTTTTCCAGAAGCTTGTCCACATTTATTCCCTTCTTTGCGGAAATCTCCTGGCACTGGTATTTGCCTCCCCATGCCTCCGTGAGAATGTTCATCTGAGCAAGCTGCTCATAGATTTTATCGGGATGGGCACCGGGTTTGTCTATCTTGTTTATGGCAAATACCATGGGGACACCGGCCGCCTGGGCATGGTGAATCGCTTCCACGGTCTGCGGCATCACGGCATCGTCCGCGGCGATGATGATGATCGCCAGGTCCGTCATCTGGGCGCCTCTCGCTCTCATGGCCGTGAAA
>CAYTYL010000071.1:0-6075 GCA_964441715.1 uncultured Muribaculaceae bacterium
TGAGAAGATTGCTCACCGCCCCGGAGAATTTGGCTCCGGTCTGTACCGTAAAAATCACAAGCAGTATCCACGCCACGGGAGAACTGAATATCTTCCGGAGCTCAACCTTTGCTATGTTGTATATGTTTCTCATATCTGTTCTCTATCTGGAGCGTCTTCTTGTCACTATCACGGCCCCCGCAAGCAGCAGGAGCAAAGGGAAACCTCCCGTCAGAAGCCATTTCATCGCGGGAACGGAGTCCGAATCCATACGGATCGCATTGTCCGTCCCGGAAGGACGCGACGTATCCACAGGATACTCTCCGCCGGAGAGATAGCGGAATACCTCATATATGAAACTGAAATTCGCGGAAGAAACGGCATATCTGTCTTTCATAAGCTCTCCCGTGCCGAAGCAGTCCGCATCTCCGAGGAGATATGCTCTCTGTACTCTGCCGCCGATGTTCCTGCTCAGCCTGGCCGCGACCGGATATCTCATGAGAGAATCGCTCGCCACCACAGGCTCGAACGAAAAGGAAGAAGCGCTGTCCGGCCTGAAACTGAACGCGCCGGGCATGGTTATCTTGTATCCTCCTTCCCTGATTTCGCTGAAAGCACCGCCTCCGATCTCAGGATAGACCTCCCCCGCCACAAGCGAATCGGTGCTGAAAGTACCGCAGCTCACGCCAAGTCTTTCAAGCACGGGAGAGATGACCTCCTTTCGCCCGGGCTCGGCGGCCACGAGAAGGTTGCGGCCGGATTCAATGTAGCGGTCCAGCTCGGCCAGCTCATCCTCCGACAAGGCGGTACGCGGGTCGGCAAGCACGAGTACGGACACTTCCGCGGGGATTCCCTCCGCCAAGTCCACCTCCGTGCAGTCGAAACCGTTGTTGACCAGCGAATGTCTGAAGCGTTTGGCAGTGGAAAAGCCTGCCAGTCTCTGTCGGAGCCGCCCGTCATGCTTCTTTCGCCATGGCCGCGGACAAAACCGACCGGAACGGCCCCTTCGGCAAGTCTCTTGAAGGCGGCCGTCACCTCCTTCTCCATCGGCCTGCGCTGGGAATCGTCATAAAAACGGAGGAACGTGGATTTGCCGTCGGCCGTCTCGATCCTGGAAACAATCCTGTATTCTTCTCCGCTCAGGTCTATCTCCGCGGCCATCTCCTCCGGCTTAAGCAGCCTCCTGAAGTTTACTCCGTAAACATCGCAGAGTTCTTCAGCCTGCTGTTCCGGAGAAAGACCAGGGTAGTGCCTCGCCACCGACTCGCTGTGGATGTCCGTCCAATAGTAGACGTTCTTCATCTTAAGATCCGGCTTGAAACGGAAATACTGCTCCATATATTCCCTGGCGTCATTGAACTTGTCCGGCAGAGCAAGGTAGAAACCGTTGTCGTCCAACATGTTGACATAGGTGGTCATCACTGCCGGCCCGTGGATTTCCTTCATCACCCTGCGGCTTTCCTCCGTAAGGGTAAGCCTGCGGGTTTCCGTGGCATCGTAATAGAATTTCATGGACGGACGCTGCGAAACCATGGCGACGGCCACAAGCGCAGCCGTTGCGGCCGCATACCGCCGCAGCGACCATCCTCTGCGCCCGGCCATCCGCCCCGCAGAAAGATGAATCGCGGAAAGCAGCAGGAAAAAGACGGTGACGGCCACGAAATAGACGGCATCTTCCGAACATATCATGCCTCTGATGAATCCCTCGCATCTGCCGTCTATGGACAGCCAATAGGTCACATCGCGCACGAATGGAACATTCTGCCACAGTTCCTTAAGGAAAGTCAGAGCAGCAAGCACGGCGAAAGTGAAGAGCGCCGCCACAACGGGATAGGACGTCAGGGAAGACATGAATATGCCTATCGCGGAATATGCGCAGATGAGCAGGAAAAGCCCGAGCATTCCAGTAAGCACAAGCGGCCAGTCCATATTTTCTATGGTAAAGGCCCCCCACAGGACGAATACGCCGGCAATCAGCAGCATCGCCGCGGCGTAGCCGGTCATGGCGAGGAACTTGCCGGCCACGACCTGCCATGCGGAAACCGGAGAAGACCGCAGCAGAGCACCGGCCCCGCCTGAAATGTCCCGGCTGACTATCCCCATGGTAACCAGGGGAATGAAAAGGAATATGTACGAAGTGACGTTGTTGAACAGCCCGAGATACTCGGAACTGAACACTATGTCCGTAACGGAATTGAGCGCCCTGCTCGCCTGGGCGGACACAAGAGCCGAATAGACGTCGGTGAAGAATACCGCACACATGACCGCATAGACGGTGAGCATGACCCATGCGACGGGGGTAAGAAAGATAAGCCTCAGCTCGGCCGAAGCTATCCTCAACGTTGTTCCGCCTTTCATCTTGCGTTTCTCCCCTGTGACAGTCTGGCGAATATGTCGTTCATCGAGCTGTGCTCCAGCGAAATCTCGTACAGTCCCCAGCCTTTTTCAACGCTTTCGTCCACGAAACGGGCCATAGTCTGCCTGTCCCCGTCGAACCACAGCCTGAAGCTGTCGCCGCCCTCCGAGATCTGCTCGGCCTTTGATACGCCCTCCACGGAGACCATCTCTTCGTCGGAGGGGGCATGGGACATGGAAACTATGAAAGTGTCCGGTTCTATGTAGTTGTCAAAGTCGTCTATGGAACCGTCGAAAACCACTCCTCCGTGCTCAATCATTATGATGCGGCTGCAGCTCGCCTGCACTTCGGAAAGAATGTGGGTCGAGACCAGCACGCTCCGGTCCGCGGCGATATCATTCACGAGCTTCCTCACTTCCAGCACCTGGTTCGGATCGAGCCCGTTCGTGGGCTCGTCCATCACGACGAATTTCGGATTGTGGACAATGGCCTGGGCTATGCCCACCCTCTGCTGATATCCTCCGGAAAGATTGCGGATAAGCCGCCGGCGGAAATGGGTGAGCCCGCACCTGTCCTCGGCCTCCGCAACTGCGGAAGGCACTTCCCTGCCGCTCAAGCCCCTGAGGGATGCCGCATAGGAAAGATACTCGTCCACCGTCAGGTCTCCGTACAAAGGGGGACGCTGCGGAAGGAACCCTATGTTTTTTTTCGCCTCCACAGGATGCGCCGCCATGTCGACCCCGCAGACGGAGACGCTGCCCGACGTCGGAGTCAGGACTCCGCAGATTATGTTCATGACCGTGGATTTCCCGGCTCCGTTCGAGCCGAGAAGCCCCGTTACTCCGGGGTGTGAGATTTCGAAACTGATATCCTTGACCGCCCACTGGACAGCATATCTGTGAGATATCCTGTCTACGGCGACAATGTGGTTTTCCATTTGCAATGCTCTGTTAAGTTCTCCGCAAACATACTAAAAAAAAACAAAGCCGTAGCAATAAACATATTTTTCTATCTTTGCACAATTATGGACAGATTTCTCAGAATATTCACTCTCCTCGCGGCCGTCATCCTCGCATGCTCATGCGCAGACAGGATAAAGGACATAAAGCTGAACTCATGTTCGGTCTCATCCTTTGCATCCGTAAGCCTGAGGAGCGCCGAGGGGACTCTTCTGCTGGAAATCGACAACCCGGCCATGCAGTTTACCATCAGCGAGATAGAAGGAACTCTGTTCTACAGGGACGAAGAATTGGCCTCATACACGGCCGAGCCCTTGACCATAAAGGCGAGATGTACGGAAAGCTACTCTCTCAAATGCAGGGCCGAGCTGTCGCCTGAGATGCCGCTTGCGAAACTCATGGGCCTGGCCGTAGGGCTCGATCCCGAATATCTCACCACGGACATCCGCGCCAAGGCGAAACTGAAGAACGGCATCTCCAGGAAACTGGATTTCAAAAGCCTGCCTGTAAAGGCCCTGCTCGGCAAAATGCGGTCCGGACAGAAAGCGGAAACAATTGAAGGAGCTGCCATTTAAAAGAACAACTATGCTGAATGTCAACAAAATAATATTGGTCTCAACGGTTCTGTCTCTTATCTCCTTTTTCATGGCCGGAGCTCAGGACCGGAAAGAGGAGTACGTGGATTCCGTAATATACATCCCGGCAGCGGCGGTGGACTCGTCACTCGTCGGAAGGGACATCTTCTCTCTGCTGCCCTCCAAGTCAAAGGGGGATGCGGCGGAAGTGACGGTTTCCCAGCCGCAGACGGTCGCCGACGCGCTGAAGAAACACATAAGCGAGAATCCCTCAAGGAGCATACAGGGCTACAGGGTGAGGATTTTCTTTGACAACAGCCGGAACGCGAGAAAAGATTCCGAGACGACCCTCAAGAAGTTCATGACCACCCATCCGGGAGTCCCCGCCTACAGGAGCTATCAGAATCCCTATTTCAAAGTCACCGTAGGAGACTTCCGCAGCAGGAGCGAGGCCCTGGAACTTCTGGAGAAAATCAAGGCAGAGTTTCCGTCGGCATTTGTACTCAAGGAAAGCATCAGATACCCGGCGGTTGACAAGGACAACGAATACACAAGCGATACGGTCAAGGTAATCAAGAGAATATGGCAGGAACGCTGAAACAGGAAATAGGGCTGAAGCAGCAGCAGAAGCTTTCTCCGCTGCAGATCCAGACCATAAAGCTCATAGAGCTCCCCGTCCAGGAGCTCGAACAGCGCATACGCAAGGAGCTGGAGGAGAATCCGGTTCTGGAGGATGCTCCCTCAAACAAGGAGGAAGGAGGAGATGCCGACGGTCAGGACGAAGGAGGGGACGTCTCCCTGTCCGATATAGACACCGATGATCCCATCCCGTCCTACAAGCTGAAAGTCAACAACTACGGCAAGGACGAACGTCCTGAGTACAACACCTTTTCCGTCAAGCAGAGCTTCTCGCAAAGCCTGATGGAACAGCTCGGTTACCGCGAACTTACCGACAGACAGAGACAAATCGCCACCTTCATAATAGGAAGCATAGACGATGACGGCTATCTCAGAAGGGATCTGGACAGCCTTGTGGATGACCTCGCCTTCAGGGCCAACATAGAGACCAGCAGAGAGGAAGTGGAGGACATGCTCCACATAATACAGGAATTCGATCCCCCGGGAGTGGGCGCGAGAAACCTTAAGGAATGCCTGCTGCTGCAGCTGAAAGGACAGGAGCAGACTCCGGATGTGGTCAACGCGGAAAAAATCCTTACCGACTATTTTCCCGATTTCTCCAACAGACATTTCCAGAAGATAATGTCCAAGCTGAATCTTTCGGAGGAGGAGATGAAGGAGGCCATGGCGAGAATCGTCAAGCTGAACCCTTCCCCGGGAGGGCAGATCGACGATTCCTACAACGACCAGGCCCAGCAGATCGTACCGGACTTCAAGCTTGACCTCGTGGACGGAAAGCTCGTGCTTACGATGCCGAGGTTCTCTCTTCCCGAACTGCGCGTCAACAGGAAATACGCCGACATCCTCATGGATGCGGCCAATTCATCCACCAGACAGCAGAAAGAAGCGGCCACGTTCGTCAAACAGAAGATAGATTCCGCCAAATGGTTCGTTGAGGCGCTCAAGCAGAGGCACAACACCTTGCTCACCACGATGCAGGCCATCATCGACTACCAGCACGACTATTTCACGGACGGGGACGAGTCCCACCTCAAACCGATGGTGCTCAAGGATATAGCCGAACGCACCGGGTTTGACATATCCACGATTTCCCGCGTGGTGAACAGCAAATACATCGAGACCCATTTCGGAATCTTCCCTCTGAAATACTTCTTCTCCGAAGGTCTTGAAAACAAGGAAGGAGAAGAAGTTTCCACCCGCAAGCTGAAAAAGGTGCTGCAGGAGTGCGTGGATGCCGAGGACAAGCACAAACCTCTGACAGACGACCAGCTCGTCAAGGAAATGGAAGCGAAAGGGTACAAGGTCGCCCGCAGAACCATAGCGAAATACCGTGACCAGCTCGGAATCGCCACGGCACGTCTGCGCAAAGAGCTTTAGGAATGGAAAAAGGCAAACTTTACATCGAAACATACGGCTGCCAGATGAACGTGGCCGATACGGAAGTAATATTCTCGATTCTCGGCAAGGAGGGATACTCCAGGACCGAAAACATGGAAGATGCTGACATAATCCTGGCGAACACCTGCTCGGTGAGAGACAACGCCGAACAGCGGATATGGGGACGCAT
>CAYTYL010000071.1:6085-8407 GCA_964441715.1 uncultured Muribaculaceae bacterium
ACCAGTTCGGCAGCGTCAAGAAAAAGAATCCCTCCGTCATAGTGGGAATAGTGGGCTGCATGGCGGAAAGGCTAAAGGACGCCCTGCTTGACAGCCACAAAGTGGACATCGTCGCCGGACCGGATGCCTACCGCTCCCTTCCGGAGCTTGTGGAGGCCGCACGCCCGGGAAATCCGCAGATAGACGTAATCCTTTCACGGGACGAGACTTACGGAGACATCACCCCCGTCAGGACGGACAAAAACGGCGTATCCGCCTTCATTTCCATAATGAGAGGATGCAACAACGTCTGCTCCTACTGCGTGGTACCGTACACAAGAGGCGCCGAAAGAAGCCGCGACCCGAAGACTATTGTCAGAGAAGCCTGCGACGTGTTCCAAAGGGGATACAAAGAAGTCACCCTCCTGGGTCAGAACGTAGACTCCTATTTCTGGCGTTCGGAAGAAGGAGACGTCAATTTCGCCGACCTGCTCGGAACGGTCGCCGGCATAAGTCCCGAGCTCAGAGTCCGCTTTTCCACTTCAAACCCCCAGGACATCAGCGACGAGGTCATAGAGACCATGGCCGCCTACGACAACATCTGCAAGCACATACATCTGCCCGTGCAGTCGGGAAGCGACGAAATGCTCAAAAAAATGAGAAGACGCTACACCAGGGAGTGGTATCTGAACAGGGTCGCAAAAATACGTGAAGTGCTGCCCGGGTGCGGACTGACTACGGATGTAATAGCGGGATTCTGCGGAGAAAGCGAGGAGGACCACAAGGACACCCTCTCCCTCTTCGAGGAAGTGTGCTTCGACTCGGCGTTCATGTTCTACTATTCCGAAAGGCCCGGAACGCTGGCTGCAAGGAAGTACAAGGACGACGTGGACATGGAGACCAAAACCAGGAGGCTCAACGAAATCATAGCCCTCCAGAACAGATGCTCTCTGAAAAGCAACCGCGCGGACATAGGGAAAGCATTCACGGTGCTTGTGGAAGGCCCGTCGAAGAAGAATCCCGATGAACTTTGCGGAAGGGCCGGCAACAACAAGATGTGCGTATTCCCGGACAAGACCCACAAGGCCGGAGACTATGTAAAGGTCAAAGTCGTTTCCTGCACCTCGGCTACGCTGCTGTGCGAACTTGCATAGGCGGAAGGCACCCTTGTCACAACAGAAAGACAACAAATGTTTCAACCGATGAATAACGAAAAGAAAATAGGCACGCTATGCGTCCAGGGAGGATACCGTCCCAAAAACGGAGAGCCTGTAGAACCTCCGATCATTCAGAGCACCACTTTCAAATATGACGATTCCAACGAGATGGCGATGCTGTTCGACCTGAAGAAGGAAGGCTATTTCTACACACGTCTTCAGAATCCGACCAACGATGCCGTCGCCCTCAAAATCGCCCAGCTCGAAGGCGGCGAAGGCTGTGTCCTGACCTCCAGCGGACAGGCGGCCAATTTCTACGCCGTCTTCAACATCTGCGAAGCCGGCGACCATATAGTGTCCTCCAATGAAATATACGGCGGTACCTACAACCTTTTCGGCGTAACTCTCAAAAAGCTCGGCATAGACTGCACCTTCGTCAACCCGGATGCCTCCGAGGAAGAAATCCAGAAGGCTTTCAGGCCCGAAACCAAAGTCCTGTTCGGTGAAACCGTTTCCAATCCCGGATGTGCCGTGCTCGACATAGAAAAGATGGCACGGATCGCGCACAGAAACGGTGTTCCCCTCATCGTGGACAACACCTTCGCGACGCCCGTCAACTGCCGCCCGTTCGAATGGGGAGCGGACATCGTGACCCATTCCACGACAAAATACATGGACGGCACGGCCTCACAGGTCGGCGGCGCCGTAGTGGACAGCGGAAATTTCGACTGGATGGCCCATGCCGAAAAATATCCCGGACTCTGCACGCCGGATGACAGCTACCACGGGCTCACCTATGCCAAGGCTTTCGGGAAAAAGGCCTACACCACCAAGCTTGTAGCCCAGCTGATGCGTGACCTCGGAAGCATTCCGGCCCCCATGAACTCCTTCATTCTGAACCTCGGGCTCCAGACTTTGCATCTGAGGATGCCCCGCCACTGCTCAAACGCTCAAACCGTGGCCGAATTTCTCGCCGCAAATCCGAAAGTGGCATGGGTGCACTATGCCGGACTCGAAGGGGACAGATACCACGAAAGAGCACGGAAATACCTTCCCTACGGGAGCTGCGGAGTCATGGCCTTCGGACTCAAAGGAGACCGTGACACCGCCATAAAGTTCATGGATTCCCTCAAGATGATAAGCATCGTGACCCATGTGGCGGATGCCCGCAGCTGCGTGCTCCATC
>CAYTYL010000072.1:0-8402 GCA_964441715.1 uncultured Muribaculaceae bacterium
CAATCCATACCTGGTCTCCCGACATCTTGCTCGGGTAGGAGAAGAAGAGGAACGCACGTGTGAGGAGGGCGGGGTTGAGGAAGTTCATTCCTGAGCCTCCGAAAACCTCCTTACCGAACACCACCGCGAAAGCCACCGCTATGGCAAGAGTCCAGAGCGGAACGTCGACGGGGACGATGAGAGGAATGAGCATTCCGGTCACGAGGTAACCTTCGCTCACTTCTTCTCCTCTGATCTGCGCGAAAGCGAACTCTATGCCGAGTCCGACGATGTATGCCACAAGATATAGAGGGAGAACTTTGAGGAATCCGAACCAGAAGTTGTGGAGCAGCGTCCAGTCCTCACCTATGCGGGAGCTGTACTGATATCCTACGTTCCACATTCCGAAAAGGGCTGCGGGTATGAGGGATATGACCACTATGATCAGAATTCTCTTGAGGTCGATTGAGTCTCTGACATGCGCACCCGTTTTTGTTACGGTCGCGGGCACGCGCAGGAATGTGTCGAACGCATCGACTGTAGAATGAAGGAACCCGAGCTTTCCGCCTTTTTCAAAAAGACCCGGCTTTGTTGTTTTTTCTTCCATGACTGATTCCTTTTATGCCATTTCTTTCATCATCAGGTCGATGCCTTTTGATATGATATTCTGGATGTCGTTCTTCGAAGGATCGACGAACTCGCATGTGGCGAGATCTTCGGGAAGAACTTCGTAGATGCCGTATTTCTCCATGTCGTCAATATTGCCGGCTATGCAGGCCTTGACGAGATATATGGGGAAAATGTCCATGGGAAGAACCTTGCCGTAGACATCGGACATCATGAAAGTGCGTTCTCCGCCGTGGGTGTTGGTATCCATGCTGTATTTCTTGTTGGGGCACAGCCATGAGAAGTATGAACGCTGGGAGCTGAACTGGTTGAACCTGAAAGGTTTGAGCCATCCCAATACTTCCCTTTCCCTTCCTTCGTGGAGCAAGGTGACCTGGTTGTCGAAGAATCCGAGGAAACCTTCCGGGCCGATGCTGGTGCCGGAGAGTGCGTCTCCGCTCACGAACCTAACGTCATTTCCGGAGTTGTCATAGAATTCTTTGAGGTCCTTCATGCTGATGCCGGGATATGCCTCGACATAGGCAGGGTTCTTGGCCACCGGGCCTGTGACGGCGATTTTTCTGGAAAAATCCACTTTGCCGCTGTTGAAGAGCTTTCCGATGGATGCAAGCAGCAGCGGTGATACAGTCCATACCGTATCGCCCTTCTTTATCGGGGATATGTGGCTGATCTGTACTCCGACATTGCCCGCAGGATGCTTTCCTGAAACCGTGTGCATTATCACATGCTCGATTTTGTGGAAAGGCGAACTTGAACTCGTGGCGGCATTGATCGAAAAATGGACGCCTCCGTCCGTGAGTTTGGAAAGAGCGTCCACGCCTGTCTGTATGTCACCGAGGCGGTCTCCGAGAACATAGTCGGTATCTGCTGCCAGAGGGGCAGTGCTGAAAGCGGACACGAAAATGGCTTTGGGCTTAACTTCCGGGTTCGCGAGCGTACCGTAGGGACGCTGGATGATCGAGGGCCAGAGGCCGCTCTTGAGCAGGACGGCCTTTACGGCATCCGCGTTCATTCCGTTGAGGCTCTGGACGCCGTAATCGACGTATTCCTGAACCGAGTCCGCCTTTATGCGGACTTCAAGCAACTTTCTCTTTTCGCCCCTTACTATCTCGGCCACGGTTCCGCTGACCGGGGATGAGAAAAGAATGTCGGGACAATTCTTGTCGGCCATCACAGGAGAGCCGGCCAGAACCTTATCGCCTTCCCTGACAAGAAGCCTCGGCACGAGTCCTCTGAAATCGGTGGGTTTGAGCGCGATAATGTCAGGCTGCACCTTCTTGACGGTCTCTCGGGCAGCTTCCCCCTTTATAGGGATGTTCAGCCCTCGTTTGAGTACGATGTTGTTTGACATTATGTATATTAATTTATCAGTATTTTTAAAGGAACGCAAAGTTAACCATTATTTTCGTATTTTTGTGTTGTTATGGATAACAATATCGGAAGAATTCTCGAAGGCTTGGACGGAGTCCAGCGTGAGGCGGTGGAATGTACGGAGGGGCCGGTGCTTATAGTCGCCGGTGCTGGATCGGGGAAAACAAGGGTGCTGACAAGCAGGATTGCCTACGTTCTTGAAAACGGCTGTCCGCCGCAGCGGATTCTGGCTTTGACCTTCACGAAGAAGGCGGCCGCCGAAATGAAGGAGAGGATAGGCCTCATAGAAGGCGAGATGAATGCGCGCAAGCTTTGCATGGGCACTTTCCATTCGGTTTTCATCCGTTTCCTGAGGGAGTATGCGGGGCTGCTGGGCTATCCCGCATCCTTCACCATCTACGACACTTCCGATTCTCTCAGCGCGTTGAAGCGCTGCCTGAAGGAGATGAATCTGGACGACAAGATTTACAAGCCCAAGGTTGTCCTCAGCCGCATTTCCAGGGCAAAGAATGAACTGTGGACTCCGGAGGCATACAGGAAGGACGTCGAGAGGATGAAGGCCGATGCCGCATCCAAAATGCCGAGAATCTGCGATGTGTATGTCAGCTACCAGAATCTGCTGAAAAGTTCCGGAGTCATGGACTTCGATGACATACTCCTGAACATGAACATTCTGTTCAGAGACCATCCCGATGCCCTCGAAAATATAGCGGGGCGCTTCGATTACGTGCTTGTGGACGAGTACCAGGACACGAACTATTCCCAGTACCTGATACTCAGCAAGCTCTCCAGAAAGAAACGCAACATCTGCGTGGTAGGCGACGATTCCCAGTCCATATATGCCTTCAGAGGCGCCAGAATACAGAATATCCTCAATTTCAGCAAAGATTTTCCCGAGTGCAAGGTTTTCAAGCTGGTCAACAACTACCGCTCGACTCAGAACATCGTCGGTGCGGCCAATTCCGTGATCAGGCACAACAGCGGAAGGATTCCGAAGGACTGCCGGGCTACCGGTGACGAGGGAGAGAAGATCCATCTGCTCAAAGCATACACCGACAAGGAGGAAGCCGTGATGATAGCCTCTTCCATAATCTGGAAAATCGAAAAAGAAGGGGCCATGTACAGGGACTTTGCCATACTGTACAGGACAAATGCGCAGTCCAGAGCTCTGGAGGAGGCGCTGCGCAAGAGGAATCTGCCATATAAGATATTCTCGGGCAATTCCTTCTTCGACAGGGCGGAAGTCAAAGACATGATGGCCTATTTCAAACTGGCCGTCAACCCCGATGACAACGAATCGTTCCGCCGCGCCGTCAATACTCCGGCCAGAGGGATAGGAGATACGTCCGTAGCTGCATTGGCTTCGGCCGCGGCGGTGAACAAGTGCTCTCTTCTGGCGGCCATAGACGCACCGGAGCTCGGCCTGTACGGACTCAAACCTGCCGCCGTCAAGAAGCTGCAGGCATTTAAGGAAATCATCCGCCATGCTTCGGAAGCTTCGGGAAAGAAAGATGCTTACGAAGTCGCCGTGAAGCTTTCGGACGAATGCGGACTGTATGCGTCTTTCAAGCAGGAAAATTCTGTGGAGAGCCTTTCGCGGGCCGGAAACATCGAAGAACTGCTGAACAGTGTGAAGGAATTCGCTGAAAAAAGGTACAACGATTATGTCGAGGAGCTTATGTCGGAGGGGAAGATTTCCGATGCCGATGAAATCGACGGAGCCGACATTCCGGTGACTTCTCTCGGGGAGTATCTCGAGGACATATCCCTGCTGACGGCCGTGGACACTGCAGACGGCGTAGAGGAAGATTCCGGAAACAAGATAGCCATGATGACGGTGCACTCCGCAAAGGGACTTGAATTCCCCTACGTCTATGTCGCCGGCATGGAAGACGGACTGTTCCCTTCCGAAAGCATGTCTTCTTCTTCGGCCGACATAGAAGAAGAACGCAGATTGTTCTACGTTGCGCTCACCAGGGCCAAGGCCGGAGTGACACTCTGCTACTGCTCTTCGAGGATGAGGAACGGACAGACCAAGGAATATCCTGTGAGCCGTTTCATCAGGGAAATAGACGGAAGATACGTATCCAATCCGCTTCAGGGAGGAGGGACTGATACTGTGGAGCTCCCGTCGAGAAGCCGTGTTTCCGCTCCGCGCGTGGATGCATCGCGGCCGGTCATGCCCAAGGCGCCCGTCCCTTCCGTTCGGGAAGACAAGGATTTCGAGCCGGTATCTGTGCTTTCTCTGCGTAAAGGCATGAGGATAGAGCATAACAAATTCGGTTTCGGAACCATACTCGAAATAAACGGCAGCCCCGCAGATCTGAAGGCTAAAGTCCATTTCGATCATTTCGGAGACAAAATCCTGCTTCTGCGTTACGCCAAGATACGTTTGGCATAAATCTTTACCGGGTCAGCATAAATCTTTACCGGAGCAACATAAATCTTTACCTCCGCTGTCGGATACAATTCGGAAATCCTGACCTGACGGCATGGGCGGGCCTGTATCTTCGCCGAAAAAAAGATATGGCTATGCTCAGTTTAAAAAAAGTGTCTGCTGTCGCCGCTATGTGTGCCGCGGCAGCTTTTGCTCTTTCCTGCGAGGGAGTGGAGAGCGGCGGAGAGAAAGGAGAACTCGTCATACGCTTTGCTGAAGGACAGTTCCCGACAAAGTCAGGGGAGAAGATTCCGGATCCGGACAGTTTTATCCTTGATGTCAAGGACGGTGACGGCGGAACGGTCTACAGCGGCAGTTTCGGAAACATGCCGGAGCATATTGCAGTCGATCCCGGGACATATGACATCTCGGTGCGCAGCGGAGAATTCGACAAGCCTGAGTTCGCGGCACCGCTGTACGGTGACGACCAGAGCATTGTGGTCCCTTCAGGAGGAAGGGAGGAAGTACGGCTCGTGTGCACACAGCTCAACTCCGGCGTCAAACTCAAGGTGGGGACCGACTTTCTGGAGAACTATCCGGAAGCGGTGCTTTTCCTGAAATCCTCTGAAGGCAGGCTCATGTACTCCTATTCCGAAAAAAGGATCGCCTATTTCAAGCCCGGTACCGTGTCTTTGCTGATGGATGACGGAGGCCGCCGGAGCAATCTGCTGACGAGAAGGCTTGAACCGAAGGAAATATTGCAGGTCAGAATCGGGGCGCCTTCTTCAGTTCCGGGAGGTCTCGGAGGCATAGATGTTTCCGTGGATACAAGCAGGACCTGGTCCGGGACGGATGTCGTGATAGGCGAAGACAATGAAGCCGGCGGCAAAGGATCGCAAGGGAAAGACGGTTACGAAGATGCCGCTGACGTGACCGCCGCAGGGCAGATAGCCGGAGCCAAAGGCGTCTGGGTATATGGTTACATAACAGGTGCCTTCAAGTCAACAAACAGGCCTGTATTCAAAGCTCCGTTCTCCTCCACCAACATTGCCATATCCCGAAAAAAGTCCGCATCCGACAGGAAGGACTGCTTCTCGGTAGAGTTGAAGAAAGGCAAGATAAGAGATGCCTTGAATCTTGCGGCCAATCCGGACATCATCGGCTCCAAGGTTTATCTTAAGGGCGATGTCGTGGAGACGTATTATGGAGTGCCGGGCATGAAGAATGTCACGGACTATGTCCTTGAATGACCCATGACAAAGGAGGCTGTGCCGTAAAACCTTAATTACGACACAGCCTCCTGCGGATACGACACAGCCTCCTGCGGATTCAATAGCCGAATACTTCTTCAAGGCTGAGGACCTTTACGGGGCCCAGAGTTTTGAGGAAATCCATGTCAAGATCTCTGGTGTCACCGACAATGCCGTAAGTATAGGTTCTGCCTTTTATCCATTTCTGCTGTGCATTGACGAGGTCGTCCATGGTCAGTGAAGGAAGTTTCTCAAAGATGCCTTTCTCCCTCGGCTCGCTGATTCCGAGCTCTTCGGCGGCAAGGTAGCTTGAGAGAACGGCCGCTCCGGTGACCCTGCTTGTGCGGAGTTTGGAGTCAAGCGAATTCTTGGCTATCTCGAAGTTTTTCTCCGAACGGGGCATGTCGTTGATTATCTCGTCGAAAGCCTTTACGGCCTTTTCCAGCTTGTCGTTCTGAGAGCCTATGTAGGCGTAGAAACTGTAGTCATCGTCTCTGTACTGCGGGAAGTTCAGGCGGGCCCTGGCGCTGTATGCCAATGCTCTTGATTCCCTCATCTCCTGGAATACCACGGTGTTCATGCCTGCTCCGAAATACTCGTTGAAGAGGGTCAGGACGGCATCGTCTTCCGGGTCGTACTTTTCGCCCCTGTCGGAGTACTGCACATAGTTGAACTGGCGTGCATCGTAGTTGACTATGTAGGTGGCGGGGGATGCGGTTACCAGATTCGCGGCATGGGTCTTGGTCAATGGCTTAAGTTCTCCCGATGCTTTATGATGATCTGTCGCGAGAGATTTGACGGCATCCGCTTCTTCCGGCCCGTAGTAGAGGAATTTGTGGCTGTAGCCGAAAAGTTCCCTTACGGCTTCGGTGAGCTCATCGGAGGAGAGGGCCTTTAGAGCCTTGTCGCTCAGCGTGGTTTTCCTGACGTATTCGGGGCCGTAATATACGTATTTCGCAAGAGCGCCGTAGCAGTCGGACATGTTCAGCTTCCTGTCCGCCCTCATCTTCAGGAGATCTTCCTTCAGGGAGGCGAGCACTGATTCGTCGCCTTTTGCATTCAGCATCAGATCTTCGACAATGTCCATGGCTTTGCCGATGTTTTCGTTGAGTCCGGAGATGCTGATGGATAGAGAGTTGTCCGTGACATTCGCTCTGTAGCTGCAGGCAAGGCCGTACATTTCGGAAGCCAGCTCTTCTGCGCTTTTGTCGGCCGTGCCGAGGTAATCTATGTATGAGAGCGCCACATCGAGTTTCGGATCATCGAGAATGCCTTTGTCGAAAGTCAGCGTCACATTCGCTATGTCGTTGACGGTGTTTTTCTTGTAAAGCACTTCAACGCCGTTCACGTCAAACTTTGAGAGGTCTTTCGAGTAATCCGTGAAGACCGGTTCGATGGGCTTCACTTCCGTTTTCCTGAATTCGGCAAGGAACGCGCTTTCCTTGTCGCGGTTTGTCTCGATAGGTGTAATCTTGGGAGCTTCTATCTTGTGGATGTTGGGATCGGTCCCTATGTGTTTGAACGCCGCCACGTAGCTTTCGGGACGGAGGTATTCGGAAGCCCATGACACTATGTCGGCTTTCGTGAGTGCTTCGATTCTTGCGAGCGAGGCCGCGTCATATGCCCAGTCGTGCTTGGCTATGAACGAATTGACGAATCTGTCAGCCCTGCCGCTGTTGCTCTCGAGCATTTTCATCTCGGCGAGCTTGTAGTTGCTTTTCGCCGCTTCGAGAAGGCTTTCGTCAAAGTCTCCGTTTCTGAGTTTTGCGACTTCCGCCAACAGAAGGTCGCGGACCTCGGCAAGGCTCTGGCCCTCCTGCGGAAGGCCTTCGAGCAGCAGTTCACCGTGGTCGGTTCTGGAGTAGTTCTCGGCATATGCCGCAAGCGCCGCCTGTTTCTGGTTGATGTTCAGATCGATCAGTCCTGCCATGCCGTTGTACAGGATGGTGCTTGCTATGTCTGAGATTTCGCTTTCCTCGAACTTGGTGCCGGGATACCTCCAGGAGAGCATGACGAATTCGGCATCGTTGCCGTAGACATTCTTCTCGACCGGAGCGGTTATGGGTGCTTCCTCATTTATCTCTATTTCCGGAACGGATCCGGTGGCTTTCCAGTCACCGAAGTACTTTTCAATTATGCGGACCATTTCATCGGGATCGAAGTCTCCCGCCACGCAGATTGCGCAGTTGTTGGGCACATAGTAGGTCGCCTTCTGTTTAAGGATGGCGGTAATGTCCGGATTCTTGAGGTGTTCCTGTGTGCCGATCACGCTCTGGGTACCGTACGGGTGGTTTGCGAACTGTACGGAATCAATCGCCAGCAGGGCTTTTTCCGTGTCGCTGGTCAGCCCCATGTTGTATTCTTCATATACTGCTTCAAGTTCGGTGTGGAATCCTCTCACGACCATGTTCTTGAATCTGTCGGCCTGGACTTTAGCCCAGTTTTCCACCTGGTTTGAAGGTATGTTCTCCACATAGCAGGTCACATCGTTGGAGGTGTACGCGTTGGATCCCTGGGAGCCGATCAGCGACATGAGCTTGTCGTACTCGTTGGCTATCGCGATCTTTGAGGCGGCGTAGCTTACGGAATCTATCAGATGATAGATGGAATCCCTCTCCGCTTTGTCCGTTTTCGTGCGGTAAACATCGTAAAGAGACTGTATGCGGTCGAGAAGAGGTTTTTCAGCGGCGTAGTCCGTGGTGCCGAAACTGTCCGTACCTTTGAACATTATGTGCTCCAGGTAATGCGCAAGGCCGGTGTTGTCGGACGGGTCGTTCTTGCCGCCTACCCTTACGGCG
>CAYTYL010000073.1:0-8293 GCA_964441715.1 uncultured Muribaculaceae bacterium
TTTTGTCGTATTGTAAAATATTTACATCATTAAGGAGAATTATCATGAAATCCAAAGGAATTGTCAGAAAGAGGTTTGTACATTGCCGTAATGTTAAGCTTACGGAGCAGGGTCTTCGCATTGATGGGCTCATACTGACTCAGTCCTCTCTCCGAGCGAAACTTGCCGGCAAGAGATTCGGCTTCATGAGTGGTCAACTTCTTCATTTCATCAACATTGTATCCATCATCAGCGAATTCTTAACCACGCGTTTAAATGCGGCAATCTGTTCCATGTCGGCGGGTGACAGATTGTCAACGCGAAATGCCGTGGCGAGCATGCTCTCGACGACGTTCTCATTCGCCTCGTATAGCATATAGGCATCACAACCATACAAATCGGCAAGTTTCTCCATGCACGCAAGTGGCAGTTCCCTTTCCCCTGTTTCATAATTTGAGTACGCAGACCGCCCGATACCCAAGAACGATGCAACGTTCTCTTGAGTATAATTGCACGCTTCGCGCATTAGCTTAATGTTTTTTGCGATAGTCAGTCTTTCTTCCATAACGATAGATTTCTACAATATTATTGAGCATTCTCCATTATTGTGCATTTCCGTGGCAAAAATAAGCATTCGTTCGCATTTTACCAATATTTGCCACTGCTGCTTCATTAGTTGTACAGCACAGTGCGTATAGCGCCAAAAGGATACCGGATTGAGCGGAGTAAACGGTACCGGGAGCGCCTGAGCGTCAGAGCGTCAGAGCGTCAGAGCGTCTGACCGCCTATAAATTCCCTCATGATGGAAGTAGGGGGAATCGCGGCAATCTCCGAAGGCTGCAATGGCTTGATGTAGCTCAGGAAGCTCAGCATCCTCGCCGCCTCGGGATAAGCATCGGAATCGGGAGCTATCCTCCGGAGCAGCGGCTCGGCATAGTACCTGAGCATCGGAAGTTCAAAGATGAGGGCGGAATTGAATATCACATCGGCATTCTCCTGAAAAGGGAAGATGTTCCGCACCTCGCCGCGGCGCACGCTCGGCCAGCGAAGAATCGTCTCTTCGGGCGTAATGCCTCTCACCCTGTTGTCCCTGACCATGCGGCGGAGCAGCCTGTTGTCCGAAGTGGAAATGTTGTTGTTCTCGTCCAGCCGCAGCGAGGTGAGAGCGGAAGCATAGACCCTGAAAATCCGTGAGTTGTCCACAGAGGGAGTCATCTCGGGGTCCAGCGCATGGATACCCTCCATTATGAGGATGTCATTTTCTTCAAGCTGCAGGACATTCCCTGAAGGCACTCTCCTGCCCTCCTTGAAATCGAACTTGGGTATCTCCACCTTTTTCCCTGCCAGCAGGTCGTTGAGCTGACTGTTGAGGCAGTCAAGATCCATGGCGCCGAGGGCCTCGAAGTTCTTTTCGCCGTTTTCATCCAGCGGCGTATGCTCCCTGTCCAGGAAATAGTTGTCCAGCTCTATCACCTTCGGGTTCAGTCCCAGCACTTTGCACTGCAGGGCAATCCTCAGGGAAGAAGAAGTCTTGCCGCTCGAGGAAGGGCCGGCTATGAACACTATCCTTGTCTGCCCGCGCCTCTGGTGAATCATGTCGGCAATCATGGCATATTTCCTCTCGTGCAGCGATTCGGCCACGTTGATTATGTCCACAGCCTTGCCGTCGGAAATGGCGGTGTTCAGAGAACCCAGTCCGTTGATGCCTATCACCTTGCACCACCGGGCATACTCTTCCAGCGACCCGGCGATCTTGGACTGACGGCGCATGGGCATGATCTTTTCAAAGTTGCCCACCACGGGAAGCTGGAGACAGACCCCGTTGTTGAAAGCCGAGAGATCGAACACCTTCAGATAGCCGGTCGACGGCACAAGCGGTCCGTAAAAGGTATCCGACCAGTCTTCAAGGCTATAGACCACTGCCGTGAACTTGCCGAGGCTTCTGAGCAGCCGGGACTTGTCGTCCTGATGATGCGAAAGGAAGATTTTGTCCGCATCTTCAGCAAGGACTTTCTGACTGGTGAAAGGAAGATCCGCCGCGATGATTTCACTCATCCTGGCCTTGAGCGCATCCACCTCCTCGTCCTTGATGAAGTAACGTCTGGAATAGGTGCCGGTTCTGGAATCAAGCTCGCTGATTTCGCAGTAAAGACCGCTCGGCAGAGAATGCTCTATGGTAAGCATCTTGTCCGGGTGCAGCTCGGAAACAGCCTTCTGAAGCACGAAGCACAGAGAACGTATGTAGCAGCGCCTTCCTTCGGGGTCGTCATAGGTCACGAACTCCACCCTGTGCGGATTGTACAGGCGGAAATTGAGATCCTTCACCTTCTGATCCACAAGAGCGGCGATAACCGGCAGTTCCTTCCCGCCCTTACGGGTCTTCAGGGAGGGACACCACATCCGGGAAGCCTCCGCAAGGGTCTTCCCTGCCTCTATCTTATGCTTCTTCCCGTCATTGGCACAGTAAATAAGAAGCTCTTCCTTGTCCGCAGCGATTTTTTTAAGCAGCATATATCCTTATTTTTCAAATATTCAGAGCACCTCTTTGAGGAACGGCCCCGTGGCGGACGCAGGATTGCGCGCCAGATCCTCGGGAGTTCCCTCGGCCACGACATACCCTCCCTTGCTTCCTCCGTCCGGTCCCAAGTCGAAAATGTAGTCGGCCGACTTGAGCACGTCGAGGTTATGCTCTATGACTATAACCGTATTTCCCTGGTCAACAAGCTGTTGCAGCACGCCCAACAGCACCTTCACATCGTCCGAGTGAAGTCCGGTGGTGGGCTCGTCAAGAATGTAAAGGGTGTTTCCGCTCGCCTTGCGGAACAGTTCCGCCGCCAGCTTCATCCTCTGGCTCTCTCCGCCCGAAAGCGTGACAGCCGACTGCCCCAGCCTGACATAACCGAGTCCGACATCCGTCAGAGCCTTCAATTTCTGTGCAATTTTGGGCACCGGGCCGAAAAATTCATAAGCCTGCGAAATCGGCATCTCCAGCACGTCATTGATATTCTTCCCTTTGTACCTGACGGCCAGAGTGTCCTCCTTGTACCGCCTGCCGCCGCATTCTTCGCACACGACGTTGACCGATGGCAGGAAATTCATCTCTATGACCTTGATTCCCGCACCCTTGCAGGCCTCGCAGCGACCTCCGGCCACGTTGAAGGAAAACCTTCCGGCACCGAAACCGCGCACCTTGGCGTCTATGGTGTCGGCAAACAGGGTCCGGATGTCGTTGAACACGCCCGTGAATGTCGCGGGATTGCTCCTCGGCGAATGGCCTATGGGGCTCTGGTCTATCTCTATCAGCTTGTCCACGTTCTTCACCCCGAGGATTTCTCCATAGGGCAGAGCCCTGAGCTTCGAACGGTAGAGCCTGTTCTTTATCACGGGCATGAGAGTCTCGTTGATAAGGGAAGACTTGCCGCTTCCGCTCACGCCGCTTATCCCCACCAGGCAACCCAGAGGAATGTCGATGTCGACATTTTTCAGATTGTTGCCCCTGGCGCCGCGGATGCCTATGGAAAGTCCGTTGCCCAGCCGTCTTTTCCCCGGCACGGGAATGGAATCCTTGCCACGGAGATAGTCCGCCGTCAGGGAATCCCTGAGGATGCAATGCTTCAAAGTGTCGGCATCGGGCCTGATTCCTTTCACTATATAATCGGTAGGGGCGCTAAGGCAGATTTCTCCGCCCTTCTCCCCCGCCCCGGGCCCGACATCCACAATCCAGTCGGAAGACAGCATGGTCTCGGCGTCATGCTCCACCACCATCACGGAATTTCCCTCATCCCTGAGCTCCTTGAGCGAAGCTATCAGCTTGCGGTTGTCCCTCTGGTGCAGGCCTATGCTCGGCTCATCCAGAATATACAGCACGTTCACGAGCTTCGAGCCTATCTGGGTGGCGAGCCTGATTCTCTGGCTTTCCCCTCCGGAAAGAGAAGCGGTAGCCCTGTCAAGCGACAGATAGTCCAGACCGACATCCACCATGAACCGGATTCTCTCCCTAAGCTCCTTGAGGATGTCGGACGCAATGGCGTTCTCCCTTTTCCGGAACTTCCCCGGAAGGGAGTCTATCCATTTCTGCAAGTCACTGATTTCCATGGCGGCGACTTCTGATATGGTCTTGCCGTCTATGCGGAAACAGTTGGTTTCTTCCCTCAGCCTCGTCCCGTGGCACACCGGGCATACGATCTTGTCCTCCACATCCTCGGCTATGCCGTCGAAGGACACCATCTCGGTCTGCGGCCCGTCTCCTATGCGGAAAAGCTCGTCGGACCCGTAGACGATGAGTGAAATCACGCTGTCGGGAATCTCCGACACGGGATCATACAGGGACACGTTATACTTCCTCGCTATCGAACGGATGATGTCAAATTTGCGGGTTTCCCTTATCTTACCGAGCGGAACGATGGCGCCGTCCGCTATCGAGATGCTCTTGTCGGGAATGATGCTGTCTATGTTGACATCGGCAATCATGCCGAGCCCCTTGCAGTGGGGGCAGTATCCCTCAGGCGAATTGAAAGAGAAGGTGTGCGGCTGCGGCTCCTGAAGGGAAAGTCCCGTGTCCGGGTCCATGAGATGCTTGGAATAATGGGTCAGCTCGCCGCTTTCCTGATCCAGCACGGCAATCGAGCCCTTGCCCCGGTTGAGCGCCTCCGCCACGGAATCCCTCACCCTCTTCGCATCTCCGTCACCGGGCTTGAGCTTGTCCACCACAAGCTCTATGAAATGCGGCTTGTACCGGTCCAACGCCGTCACTTCGCCGAGGTCACGGATTTCTCCGTCTATGCGGCATTCGGTGTAGCCGCGCCTGCGCATCTGGTCGAACAGCTCTTTGTAATGGCCCTTCCTTCCCCGGATTACGGGAGCCAGCAGATAGCATCTGCGGCCCTTGTAACGGCTCATCACAAGGTCTATGATTTGTTCATCGGTGTATCGGATCATCTCCTTTCCTCCCGGAGTGTACGCACGGGACGCCTTGGAGTAGAGGAGACGCAGAAAATCGAAAATCTCCGTGATGGTCCCCACCGTCGAGCGGGGATTCTTTCCCGTGGTCTTCTGTTCTATGGCTATGATGGGGCTGAGGCCCTCGATGCTCTCCACCTCAGGCTTCTCCAGCACTCCCATGAAATGCCGGGCGTAAGGGCTCAGAGTGTCCATGTACCGCCTCTGGCCCTCGGCATAGATGGTGTCGAAGGCAAGGGAGGACTTGCCGCTACCGCTGAGCCCGGTGACCACCACAAATTCGTTCCGCGGAATGCTTACGCTTACGTTTTTGAGATTGTGCGCATTAGCGCCCTCAATCTCTATGTATTCTCTGCTCTTTGGCATTCAGTTAGTGATAAGCTGTTGAATCAAACTTCGAAAATACGTATTTTTGCAGAATAAGACAAAAATCGGCCCGGAGGGTCCGGACAATAATAAAACGACCGTTTATGCTTCAGGTAAAGACATTTTCCTTCAATCCGTTCAGCGAGCACTGCGTTCTGCTTCGGGACAGAAGCGGAGAGGGGGTCATCGTGGACCCGGGCTGCTATGACGAAGGCGAATTCAGGCTCCTTGACGAAGAAATCAGGAAGGCCGGCGTCAGGGTCAAGGCCGTCTGGCTGACCCACGGACACTGGGACCACGTGTGCGGCATACCCATGGTGCTCGACTCCTATCCCGTCCCCGTGTTCATGGACCCGCTGGAGAAATCGACCCTGGAACTGAACAAAACCCTGTCCGCACGGGTACACTTCAGTATTCAGGACATGGACTTCCCCACTACTGACCTGCACGACGGCGATACGCTGCGCTTCGGCGAAAGCTCCTTCAAGGTCATATCCACTCCGGGGCACACTCCGGGAGGGGTATGTTTCCACGACGAGGCCGACAGCCTGCTCCTCAGCGGAGACACCCTCTTCGCGGGCGCGATAGGACGCAGCGACCTCCCGGGAGGAGACTACGACAAGCTGATAGTCAGCGTCATGGACAAGATAATGGGACTTGACGGGGACACGGACGTGATTCCCGGACACGGACCGCTCACGAACATAGGGCACGAACGCACCCACAATCCCTTCCTCCAGCCGTTCAACGAGAAAGAAGAACTTTTCCCGGAAGGAGAAGAGGACGGACCTTCTTTTTCATTGTGACGAATTCATCGCGAAGCATCACATAACATGTCATATACACGCAAAGCATGTCATATATAGGTGTAGCCGGAAACATCGGTTCCGGAAAAACGACGCTCACCAGGATGCTGGCGGAGCATTACGGATGGACTCCGAGATACGAGTCCGTCACCTACAATCCCTACCTGGAGGACTACTACAAGGACATATCGCGCTGGTCCTTCAACCTTGAGATGTATTTCCTCGCCAAACGTTTCGAGGACACGCTTGAAATATCGCGCAGCAGGGAAACCATAGTCCAGGACAGGACCATTTTCGAAGGGGTATATGTCTTCACGGCCAACAACTACGCCATGGGAAACCTCAGCGAGAGGGACTTCGACACCTACATGCTCCTCTTCAACTCCATGACGGCACTCGTCAGGATGCCCGACCTGATGATCTACCTCAAGGCCTCGGTCCCGCACCTGATTTCCCGCATCCACTCACGCGGAAGGGATTACGAGCAGGGCATGAGCATCGAATACCTGTCCAACCTCAACCGTCGCTACGACGAATTCATCCGCGACAAATACAAAGGAAGGGTACTCGAAATCGATTCCGATTCCCTCGACTTCGAAAACAGGCCGGAAGACTTTGAAAAGGTCAGCGAGATGATTGACGCGGAACTTTTCGGTCTGTTCGGTTCACAGGATACGCAGATTTAATTTTTTGATTTTTATGCACATAGCAATCGCAGGCAACATCGGAAGCGGAAAGACGACGCTCACCAGGATGCTTGCCGCCCATTACGGGTGGACTCCCAAATACGAATCGGTGGACTACAATCCATACCTGTCCGACTTCTACGAAGACATGGAACGCTGGTCCTTCAACCTGCAGATCTATTTCCTGAACAAAAGGTTCAAGGACGTGGTGGAAATCTCCAAGTCGGACGGCATCATCATCCAGGACAGGACAATCTACGAAGACGCCAGAATCTTCGCGCCCAATCTCCACGCCATGGGCCTGATGAGCACGAGAGATTTCGAAAACTATTCCGACCTCTTCGACCTCATGATGTCGCTGGTCAAGGCTCCGGACCTTCTCATCTATCTCCGCAGTTCAGTGCCCAATCTCGTGGCGCAGATACAGAAACGCGGCAGGGAGTACGAAAAGAGCATACGCATAGACTACCTCACCGGCCTGAACGGGCGCTATGAGGAATGGATCGCCTCCTACCGGCACAACCTTCTGGTCGTGGACGCCGACAACATAAAGTTCGGCAACCGTCCGGAGGACTTCGAAAAAGTCACGGAGATGATTGACAACCAGCTCTACGGCCTCTTCCCCTCCGGGAAATAGCCGCCTGCCCGCCCCGCGGGGCCGTGCGGTTCCGCTCCGCCTCGCAGAGGCTGTGCACTTCCGCACCGCCTCCTCTTCCGCCGCATGGCGGCCCCGGAGAACACTCCATGGTGAAAGAAGCAACTGCGGAGAGGAATACCTGCGGAGAGGAACGGCGCACCGCGGCGGGCGGAGGGCATACAATTGGAAACAAAAACTTGGATAAAAACAAAAGTGCTTGTAAATTCGCAGATTGAATCAGATGAGAATTAATCAAGTATAACTTAAACTATACGATTATGAAAATAGTTCAGGTAACAGGCAGGGAAATCCTCGATTCAAGAGGAAACCCTACAATCGAGGCCGAAGTTGTCCTCGAATCAGGTGTGATCGGCGTTGCGGCGGTTCCCTCCGGCGCTTCCACCGGTGAAAACGAAGCTCTGGAGCTTCGCGACGGAGACCCCAAACGCTACGGCGGAAAGGGCGTCCTGAAAGCGGTTTCAAACATCAACGAGAAAATCGCTCCCGCCATCATAGGCATGCCCGCATTGGAGCAGCGTGCCATAGACAAAACCATGCTTGAGCTCGACGGCACTCCCACAAAGAGCAACCTGGGAGCAAACGCCATTCTCGGAGTATCCCTCGCCGTTGCCAAGGCAGCTGCCGAATACCTCGGAATTCCTCTTTACAGATACATCGGCGGCACCAACGCCTATGTTCTTCCCGTGCCCATGATGAACATCATCAACGGCGGTGCTCACTCCGACGCCCCCATCGCGTTCCAGGAGTTCATGATCCGTCCCGTAGGTGCTGAAAGCGAGGCTGAAGGCGTACGCATCGGAGCAGAAGTCTTCCACGCCCTGCAGAAAGTGCTCAAGGCA
>CAYTYL010000074.1:0-8209 GCA_964441715.1 uncultured Muribaculaceae bacterium
TTTGCAGCTGCTTCCTCCGCAACTTTCTTCATGGCCTCAATGAATGAATCAAGGGTTTCCTTGGAGTCCGTCTCTGTAGGCTCAATCATGAGTGACTGGTGGAACAGCAGGGGGAAGTAGATCGTCGGTGCATGGAATCCGTAGTCAAGCAGTCTCTTGGCCACGTCAAGTGTAGTCGCTCCTTTTCCGTCTTCCGCTTTTCCGGCTCCGTCGTCGATCAGCCCGTCAAACACAAATTCGTGCTTGCATATCGACGGGATAGGGAGCTTGTACAGGTCCTTCAGAGATTCTTTTATGTAGTTTGCGGACAGGGTCGCAAGTTTCCCGGCCATCTTTATGTTCTGTCGGCCCAGTGCGAGAATGTAGGAGTATGCACGCAGAATGATGCCGAAGTTGCCCATGAATGCGGAAACCTGTCCGGCGGACGTGTCTTTGTCACGGATGATTCTGTACAGTCCGGATTCGCTGTCCTTTTCCACTCTCGGAACCGGAAGGCAGTCTTTCAGGTATGCGGCCACGCCTACGGGACCTGAGCCCGGGCCTCCGCCTCCGTGTGGAGTCGAGAATGTTTTGTGGAGGTTCAGGTGCATGATGTCGAAACCCATGTCCCCGGGACGGACGACACCGAGCAGAGGGTTCATGTTGGCCCCGTCATAGTAAAGAAGTCCGCCGCAGCCGTGGATGAGTCCGGCTATTTCTTCGATATCCTTTTCAAAAAGCCCCAGGGTGTTGGGGTTGGTCATCATTATTCCGGCCACATCGTCTCCGAGCAAAGGCTTGAGCGCTTCCACATCTATCAGCCCATTTTCACCGGACTTCACCACTACCACATTCAGACCGCAGACAGCGGCGCTCGCCGGATTCGTTCCGTGTGCACTGTCGGGAACGATTATTTTTGTCCTCTTTTCATCACCTCTCGACATGTGATAGCGGCGCATGATCATGAGGCCGGTCAGTTCTCCGTGGGCTCCCGCACAAGGTGCGAAAGTGAAAGCCGACATGCCCGTTATGGCCGCAAGGGACTTTTCCATCTCCGCATAGACTCTGAGCGTCCCCTGTACGCTGTCCTCGCTCTGCATGGGATGTGCTCCGGTGAATTCGGGCATGGATGCGATTTCTTCGTTGATTTTGGGGTTGTACTTCATCGTACAGCTTCCAAGAGGATAGAAACCCGTATCCACACCGAAGTTCATCTGAGAAAGGTTTGTGTAGTGTCTTGTCACGTCAGGTTCGCTTGCCTGAGGGAGCTCGGCTCTGCGGCCTCTTCCAAGTTCTTCGGGGATATCGAGTTTTATACCGTATCTGTTGGCGGGAAGGGTGTATCCTCGCCTTCCTTCTTTTGATATTTCAAAAACCAGCTTGTCGTAGTATCTCATGCCTGAATCCCGTTAATGATTTTTACCAGCGAATCGACTTCTTCCTTAGTCCTTTTCTCGGTGACGCAGAAGTTTACAAGACCGTCCTCTATTTGGAGAGCGGCAAAGAATCCCTCGTCGGCCAATTTCTTCTGGAGGATGTCCACAGGAACGAGAGGTCTTAGCGTGAATTCTTTCAGGAAGGGTTTGTCGTAAACTTTCTCGAATTTTCCGCTTGCCAGCAGTTTTTCATAAAGATAATGTGCACCTGCGTATGACAGTTCGTTGACTTCGCGCATCCCTTCAGGTCCCATAAGGGACATGTAGATGGTCACGTACAGAGCCATGAGGCTTTCGTTGGAACAGATGTTGCTGGTGGCCTTTTCTCTGCGGATATGTTGTTCGCGGGCCTGCAGAGTGAGGACATAGCAGCGTTTGCCGTCCTTGTCCGAAGTCTGTCCTACAATTCTTCCGGGGAGTTTGTGCATGTACTCTTTTCGGCATGCCATGAATCCTACGGACGGACCTCCGTAACTTAGGGGGATTCCCAGTGACTGTCCGTCACCGACGGCTATGTCGAAATTCTGTTCCCCCGGAGTCTTGATGACCGCCAGCGCGGACGGATCGCAATACTCTATCACGAGAGCCTTTGCATCGTGTGCACTGTCGGCAAATCCGGAAAGATCCTCGATGATGCCGTATCGGTTGATTGCAGGAACGATGATTCCCGCCACATCTCCGCTTGCAAGACCGTTGCGGAGGCTGTCGAGACCGGTCTGTCCGTCTTCGCTTTCTATGTAGCCAAGCCGGACTCCATGGTATTTCGCATAGGTCTCCACAACCTTTATGACATTGGGCAGCAGCGTACGGGAAAGAAGAACCTTGTTTTTCTTTCTTGTGCAAGCCACTGCCATCATCATCGCCTCGGATGCGGCCGTGGGCCCGTCATACATGGACGCATTGCTGATGTCCATTCCCGTGAGTTCGCAGATCATGCTCTGGTATTCAAATATATACCGCAATGTTCCTTGCGAAATCTCAGCCTGGTAAGGTGTGTATGCCGTGAGAAATTCCGACCTGGATGTCAGGTATGAAACGGTGGCGGGGGAGTAATGGTCGTAAGCTCCGGCTCCGGAAAAAACGGTCATTTTCCGGTTTTCTCCGCCGAGCTTATGCAGCCAATCCCTTATTTCCTGCTCCGACATGGCGTCGGGAAGATTGTATTCCCCCTTGTAGATGAATTTAGAGGGAACATCGCTGTACAGGCTGTCAAGTGAGGCGACACCGACCCTGTCCAGCATTTCCCTTATATCATCTTCCGTATGAGGAAAATATGAAAAGGTCCCCATTTGATTATTTCTCCGTCAGTTTTTTGTATGCTTCCGCATCAAGCAGTTTTTCAAGCTCTGCCTTGTCGCTCATTTTCACTTTGATGATCCAGTTGGCGTAGGAATCTTCATTGATGAGTTCCGGGCTGTCCTCTACGGCGGAATTCGTTTCAACGATTTCTCCGCTCACTGGGCAGTAAAGATCGCTGGATGACTTGACGCTTTCAAGAGCGCCGAATTCTTCACCGGCCGAGATCTCTTCGTTCACTTCAGGCATGTCGACATAGGTAATGTCACCCATTTCAGACTGAGCGTAATCGCTTATTCCGATGACGGCGATGTCGCCTTCGATTTTTACCCATTCATGTGATTCGCTGTAAAGCAAATCTTCAAGTACTTTAGCCATAGTTTTTCAGGTTATTTGGATTTATGTTTAACTCTTCTTGTAATTTGTATTGTAGAATCTTTTCTTTACAACTTTTCCGGGGAAAACTTTTTTACGTATCCTTATGTAAAGCTCCGTCCCGAGGGCGGCGTATCCGGCATCGATGAGAGCGAAGCAGATGCTTTTGTCCAGCGAGATGGAATGGTATCCGGTAGTTACGGTGCCTATTTCAGTGCCGTCCGCCAGTTCGACCGGATATCCGGCTCTGGGAATGGCGTTGTCTTCCAGCTCGATACCTACTATTTTTTTGGAAGGACCGCCGGCTTTTTGCGCCGCGACAGCATCTTTTCCTATGAATTCAGGCTTGTCCAGTTTGCAGAACATGCTCAGTCCGGCTTCCACGGGAGAGATGTCTTTTGACAGTTCATCGCCGTAGAGGGGGAGGCCGGCTTCAAATCTCAGGGTATCCCTGCATCCCAGACCGCAAGGAGCCACTCCTTCCTTAAGGAAAGCGTTCCAATAGTCCCTTATTCTTTCAGGGTCGGAGAAAATTTCGAAACCGTCTTCTCCGGTGTAGCCTGTGCGGCTCACTATCACTCTCTTTCCGTCGAGATTCAGATCCAGGAAAGCATAGAACTTCAGCTGTGAAAGATCCGTCCCCAGCACTTTTCCGACAGTTTTTTCAGCCTCGGGCCCCTGGATTGCGAGCTGTCCCCACTTCTCCGACTGGTTGTCGATCTTTACGTCGAAAGCCCCGGAGTTGTCGAGCATCCATTTGTAGTCTTTGTCTATGTTGGCTGCGTTCACTACAAGCAGATAGCTCAGAGGTGCATACTCCTTATACACAAGTATGTCGTCGACGGTTCCTCCGTCGGGATACAGCATCATGCCGTAGAGCGCGTTGCCGTCTTCCAGATTGCTTACGTCGTTGGTGAAGATATGGTTGACGTATTTCATCGCATCCGGGCCGCTTACGAATATTTCTCCCATATGGGAAACATCGAACATCCCCACGTGATGTCTTACGGCATTGTGTTCGGAGATGATGGATGAATATTGAATCGGCATCATAAAGCCACCGAACGGGCTCATCTTCGCTCCCAACTGGACATGGCAGTCGTAGAGACAGGTGTGTTTGAGATTTTCCTCCATAGTTGATGGTGCGCTTATTAAAAATGTTAAATTTGCACTCCGAAATACGGACTTAGTGTGTTTACTCGGTCTGGTGTTTAAGTTTTTCAGTATTTGCAAAGATATGCTAAAAAATCTTAAATGAAATCAGTCCGGTAACTATATTCGTTAACTTTTTGAGAAAGCATGATGAAGTCTTTGAAAGAATTGTACAGAGTGGGCAGGGGCCCTTCTTCAAGTCATACCATGGGGCCGCAGAGAGCGGCTCGGATGTTCGCTGAAAGGCATAAGGATGCTAAATCGTTCGAGGTCATCCTTTACGGCAGCCTTGCCGCCACCGGCAAGGGGCACATGACGGATGTCGCCATAAAAGACGTCCTCAGTGCCATAGCGCCTCTTACCATCGTATGGAAGCCTTCCGTTTTTCTTCCGTTTCACCCCAACGGGATGGAATTCAGGGCCATGGACGAGGCGGGCAACGTCACGGAAGACTGGACGGTGTACAGTATCGGGGGCGGAGCGCTTTCCACGGGCGAAGACAATACGGTAGATATCGGTGACGAGGTCTATAATCTGAGCAGCATGAGCCAGATAATGAAATGGTGTCAGAACAACGGGCGCAGTTATTGGGAATATGTGGACATGTGCGAAGGTCCCGACATCTGGGATTATCTCCAATATGTCTGGGACAATATGCGGCAGTCCGTCCAGAACGGGCTGGAGACGGAAGGCGCATTGCCGGGCCCTCTCAGGATATCCCGTAAGGCGTCCGTGTATTATGTAAAAGCCTGCGGTTACAAAACGACCATGCAGTCGAGGGGACTTATATTTGCGTATGCTTTGGCCGTCAGCGAGGAAAACGCCAGCGGAGGCACCATCGTCACGGCTCCTACCTGCGGTTCGTCCGGTGTCATCCCGGCGGTGATGTATCATCTGTCAAAAGGACACGGTTTCTCCGACAAGAAGATTCTTCATTCCCTTGCGACCGCGGGACTGTTCGGAAATGTCGTCAAGACCAATGCGTCCATATCCGGTGCTGAAGTGGGATGCCAGGGGGAGGTCGGAGTTGCTTGTGCCATGGCGGCCGCCGGAGCGACCCAGCTGTTCGGAGGCAGTCCGACCCAGATTGAGTATGCGGCTGAAATGGGATTGGAGCATCATCTCGGCATGACCTGCGATCCCGTCTGCGGACTGGTTCAGATACCTTGCATAGAAAGAAACGCTTTCGCTGCCGCCAGGGCTCTCGACTCCAACGTCTATGCTTCGTTCTCCGACGGTTTCCACAGGATATCCTATGACCATGTCGTGGAAGTCATGAAGCAGACCGGCAAGGACATACCTTCTCTATATAAAGAAACCTCCGCCGGAGGTCTGGCGAAGGGTTACAGAAATCTGTTTTAGTCCGGGCTTCAGTAGAGATTCTCCATCAGCCACTTCATGTGCGAGTATTCGGTCTCTTCCGATGTCCAATGCTCGTTTATCGGGGTTATCAGAGACTCTTTGGGACATTTGAAAGAGTTCCATACGGCGTATGATGTGGTGGGAGGACATACGTCATCGTTATAGCCCCACGTCATGCGTACTTTCGCTTTCACATGTCCCGCGAAGTTCGCCACATCGTAATATGCGAGAGTGTTGGCCGTCCTTTCGTTCAGGAACCCTTTGATTCTGTTCATGTGAGGCCAGCCTCCTGTCCTGCCTTTTACCATGTATGCGGCCATGTCCGACATGGCTGGATGGTTGGCAATGCAGTGCGTTACTCTCGGATCAAGGCCTGCGGCGACAATTGAAAGGGCGCCTCCTTGGCTGCCTCCCTGTACGGCTACATTCTTTCCGTCCCACTCGGGTAGGGAAGTCAGCAGATCTATCGATTTGACGAGACTTATGAACACCCGTTTCATGTAGTATCTTTCCCTGTCTTCCGCTCCGTCGGTCATGTAGCCGTTTTCCGCCCCGTTGAACGCTTTGCTCATCTCGTCGAACACTTCCGCGGAGATTCTCGGATCCAGACCGTGGATCTCTGTCTCGAAGCGGATGCATCCGTTTTCTGCGTAATACTTGTGTCTCAAAGGTTCCTTTATGGTTTTGATCCCGGCTCCGGGAGGGCACAGCACTACGGGACATTTGCCCTTCTCCGCATTTTTCGGAAAGAACAGGTATCCGAATATGCTCTGCTGCTGCCGGTTCAGGTATAGCCTTACGAGGTAACAGTCTATTTTGTCCGTGCAGTATTCTTCCGCAAGTTCTTTGGTGTATGTAAGAGGGAATGTTTCGGCTTCTTCTATGGTCCTCTTCCAGAAATCCGTGAAATCCGAGGGTTCTTTCGTGACCGGACGGATGTCTTCCGCTCCGAATCCGAGTTTGACATGGTGATGATAGCTGACCCCGTCGATGACGGCCGTCAATCTCAGGTCTCTGAAACCGGGGTCTTTTCTGGTACCTATATTGATGACGGCTTTGCCTCTTTTCATCGTCACGCTCCCTTTCCTGTCGGCTTCCAGCATGTCATCGGCGATTTCATAATCTATGACTCCGTCTCTCGGGACACCGTATTTCAAAAAACCTATTTCTACGGAAGCATTTTCACCTGTCCTGTAGAGCCAGTCCGCATGGTCGGGAACGGTCGTCCACAGGTAATCCGCCCTGTACGGGTAATTCTGCGCGGCTGCCGTCAGGCAGAAAAACAGAAGCCATGAAAGAAAAAAGATCCTTTTCATCTTATTTTATCGATAATGAATGCAGCTATGTTGAGTATCGCATATATGCCGAATGCATAGAGGAATGCCAGAGGCCATGATGAACGGAAAATCAGTACGGCAGCCGCGGCTACGGCTGAACTTATAAGGAAGACTGCCCGGAGGATATCCGTCCTGCGGTCTGTTTTTTTGCCTTTGCTGAATTTCATCGAAAACATGGGAATCTCGCAGATCAGAAGATAAGATAGAATAGCGGAAAGAAGCGGAATGAACCATGATCCGGCGCACAGCACGGATATCCATGACTCCGGATTCATGCGGACATAAGATGCAAGAGAGCCGCAGATCATTGCGGAAGACGGTGTCGCAAGTCCTATGAAGCTGTCGTGCTGCCTGCTGTCCAGGTTGAACTTGGCCAGCCTGTAAGCTGAGAACGGAGCTATGAGCAGCGGAAAGAAGCGTATCCAGCCGTGGTTTCCTGCCGAAAGCATGGTTTCAGACAGCATAAGGGCCGGAAGAAGTCCGAAACTTATTACATCCGCGAGCGAGTCAAGCTCCTTGCCCATGTCTGAACTGACTCCGAGAGCCCTTGCCGTCATGCCGTCGAAGAAATCGAATACGGCGGCGGCTATCATCAGCAGGAAAGCTGCTTCTATGTTACCTTCCAAGCACATTATCACCCCGATTGAACCTGACAAGAGATTCATCGAGGTGACAATATTCGGGATTTGTCTGACAACTTCCCTCATTACCTGATTCCGAGCTTTGCTTTAAGTTCTTTGGGAAGAGCATCCTTGTGAACCATGAAGTCTATCATCTTAGCTCTTGAGAAAGCCTCGGAAATATACCATACTCCTTTATATTTACCGGTCTCGCCCCATGAATTCTTGATCATCAGATAGCGGGTTCCGTTCTGGTCCTTGGCTATGCCGAAAGCCTGCATTCCATGGTCGTCTGTCGTGGTCTTCTCATCGAATGCCTTCTGTCTGTCTTCCTGGCTCACGTATTTCTCTTTAGGCAGAGTGTCCGCATTGCCGGCGGCTTCCTTGCTGTCATCTTTGCCTACCCATCTTTCCTGGTCGGACCCTGATGTGGATTTGGTTTCGGTGTCCGGAAGTACGGCTATGCCGTTGCGGGTGAATCCCAGTTCGCTTACGTCTCCTCCCCAGGTGGTGGTGTATCCATGTTCGATGGCGTAGAACAGCGCGTCCATGAGTTCATCGACGGGAACATTGTAGGCCTGATCGTAACGCCAGTTGTCGGCCAGTTCAAGCGGGAACTTGGTGTAGAACGGGTGGTGAGTGAATGAAGTCA
>CAYTYL010000075.1:0-6456 GCA_964441715.1 uncultured Muribaculaceae bacterium
AATCAGTCATGGAGATGGAGTTTTGATGATGACATTGCGAATGAACATCCTGAGCTTCTGCGTACATAAGTTTGAACGCAAAAAGCATGATTATGGGCAAAGTACGCAAAAACTTCATCGCTGTCAGTTTTTAAATCGTTGTTCAGGGTCTGCGGTATCCTTCCCGCTTCTCTTTCGGCACAAGATAGGCAAATCCGTAAATCATCATGGACGCCTGTGCGATTATGCCTACGATTATGCTTGCAATATTCACACCTGTCGTCACGAGATGATTGGAAAGGAAATACCATATCGTGTATATGCCGACGGGGATGTTAAGCAGAACGCTCGCCACGAGACCGGGATTGTATCTGCGGCCGTAGATGAAGAACATCACCACATGGGCCGAAGCGTTGAGAACTGAATAATAGGCGGTCCACAGTCCCCATGACACTCCGCATACGGTCGAAAGAATGCCGGAGAGAGGGAGAAGGATGTACATGAGAGGAATGTTTATCCAAAATGTTCCCTTCAGTGTCAGGGGGTAATCTCCGCGCGTCGAGCGAAGGGGGTTGCGGTTGAAGAAATCGAGAAACCCTCCGGGGCAGACATATTCTTCGAACTCGTGGGCCCAATAGACGGAGCACTGCAGCCATACGAGAAACAATGCGAAATCGCTGTCCTTGACAAAAAGCCACAGCAGGATGAATGTGTAAACTGCAAGGAACGGCGTCGCCTTCATCCAATTTTCATACAACCATTTCATATTCTTTTGTTTTTTACGTTCAGCGGCAACTGAATACCTTTTATAGGATTCATAAAAAATACTTATATTGCCGATGCTAAAATACAATGTCCACACAGAATCATTATTGCCTGATACATGGTATTAATGGTCTGTTTTATAGAATATGGCAAGAGCAATCGAAAATCTCACCTTGGGCGTGGTGAACGACATAGGCGACCTCAAAGACGGCGCATACATCAGCGACAAGCTGTTCGTATCCATGAACTCCCAAAAGTTCGGCGGCCAGTTTCTGGTCAAAGGTCAGCCCTACCGTGTCGGAGAAGGGCGAGTCATGCTCGTCACCGCCGGACATGCGACTTCCGTCATCAACCTGGAAAAGACGGATCTTCATGAAGGTGTGCTCGCCGTGGTGCCGAAAGGGTCCGTTTTCGAGATTCTGGACACGGACGAAGACTTCAACCTGGAAGTGTTTTCCTATCAGGAGTTCCCCGACGAGACCCTTTTCACACATTCTGCCGTTTTCGAGCTGGAGACCGATGAGCGGCTGCTTTGCAATGAGTATTTCCGGTTGATCTGGCACGAAGTCAACCGCCGGCAGATCGTGCTGTCCTCAATCAACCACCTCCAGGCTGCCTTGCTGACGGACTTGAAAGCACTTTACGAAAAGAATCGCAAGGAGCGGACCATGAGCCGGCAGGAGAAGCTCCTGCATGATTTCATCGAACTTGTCAACGCGTACGGCCTTAAAGAGCACGGCCAGAAGTTTTATGCCGACCGCCTATGCATCACTCCGTCGCACCTGGGTTTCGTCGTAAAACAGACCAGCGGAGAGACGGTCATGTCATGGATAAACAGGAACATAATAATGCATGCGAAGTCAATGCTGAAGTACACCGACAAGATGGTTTTCGAGATTTCGGACGAACTCAACTTTGCCAATCCGAGCTTCTTCGACAAGTTCTTCAAACGGCACACCGGCATGACTCCTCTGGATTACCGGAAATTTTAAAAACAAGACCGGAAATCAGAAACCTAATCATAATATGACAGAACTCGAAAAACTTAAGGCAGGATTGGAATATTGCTATGACGATCCTGAAGTGGAGGCCCTTAAAGAACGGGCCATTCTCTGGTGCAGGGAATACAACGCCATCGACGACACCGATTACGAGGCACAGTATGCCTGTCTGGAAAGGAACCTCGGACACAAAGGCGAAAAGGTATGGATTGCCAAGACTTTCAACTGCGACAACGGCAGGAACATCTTCATCGGCAACAATTTCACCGGAAACTACAATCTGACGATTCTTGACATCAGAGAAGTGCATATCGGCGACAATGTGATGATAGGACCGAACACGCTCATCACTACGGTAGGACACCCGCTCTCCCCTGCCGGCCGACGGAAACATCTCGGCATAGCCAAGCCCGTCACAATCGGCAACGATGTCTGGATAGGAGGAAATGTGACCATACTTCCGGGCGTGACAATCGGCAACAACGTAGTCGTCGGGGCCGGAGCGGTGGTCACCAAAGATCTGCCGGACAACGTGGTCGCGGTCGGAGTGCCGGCAAAGATCGTCAAGGAGATTGCAAACGACGTATAAAAGTTTCAGCCCGACTGAAAAGCCGGGCTGATCTGATTTAATCATTCTTTTACGCTTCCGTACTCCCGGTCGGAGACAGCCTCCAGCCACTCGTTTGAAGCACCTTCCTGAACATCCTTGTGGTAGGTCAGATGCTGGAACCAGCTGTCGGCGGCCGCCCCATGCCAATGCTTGGTCTCCGCAGGAACTTCGATGACGGTGCCGGGGGTCATAAGCACGGCAGGTTTGCCCCATTCCTGATACCAGCCACGTCCTGCGACGCATATCAGAACCTGCACCTGCTTGTGGTGGATATGCCAGTTGTTGCGGCAGCCGGGTTCGAAAGTGACGTTGGTGACGGCTCCCATGGGAGCAAGATAACTTTTTCCGATGAAGTATTTTCCGAACGGATTGGGCTCGCCTTTCGGCCACACCGAGAAATCCACGGTCCGCACCGGCGTGTAGCTGTCACCGAGGACTGCGGACAATGCGCCGCGGAGCCTTTCGGCTTCTTCAAGTCCGGCTTTTTCTTCCAGAACGGCCGGCATGGCCCTGAGTTCCGCATCGGTGACACCCATGTTCCGGGCACCGGACACATGCGACCTCAGCTGCGGCTCACATCCGGGAAGAGCGGATATCGCGCTCACCGTGACTATCTCCCTGTCTGCATAAGACAGATTGTCGCGGGCGAAGATGTCTCCGAAGAGATGTGCCTTCAGGTAATAGTCCGTCGCCGGAGCGAAGGTATAGTCGAACGGCTTCCCGACGAGCTTGGTCTGGACCTCAGTTCCCTGTCGCAACGCATCGTAATCTGCCGGAAGCGGATCCGCGTCCTTCCCGTCTTTATCGACGATACCTGCTGATCTGCGGGTCTCGACGACCTTCTGCAGCGTACCGAGAGCGTTGAGGCTTCTCGGGAATCCCGTATATGCGTAGAGCTGCGAGAGAGCTTCTTTGATTTCATTGACGGCAAGTCCCCCGTCAAGTCCTTCTGCTATGGCTTTTTCAAGTCCCTTCATGTCGCCTTTGGCTTCCAAAGCCGCAATGGCTGACAGTCCCTGTCTGCGGGACGAAAGTACGTTTTCCATATTCTGTGCGTATATTATCATACTCGCCAGGACACACAGTCCTGACAGAAACAGTTTCTTAAACATGTTCTATATGGTGTTGGGGTCAGTCTTTGAAAGAGCGCCCACAATCTCGTGCGCTCTGTAGGGTTCTTCCAGAAAGGCTACATCTTCCTTGGAGAGCTCAAGGTCAACCGCCCTTACGGCCGCATCGAAGTGGGACGCCTTGGTAGCGCCGACTATCGGGGACGCTACGCCTTTGGCGAGAGTCCATGCAAGAGCCACTTCCGTCATGGTGACCCCGAGACGGTCTGCAAGCGCGGCTGTCCTGTCTATGATTTCCAGATCATTCTCCTTGGCCGCATCGTACTTTTTCCGGATTGTCCTGTCGGTTTCGGAACGTGCGGTGCCGCTTTCCCATCCCCTATGGGTCAGATGGCCTCCTGCCAGAGGAGAATAAGGAATGCGGGAGACTCCGTACTGTTCGCATATGGGTATCAGCTCACGCTCATCTTCACGGTACATAAGGTTGTAGTGGTTCTGCATGGTGGAGAAGAGCGTCCATCCGTTGCGCTCCGCGCAAATCTGCATATTGTGGAACTGGTAGCCGAACATTGCCGATGCTCCTGTCGCACGTACTTTCCCCGCTTTCACCAGAGTGTCAAGGGCCTCCATCGTTTCCTCGATGGGAGTACCGTAGTCGAAACGGTGAATCTGATAAAGGTCCAGATAGTCCGTGCCGAGGCGTTTCAGAGTACCGTCAATCTCGCGAAGTATGGCTTTTCGGGAAAGATGCCCTTCGTTGAAAAAGACTTTGGAAGCGATCACTACCTTTTCGCGTGGAATGCCTATGTTCCGAAGCGCCCTGCCCAGATATTCCTCGCTGGTGCCGAAAGAATAGATGTTGGCCGTGTCAAAGAAATTCACGCCGAGGTCAACGGCGTGCTTTACCATGGCCTGAGTGTCCTCAGGTCCGAGAGTCCATTGCTGAAAGTCTTTCGAGGCCTTTCCGTAGGACATGCAACCTACGCAAATGCGGGAGACCTCTATCCCCGTCTTTCCAAGAGTCGTGTATTTCATATCAAATGATGTTTTCTGTTCCGCTTGCAAAGATTGGGAGAATCCCCCGCATTGTTGTTTTACTTTTTTCGCCAGAATTTGCACATTTCTACCTTATGAAATGCATCGGTGTCCACGGGAGTTCCTGTTCGGGCTTATCCCCCGCCGGTTCATCATGGAACTTTTTAAGCATCCATGACATGTTGTGCGCCAATGTACGCATGGTCTGCATTCCTTCCACATCCTGTGCCGCCTGGCCTTTTTCCCTGCCGTAGGCAATGTTCCAATACTGCGACGTCACGACCGGCATGCTCATCATCTCGAACATCATGTTCATCGTCTGATATGAAACGTCCGCCCCACCCCTGCGGCAGATGCAGACATTGGCGACCGGTTTGTACTTGAACGCCTGACCGTTGCTGTAGAGAAGGCGCTGCACAAGGGAGATGGCGCTTCCGTTGGGCACTCCGTAATATACCGGTGCGCCGAACACGAATGCGTCCGCTTCCTTTGCCTTGGCTGAAATGCCGTTCACTATGTCGTCATCGAAAACGCAGCGGGCCGCCTCAGGATGGCTTTTGCACCAGTTGCAGGCAATGCAGCCCCTTACGGGCTTTGCGCCTATCTGAATCAGTTCGGTCCCGATTCCATCTTTTTCCAATGTCTTCTGCACCTCGCTGAGGGCGATGAATGTGTTTCCTCCGTTCCGGGGGCTGGCACTTATCAATAGAACTTTCATATTGTTGTTTTAATAGGATATCTCTGCCGTACGCCCGGATTTGTCCGGGAATAAATCCGACGTACCGGACGCGTCCGTTTCAGCAAAAATAGCAAAAAGGAACAATCCGTATCATTTTGTCGCTATATTTGCCTCCGATGAGCCGTAAATAGTGATGCGGCTCGGACTGTAGTTCCGAGCAGTAGCTGCTATCTGCGGCTTATTATCGACCGCCGTAAACTTACGCGATTGACGCCCATTGCAGTCTGGCCAATAAATCAATCAGGAAAATTGACATGTTTTCCCGAAATTTGTCCATAAAGACTTACTGAGCATTATACTACCTTTGCAAACGGAAAAAAAAGTTTCTATTTCAATATAAGCAAATGCAAATAACTGACTTACAATTATGGGGAAGACATTAATCGCATATTTCTCCCGCAGAGGAGAAAATTACTGGAACGGAAGCGTCCGCAACCTCGATAAAGGCAACACGGAGGTAGTCGTTGAAAAACTGAAGGCACTGCTGCCCGATGCGGACGTTTACCATATTGACACGACATACGAGTACCCGAAGGATTACTACGAGTGCATAGACCAGGCAAAACAGGAACTCCGCGAGAAGGCCCGCCCGGAGTTGAAGAACAAACTCGACAGCATCGCAGAGTATGACACAATCATCCTCGGATACCCTAACTGGTGGGGCACAATGCCTATGGTAGTCTACACTTTTCTCGAGAGTTTCGACTTCTCCGGCAAGACTATCATTCCGTTCTGCACCAACGAGGGCAGCGGCATGGGGAGCAGCGAGCGCTTCATCAAGAAAGAAGCCCCGACGGCGACGGTTCTCGGCGGTACAAGTATCCACGGTGCAGAGGCTGCTCAGGCAGATGCACAGGCAAGAGCCATCGCTTCCCATGTAAAATAGCCCCCGCTGAAACAACATAATTGCACTATTGAAAGTGACGATAATCGATAAGATTGCACTTTCCGTAGTGCATTTTTGCGTTGTCCGCTTTCCTTTGCCATTTTTTGTTCAATGCCGCATTTTGGCAACCACGCGCTCTACCTTTGCACCATCAGAAAACTGCGCAATGGCAAAAAACTATTTCAACCAAAAAACTATTTCAACAGCGACGTCCGGCCCATAGACTCCATCCGGAAGCACGGCTACTGCCTCGCCTGCGATGACCTCTCCGAAGAAGGCAGCCGTCATGACCGCCGGCAGAACAATGAACGTAACCTGCAGCTGATCCGTGCAACATTTTTCCCGCAAAAGAACAAAATATGAACCAGTTT
>CAYTYL010000075.1:6466-8182 GCA_964441715.1 uncultured Muribaculaceae bacterium
ACATCTCTGAAGTCAAAAATAACTTTCTTTATATAGAAAAGGGTATTGCACAATATGGACAGTGAAGAACAGAGGCAAAAAGTCAACGAAGGATTGATGCTTTTTGCCAAGAACTACTTTTCACTTTGGTACTGAAACCAAGGACAGCTGAAGAAAAAAACCATTGCCGGCTTACCGGCGAAATGCGAAAACCGCCGTATGGGAGTGAACCGCTACAGATCGCGGTTCAGCACTTCGCTCACATCAGGAATCGCTGTCTGAGGCTGCCATCTGCTTAGAAGTTCGCAGACCACGATGCCGTCACTGTTGGTCAACGTGTGGAGAAAATCTCCGTCAGCCGTACGCGACATGCGGCATACGAGGTCGTCGTCAAGGTAGGTTTCGTGAAGCCAATGGACGGTGAACGATGTCAGGGTCCGGGCGGAAAGCACTTCCTCGGGCATGGTCAGCAGGGCTATGCTCACGTAGTTGCGGTTGCTGACGTGGCGGTTGAAGTCAAGGTCAAGCCGGTTGACATGATGCGACACCTGCATTTCAAAGGTCTCCTGCCTGGGGAAGCGTTCCTTTTTGTGGCCGGAGGTCATCATTTCAGGAATAACCGTCAATTTGCCGGAGAGAAAATCAGTCGTCTCCAGCCGTCTCGTGTCGAGGTTGAGGATGTTCCACTGGCTTGTTCCCGAAGCTATCGGATTGCCGTTGTCCTTGCGGACAATGCGGAAATCGCAGTAAATGCGCAGCGGTGTCAGCTCGCTGATCCACAGCTCCACCGTAAAATCCTCGGACCAGAAGGTTACCGCAGGACGGACATCAATCCTGAACTCAGTGATGACAAGCATCCGTCTCTGCTTTACTATGTCGAAGGCAGCCAATCCGTAGATTGTCATCATACGTGCGAAGCTGTCCTGAAAATACTTCAGCATCGCATTAGGCGTGAACATGTACGATGGAGTGATGTCCGATATTTCGGGCGAATATGTATGCCGGTACTTCCCTTCCGCAATCATTTTTTCTATGCTTAAGCGGTGATATAACTAATGCTGTTTGAGTTTAAGTCCGTCCTTGAAGGCGTTGCCCACACGCGTGCCGAGTTCGATATAGCCGGTATGGATCGGGTCGAAGGTGATGAGATGCATTTTCTCAACATCAGGCTTGCCGTCTTCAGCCAGATAATCCTCGCGGCACCGGATGTTGAGGACTTTGGCGACGAGATAATAGCCAGTTTCCGACTCGTCGTACTTTTTCTCGATACGGCATTCCATGGTCAAGGGAAAGTCGGTGAAGACAGGTGCATTTACGCACTCCCCTTTCACGGCCGTCCATCCGGTCCTTGCCACCTTGTCCTTGGTCTTCTTCCCGCTGACGACTCCGACATAATCGGCCTCAGTCATGGTTTCCCGTGTGGCGAAAGCCACGGTAAAATCGGGATTGGCGTTCAGGTTGACAGTGGTCTGATGGTTGCCCATGGAGATAAAGATCTCGTCATTGTCCCATGTGCCGCTCCATGCGGCATTCATCGCATTCGGCGTGCCGTCCGCATCGTAAGTGCCTATGATGATGACGCTTTGCGGAAGAAACCACGCATTCGGTTTGAAACTTTTCATAGTTCGGATTATATTGCTCTGTTTGCGCAACGCATCGGCAAGTGTCCGCCGCGCCGCATTGCGGATGTCGCCATCCGTCACTCTAAAGGTAATGACATTATTTTATATCCCAAAC